>JBCCEE010000078.1:0-23733 GCA_039030415.1 Acidobacteriota bacterium
CGAGCTTTATGAGATCGTCTCGGATCCTGATGAGCAGAACAATCTGGTGCGCGAGCAGCGGGCACTCGCCGGGCAGCTGCGGGATCGACTGTTGGGTCTCGAAGCCGGCTTTACGACCCACCAGCCGCTGCCGCTCGCGGCCGATGGCCAGCTCGACGCCGAGCTGCGGTCTCTGGGCTATCTCGGCGGTGCCGGCGAAACGACGTCGGGGCTCGATCCCAAAGATGGCATCGGCTTGCTGAACGAGCTCGAGCAGGCCAATCGGTTGTTGGCATCCGGCCAGGCCGCGGCGGCAGTGCGAAAGCTCGAGGCACTCAACGCCAAGAGCCCCGACAACGTGCCCTTCTTGACCCGGCTGGCGTCTGCTCAGGAGCAGGCGGGGGAGATCGATCAGGCGATCGCGACCTTCGAACGCGCTATCAGTCTCGATCCTGACCTCGAGTTCTTGCATCATCACCTGGGGCGTACGCTGCTCAACGCCAAACGCTACGAGGCAGCCGAGGCCGCCTTCGAGGCCGCCCTCGAGATCGATCCGCGGTTTTCTCAGGCCTGGCTCAGCCTCGCCGAGTTGGCGCTGCACCGCGGCCGACCGGCCGATGAACGCAAGGTGCTGGAGCGCGCGGCCGCACGGGAGGTGGACAGCGTCGGCGTGCTCGTGCGGCTGGCTCAGATTCTGCTGGCGGCCAAAGAGCTGGGAGCCGAGCGCCACCTGGCTCGCGCCTGTGAGCTCTTGCCGGAGCTGCCGCTACCGTGGCTGCTGCGCGGCCAGGCGGCGCTGATCGAAGGCCGGCGCGAGGCGGCGCGCAGCCACCTGGAGCGCGCTATCCAGGCGGCGCCGAGGTCGTCAATTGCCGGCCAGGCGCGGGCTCTCCTGGCTCAGCTAGGCCGCTGAGACAAGGCTCGCCTCGAGATTGTCGAGGCGGCTGAACAGCGTGTTGCCGGGCTGCAGGTGGCCTGTTAGGATGAAAAAACTAGGCTGGATTTCCATTTCTGACATTTTTGCGCGGCTTACAGCCCGTTCTGTGTTCCGTAAACCCCAAACGGCGTGGTCGACCCTGGGCTGCGCTCGTCCTGAGGAGGATAGATGAATCACGCAAGACGCAGCCGTCCGTTCGAGATTGCCTTCATTATCTCGGCCCTGTTGGCGGCGTTGCCGCTAACCGCTTTGGTCGAGCCGGAGATCACTGAGCTCCGGGCCAAGTCGTTCAGCCATCCCGACCTCTACATCGGGAACATCTATCAGCCGGCGACCGAGGCCGGAGCGGCTCGCTCCCAGGTTCTCGCCGATCTCGGCGTCTCCGCAGACGGGGCCTACCTCGATATTCGCGGCGGTCGCTGGGGCACGCTGATCCCAACCCATCCGCTGCTTCCTGGCGATGGCGTCGGCAATGAGCTGAGCTGGGACAACTTCAACAAGGCGGCAGCAGAGGACCGAGCGGCACTGCGTACCGAGGCGTGGAGCGCCTTGGTCGACTACGTTACAGCGCGCCAGGCACAGCTCGGGGTCGACGTCTCCGAGCTTCAGAATCCCGGCGTGGTCACGCTGTCGCGGGATCGCGATCTCATCCAGATCCACGTGCCGCGCCGCATCGGCGGCGTCGAGGTGCGCAACACTTACTTCAAGGCGGTGATCAGCCATGGCAACCTGATCCTCATGGGCACTCGTAACTGGGGCGACATGACGGTCTCGCCGGTGCCTTCGATCTCCACCGAGTCGGCGATCGCGGCGGTCAGCGAGCACCTCGGCGAGCTGGCTCAGCTGGCCGACTGGGGTAAGCAGACCCTCGTCATCATCCCGATGGCCAAGGGCACCGACCTGTCGCAGATCGAGGTCGGCACCGGCTACGACTACCGCTTGGTCTGGGAGATGCACCCGAGCTTCGAGGGCGACCCGGTCGGCGAGTGGGAAGCGCTGGTCGACGCTCACACCGGCGAGGTGCTGGCGCTACAGGACAAGGCGAACTACGCCAGCACGCGCGAGATCGACGGTGGCGTCTACCCGGTCACCAACGACGGCGTGCCGCCGGACGGTGTCGAGGTCGTTTATCCGATGCCGTTCGCCGACATCACCAATGGCGGCAACACGTTCTTCTCCGACAGCGGCGGCAACCTGCTGGCCTGCGTCGACGGTGAGATCTCGACGACCCTCAGCGGTCGCTACCTGCGAATGATCGACAACTGTGGCGCGATCAACGAGTCGACCATGGGCGACCTGCTGAGCCTAGGGACCAGCGGCGGTATCGACTGCACCACGCCGCCGGGCGCCTCGCCCGGCAACACCCACGCCTCGCGCTCCGGTTTCTACGAGATCGGCCGCTCGATCGAGTGGGGCCAGAGCCACCTGCCGGACAACGTCTGGCTGCAGGGTCAGCTGCCGGCGACGATGAACATCAACAGCAACTGCAACGCATCCGGCGGTCCGGGTGGCGTCAACTTCTTCACCTCCGGCGGCGGCTGCAGCAACACCGGTGAGATCGCCGGCGTGTTCGTCCACGAGTGGGGCCACGGCATGGACGGCGCCGACGCCACCCCCGGCATCTCGAGCCCGGGTGAGGGTATCGCCGACATCTACGCTTCGCTGCGCCTCAACACCTCGTGCATCGGCCGCAACTTCCGCCCCGGCCAGAACTGCGGCGGCTATGGCGATCCCTGCACCGAGTGCTCCGGCGTTCGCGATATCGACTTCGCCAAGCGTGCCTCCGGCTTGCCGCACGATATCGCCTTTATCGACGGCTGTGGCCCGGGTAACACCAACGGCCCCTGCGGCGGCTCGGTGCACTGCGAAGGCGCGGTCTACGGTGAGGCGGTGTGGGATCTCTGGCATCGCGATCTGACCGTCGCGCCTTACAGCATGGACACGGACACCGCTCGCGAGGTCGCCACGCGACTGACCTTCGTCGGCTCCGGCGGTGTTGGCGCCTGGTTCAACTGTAACGCGGGCTCCGGCACCGGCGACGGCTGTAACGCCGACGGCGGCTATCTCAACTACCTCGCCGCCGATGACGACGACGGCAGCCTGGCCAACGGCACGCCGCACATGACGGCGATCAACGCCGCTTTCGCGCGTCACGGCATCGCCTGCCCGACGCCGGCCGTGCTGGACGGCGGCTGCGCCGGCCTGCCGACGACCGCGCCGGTGGTCACCGCCACGCCGCGGGATCGCAGCGTCGAGCTCAGCTGGGGAGCGGTCGCCGGCGCCAACAGCTATCGCGTTTTCCGAGGTGAGGGCGTGTTCGACTGCGACTTCGGCAAGATCTGGATCGCCGACGTCACCGATACGTCCTACATCGACTCCGGTCTGCGCAACGGCCAGGAGTACTACTACTCGGTGTTCGCGATGGCCGCGGGAGACACCTGCTTCGGTCCGGCTAGCGCCTGCACCACGGCCATGCCTTCGGTCGGTGCCAACCTCGGTCTGGATACCCTGGCCAGCGGTGCGGTGACGATCAACACCGGCGACGGCGATATCTTCCTCGACAACTGTGAGGAAGCGTCGGTGGCCGTGAGCGTCTCCAACCTCGGCGATGGCACCCAGAACAACGTTCGCATCGTCGACGTCCGGGCGCCGAACCACCCCGAGGTGGTCTTCACCAGCACCTTCCCGGTGGCGGTTTCGGGCTCGTTGGCGGCTTGCGACATTGCAGCTGGCTCGATCAACTTCCAGGCTGCCGGACTGTCCTTGGGCGATTCGATCTCGTTCGAGATCGACTTCACCAGCGACGAGCTCAGCCCGGGAGTCAAGACCCTGACGCTGCCGCTCAACGTGTCGAGCACCGAGAGTGACTTCCAGAACTTCGCCAACCGCACCTTCTCCTTCGAGGCCGACGCTGAGGATTGGTCGGTGCAGGAAGGCACGTTCGACCGCACGACGAGTGGCGGCGGGAGCGGTGCCGAAGGCACCGACTTCTTCACCGCGTCGTCGGGTTTCTTGGCCAACCAATGCGACCATATCCGTTCGCCGGTGGTGTCACTGGCCGCGAATTCGGTCCTCACGATGTGGACCAACTTCAACATCGAGGACGACGCGGGCGGCACCGGACCGTGGTACGACCGCGCCAACGTTGGCATCTATGATCCGGCCGACGGCAGCCGGACCCTGGTCCAGCCGAGCGCCGGTCGCGGCTACAACGCCTCAGGAGCCAACGGCACCTGCGGCACGGAGAACCAGAACGGCTGGGGCGGCACGATGCAGACCTGGGCGTCTTCGACGTTCAACCCTGCTGCCCTCGGTGCTGCGGGTCTCGCCGGCACGCCGATCCAGTTCGACATCCGCTACGGTACCGATAGCGGTCTGCACCTGGACGGCTTCACCTTCGACCAGTTCTCTCTGACCAACGTCGACGTCCAGGTCGACGATATGCAGAGCGATGTCTGTGGCGCTCCAGGCTTCATCTTCTTCGATAGCTTCGAGTCCGGCGACACGGTGGGCTGGTCGAGCACCACGCCGTAACCGGTAGGTCCCAACGGACTCCTGATCGATCGGCGCCCTCTGGGCGCCGATCGTGTTTTGGGGCAACATAGAGGGATGATGCTGCGGAACCTACTAGCTAGGGTGGCGATGGCTAGGGTGGCGATGGCCATCGTGGCTTATCTTCTGACGGCTTTGCCAGCCGTGGCCAAGCCGCAGGAGGACGCGGGCAAACCGCCCGCCGCCGACGTCCTGCTGATCACTATCGACACCCTGCGCCCCGACGCCCTGGGCTGGGTGGCGGGAGGCACGACGACGCCGGTGATCGATCGTTTGGCGGCGGCGGGATTTCGCTTTCCAGCGGCGGTCTCGCCGGCACCCGTGACCCAGCCGGCGCATGCTTCACTGCTCACCAGCCTGATCCCGCGCCGTCACGGGGTGCGGGACAACGGGCAGGTGTTGGGGCCGGGACCCGAGACCCTGGCGGCGCGTCTGCGCAGCCGGGGCTATCGCACCGCGGCTTTCGTGAGCGGCTATCCGTTGGCGGCCGAGTTTGGTCTCGATCGCGGCTTCGATCATTATGACGACCGCTTCGACGCCGGTACTGCCGGCCGCTTGGAGCGCTCCGCGGGTGCCACCGTCGATGCCGCGCTCGCCTGGGTGGCGGGGAAGCCGTCACCTTGGTTTCTGTGGGTCCACTTCTACGATCCTCATGATCCCTACGAGCCTCCCGAGCCGTTTGGCGGCCCGGATCTCGAAGCTGCCTATCTCGGCGAAGTCGCTTACGTCGATCGCGAGATCGGTCGACTCCTCGCCGGGCTGCCGTCACAACGGGTGTTCACCGTGCTCACCGCCGACCACGGCGAGAGCCTGGGAGAGCATGGCGAGCAGACCCACGGCTTCTTCATCTACGAGAGCACCATGGCGGTGCCCCTGGTGTTCCATTTCCCCGGACGGATCGAGCCGGGGGAGTCTTCGGCTGCGGTGCGATTGGTGGATATCGCGCCGACCGTCTTGAGTCTTCTGGGGCAGGAACCGCTAGGGTCGGATCTCGATGGCGTCAGCCTAGCGCCGCTTTTGGCGGGCGAGGAGCAGACGGTACCAGCAGCCTATCTCGAGACCCGCAGGCCCTGGCTGTCCTACGGCTGGGCGCCGCTGCGCGCCGTCCGCCAGGGGGCCTGGAAGCTGATCGCCGCGCCGCGCCCCGAGCTCTACGACCTGGCCAACGATCCCGGCGAGGCGGTGAATCTGGTCACCCGGGAGCGCCGCCGCGCGCGCGAGCTGCAGCGCACATTCACACAGATCGAGTCCCGCGCCGCGGCCTCAGCGGAGGCTTTGACGGATTCGGAGGCCTTGGCACGACTCGAGGCGCTCGGCTATACCGGAGCAGGCAGCGAGAGCGGCGAGCCGCCCGCTGGCCTGCCGGATCCCAAAGACCGCGTAGAGCAGTGGAATGAGCTCTCAGATGCCGTCGCCCTGCTCGAGCAGGGGAGCTACGACGCCGCAGTGGCTCGGTTCGACGCGGTGCTCGAAGACGAGCCGAACAACCCCTTCGCTCTGTCCCGTTCAGGCGTGGCGCTGAGCGCTGCCGGCCGCACCGACGCTGCGGTGACCCGGCTACGCCGTGCGGCTCAGATCATGCCGTCGGATTTCGAGACGCGCCGTGCTCTCGCCCTTGCCCTCTCCCGCCTCGGGCAGCACGGCGAGGCAGCTGAGCAGTGGTTCGAGGTCGTACGGCTGCGGCCTCGCCGGATCGACGGATGGATCAACCTGGCGACCACGCTGGGGCGCAGTGGCAAGTCGGAGCAGGCCCTGGACGCTCTGGAGCACGCCGCTGATCTGGTGCCCGAGCGCAGCGATCTACGGATCCGCCTGGCATTCCTGCAAAACGCTTCCGGCAAACTGGCCGAGGCGCTGCGCCACTTCGAGCTCGCTGCGGAGCAGACCGGGCGCGATGCCTTCCCGCATCCTGGTGCTCTAGGGCTGCTGCTGTTGCGCCAGGGCCGGGCCTCGGAGGCGATGCCGTGGCTGGCGATCAGCCGGCCTCGAGAGGGCGACTACGCGGAAGCGCGCTTTCAGCTGGCGCTGTTGCAGGTGCGAGCCGGAGATGTGGCATCCGGGCGCGAGAATCTGCAGCGAGCGCTGAGCGCGGCGCCCGAGCTGCGGGGCCGCGCCGCTGCGTATCCCGAGCTCGAGCTTCACTTGCCTTGAGCTCGGAAGACGAGACTCGGGCTCAGAGCGCGAGCTCGTTCTCGATCGACGACAGCTTGTGCCGCGCCATGCCGAGGTTGCCCTTTTTGCGGTCGATCGCCAAGTAAAGGAAGAGGTTGCGCTCCTTGGTCAGCGGGCGGATCAGGTGGTACTGATCGCTGAGGGTGATCAGGATGTCTTCGATACCACCCTCGAGGCCGAGGGACTGCATGACCTTCATCTTCGAGAGCACGACTTCGGTGTTGCCTGACGCTGCGAGCTCGATATTGAAGGCGTCGCCCCGGGTGCCGAGGGTCATGCCGCTTTCGAAGTCGACCAGAGCGGTGACGAGTGCGCCGTCGATCTCCATCGCGGAGTCGAGTGATTCATTGACGTTTCCCATTGCTTTCTCCTTTGGTTTTGATGTGGGTTGCTTCAACAGAAATTGTTGGTCGAAGGCGTCGGACCACTCGTCTTCCTCCGCCATGCTTTTTGAGGCGATGTCCGAACGCCTCGGGGTGGGCGCGGTGCCAAGGAGCAGATCGTCCAGGAACGACTCGACCCGGTGTCGGCACTTGGGCGGGATCTCCCGCAGCTCCAGCTTGGCCGAGGCCCAGCTGAAGATCTCGAGCGCCGCGGCGTCCCCCACCTGTTCGCCAGCGACCGCGTCGATCAGGTCGCCGTGATCAAACACCAGCTCGCCGCGCAGATCGCCGTTGACCGTCGTCAAGATGCCGGAGCGCTGCTCGCGCGCCATCAGCCGACTGAAGCCGGCAGGGCTGAGCAAGCCCACTTCTACTCTGGGGTGGACCGCCAGCTCAGCCATGCGATCGAGCATTTCGCCAATGTCCACCGGCTTCTCGAGGATCTCGAGCGCTCCGAAACGGCGTACGATCTCTTCGGATTCCGGCGTGGCGAAGGCGGTGGCTACCAGAATCGGGGAGCGAAAGCGGCGAGCACTGAGCTCGGCCAAGAGCTGGAACCCATCCATCACCGGCATGCTCAGGTCGGTGAGCACCACGTCCGGCTGGATCGAGTCGATGTGTTTCAGGGCCTGCTGTCCGTCGCCGGCGGTCAGGCACTGGATGCCGGGAAAGCGGTCTTTGATCGCGTCTTGCACGCTGCTCACGAAGAGTCTCTCGTCGTCTACTACGAGGATCGATTTGGTGCTCCAGTCCATGATGCAGAGAGGTAGAGCGAGAATCGTGCCTGCCGATGCGGGACCTCTCGAGCTCGCGGTATTGTGGTTGATCCTGAGAAACTGGGAGTCTCTAGCTATCTGTTAAATATTTGATTCGAAGCGGTTTACTATCGATCCTCGGGTCAGCAGCCACGCTGCAGCCGGCCTCAATCCGTTCGGGCATCGCCGGTCGAACGCGGGTCAGCGGTCGAGCTCTGAGGGCACGCGCTCAAAGCGAGCGCTCATTTTGAGCGCAGGCGCTCAAAATGAGCGCTCGCTAGCCGTAGCGGCTTGCGGCCTCGAGTCAACTCCCAGGAGCGCGATCGGAGGTGGCGACTCAGGCAGGAAGGCTCGAACGGATTACGGCGCCTTCCGAAGCGCGAGCCGGCTCCTCAGATCGGTAGCTCGTCAGCTTACGGCGCAGCGTAGCCACGCCAATGCCGAGTCGCTGGGCGGCCTCGATCTGGGTCTCGCAGACGGCTATCGCATGCAGCAGGTGCCGTTTCTCGAGCTCGGCCAGCGGCACGATCTCGTCCTGGGCATCGCGGGTGGGAGGCTCCTCGTGGGATGCAATGGCCTCGTTGCGGAGCAGCTCGGCAGGCCTTAGATCACCGGTTTCCTGAAGGATCAGGGCGCGTTCGAGCACATTGCGCAGCTCCCGGACGTTGCCTGGCCAGTGATAGGTGGCGAGGGCGGACAGCTCGCCAGGCGCCAGGCTACGGTCGCCTGCCGGGCCCATGCCGGCGAGCAACGAGTCGATCAGCGGTCCCAGATCTCCCAAGCGCTGCCGCAGTGGCGGCACTTCGATACGCAGAACGTTCAAGCGGTAGTACAGGTCGCGACGAAAGGTGCCCGCCAGGGTCGCCTGCTCGGGATCGATGTTGGTAGCGGCGATCACCCGGACCTCGACGTCGATCGCCTCGGAGCCGCCGAGCCGGCGAATGCGCTGGTCATCCAGAACTCCCAGGAGCTTGACCTGCAGCTCGAGGGGCAGCTCGCCGATCTCGTCGAGGAAGATGGTTCCCCGATCCGCGAGCTCGAACAGGCCGCGCCGATCTTCATTGGCACCGGTGTAGGAGCCCTTGACCGCACCGAACAGCTCGGCTTCGATCAGGGTCGCCGGCAGGGCCGCGCAGTTGACCGCAACGAAGGGGGATTCCGGCCGGCCGCGATAATGGATGGCGCGGGCGATATGGCTCTTGTCGGTGCCGGTCTCTCCCGTCAGGAGGACTGGCGAGGTACTCCTGCTGGCGCGCTCAACCAGGGCTCTTACCGTCTCGAACTCGGCGCCACCGATCAGCTCGACCCGGTCCCGCTCTTCGGAGCGACGCCGGTGCTCGAGATCTTCGAGACGTTCGAGGTCGAGCGTCCGGAAACAGCGGTGGATCGCCAGCCGCAGCTGGCTGACGTCGAGAGGCTTCGTGAGGTAGTCCTCGATGCCCTGGCGCAAGGCTTCGATGGCGTTGTCGAGATCGGGATTGGCGGTGACCAGCAGGACTTTGGGCAACCAGCCCTGCTGCCTGAGCTCCTGCAGGAGATCCAGCCCTTCGCCGTCGGGCAGGTGGTTGTCGAGCACCAGGACATCGACGCCTGGAGCGGCGCGCCGCGCTTCTGCCAGCGAGCCGGCCTCCTTGACCTCGAGGCCGTCGAGCTTCAGCAGGTCGGCGATCGAGCGGGTGAAGAGCCGATCATCATCGACCAGCAAGACACGGTGAGAAGACATCCCAGCAATCTAGGGTCGCGCGCCGTTCAGGATCATTGTGGCTCGGCACCCCAACCCGGGCTTTCCCGTCAGCTCCAGGCTGCCGCCAAGGCTCGAGAGCAGTTTCTGACTGATGCTCAAACCCAGGCCGTTGCCATCCTTCTTGGTGGTGTAGAAGGGTTGGATCAGGCGCCCGGATTCGATCGGGTCGAAGCCGATGCCATTGTCGATCACATCGAAGCGCACGCGCTGGCCGCGGCACGGGCTGACCCGCAGCTCGATGCGCGGTAGCTCGCGGTTTTTGACCGCGTCGGCAGCGTTGTTGATGAGATTCAACAGGATCTGGTGGAGGGCCCTGGGATCAGCGGCGACGAGGAGCTGTTGGGTGGGCTCGGGGATTCTGATCGAGATGCCCTGCTGCCTCAGGCTGGGGCTGACCAGCTGCTTGAAGCGCTGCAGAAACCGATGCGCGTCTACCGGCTCCAAGCTGGGGCGCTCGAAGGCGGTGAAGCTGCGCAGCGACCGCAGCAGATCTTCGACGCGGCCCACCTCTAGCAGCACGCTGTCGAGGTAGTCCTTGACGCGGTCGCCTTCGAAGCGATCGATGCCGCTCCTCAGCACGCTCAGCGCGGCCTTGATCGAGTTGATCGGATTGCCCAGCTCGTGCCGGATGCCCGAGAAGACGTAGCCGAGGCTCTCGGACATGTTGACGGCCTCGGTCACGGATTCCATGCGTCGCTGCTCGGTCACGTCCGAGCAGCGGGCGATGTAGGCGGCGACGCGGTCGTCGCGCTCGCGGATGGCGGTGATATTGAGCTCGAGAAGCCGGGCCGCAGAGGCACTGTGCTGGTGCTCGAACGTCATCTCTGCGAAGCCTCGGTTCGTCAAGGCCTCGGTCAACTCTCGCCATTGGGCGCGCCGCCGGGGCCGAATCGGCAGCCGCCAGATCGGCCGTTTGCGAGCCTGAGCCGAGGTGACGCCGGCCAGCTTCTCGAAGGCCGGGTTGACCAGCTGAACCCGCAGGTCCTTGTCGTAGACCACCACCGCGATGTCGCTACGCTCGATCGCTACCTCGAGCCACTTGCGCACAGTTTCGCTGCGGCGCTGCTCCGTGACGTCGCGCATGACCGTGAGATAGTGGCTGATCTGACCGCGAGTGTCCTTCAGCGGCACGACGCTCCAGCTCATGATGAAGGTCGTCTGGTCTTTGCGGTAGTGAGTCGATTCACCGCCAAACTCGCGACCTTCGGTGAGCGCCTCCAAGGTGGCTTCCATCAGCCTGGGATCGGTCTCCGGGCCGCGCAAGATCGCTGGCGTCTTGCCGATGACCTCCGACAGCTCGTAGCCGGTGATGCGCGTGAAGGCAGGGTTGACGTAAATGATCCTGCCGCCAACCGATAGGTCGGCATCGGTGATGAAGTAACCGTCGACGGAGGCTTCCACCGCCGAGCCGAGCAGCCAGAGCGCGACTTCTTGCGTCGAGCTGGCGTCGGGTTGGGCGGTGGAAACTTTCTTCAGCGAGCTCTTGCCCGTACTGAAGGGGTCCCAGTTGTTCGAATCGTTGAGCTCTCGTCTGAGGTTCGAGCTCTTGGGTACTGCGCTCATGGTTCTGAAATCTCGGTTGCTGCCGGAACTCGAGGTTCAGGAGTGTTGGGGAAGCTTCCACCGTTAGGGGCCGAAGGTCGAATTTACGAACCCCTAGGGAGATGTGGGGTTCAGCTTTGCGATACCGCGGCCGACGGTCGGCCGAAGCCGAATTCGACCTGAGCCGATACTCGACCGAAGAAGTTACTTTCTATATAACGAAATCTGCTGCTGCCGAGCAAAGACTGTCCGTTACGTTTTCTATCAGTCGACTCAGCTCGAGTCTTACCGCCATGTTAGCGCAATTCGTACGCGTTCAGCCTTTGGTTTCAGCGAATTGATGAACCCAGGCGGTCATGCGAGCTGTCATGGAGAGGAAAAGGGAAAACATTATAACGCTATTCTTAGAGCGATGCTAAAGCAATTTTAATATCGCACTATCCTAAAGTTGGGTTTTGGGTGACAGGGGCTGAAGACTCCACGGCTTCGATCAGGGGCACGAGAAACGGCATCACCGTGCTGGCGATGATCTCCTGGCCCTCAGCGGTGGGATGGATGCCGTCCGGCAGGTTGAGCTCGGGACGGGCGGCGACGCCTTCGAGCAGGAATGGGATGAGCGGAACACCGAGCTCCTTAGCCAGGGTAGGGTAGATCGCGGCGAAACGGTCGGTGTAGTCCTGGCCGTAGTTGGGCGGGATCAACATGCCGGCGAGCAGCACCCGAATATCGCGCTCCTGCGCTCGGGTGATGATCGAGCGCAGATTGGCCTGCGAGCTCTCGAGCGAGAGACCGCGCAGGCCGTCGTTGGCGCCTAGGCAGACCATCAGGATGTCCGGCTGCTGCTGCAGCAGCCAGTCCAGGCGATCGAGTCCGCCGGCAGTGGTGTCGCCGCTGATGCCGGCATTGACCACCCGCGCCCGACGCTCCTCCTGGTTGAGCTGCGCCTCGATCAGCGCTGGGAACGCCTGCGCTTCGCTCAGGCCGTAGCCGGCGGTGAGGCTGTCTCCGAGAAAGATGATCAGCGGCAGCGGCTCCTCCGGCTCGGCACTCGGTGCAGGCAGCGGCTGCGGCCGTTGGGCGGTAGCCTGGGAATTCTGAGCGGGTTGCTGGCGTTCCCCACATGCCAGGCAAGAGAGCCCGAGGGCTGCCAGCAAGAGCAGGGACGACAAACCGAAACGAGCGTGTGTGCGAATCAACATGAGAAGAGTTTATCGGAGCGTAGTCCCTCGAACGTTGCTCCCATCGCCATAAACCCCGCATAGGAAGCTCCTGTAGATGGAGACCATGACGAACCCCTGCATTGCGATACGACGCCTCACCCATCGGCTGCCGTCCGGCGGCCGCCTGCTGACCATTCTGGACGGCATCGACCTCGAGATCGCGCGCGGCGAGTCGGTGGCGATCCTGGGACCCTCCGGTAGCGGCAAATCGACGCTGCTGGCGATGATGGCCGGCCTGGATCGCCCGACCCAGGGTGAGATCCTGCTCGACGGTGAGCCGATTCACACTCTGTCCGAAGATTGCCTGGCGATGCTGCGGCGGCGCAAGGTGGGGTTCGTCTTCCAGAACTTTCAGCTGTTGACCAACCAGACGGCGCGCGAAAACATTCTGCTGCCGCTCGAGCTCGCGGGCGCTACGGATGCCGGCCGCCGAGCTGACGAGCTGCTCGATCAGGTGGGCCTGGCGGATCGTGGGCATCACTATCCGGTGCAGCTCTCCGGCGGCGAGCAGCAGCGGGTGGCGCTGGCGCGAGCCTTCGCACCCAAACCGAGCATTCTGCTGGCCGACGAGCCCACCGGCAATCTCGACGGCGCTACTGGCGAGCGCATCCTGGCACTGCTCGCGGATCTCAGGCAGCGAGAGGGGACCACCGTCGTCATGGTGACTCACGACGTCAGCGTCGCCGATCTCAGCGACCGGGCGGTGCATCTGCGCGACGGCCGCATTGAGCGCGATCAGATCCGCTCCAGCTCTCCCAGGCTCAGCGCGGTGCCGGACCCGGAGCGGGCAGCGGGATGACGCCCGGCGTCTTCTTGCAGCACCTGCGGAGGGAGGCGCGCGGCAGCCGCGGGCGACTGGCGTTCTTCATCGGCTGTTTGACCGCCGGGGTGGCCTCGGTGGTGGCGGTCGCCGGCTTCTCTGAAGGTCTGGACAGCGGCATCCGCAGTGAAGCCAAGACGCTGTTGGCCGCGGACCTGACGGTGCGCGGGCGACGCCCCATCCCGGCCGACGTCGAAGCCGAGATCGATCGCATCACCGGCGCCGAGCGCACCGCGGTGCGCGAGATGCTGACGGTGGTCGCCGCCGAGAGTTCAGGCGCGAGCGAGGCAGAAGCTTCTGAGCCGACGCAAGCGCCGGGGCGCAGCCTGCTGGTCGAGCTCAAGAGCGTCGACGGCTACTATCCTTTCTATGGCGAGCTGGAGCTCGAGCCGGCGGTCGGCCTGGCGGAGCTGCTCGATGAGCAGAGTGCCATCGTAGCGCCCGAGGTGCTCACCCGCCTGCAGCTCGAAGTCGGATCCCAGGTGCGCATCGGCGGCCAGAGCTTCACCATCGCCGGTGTGGTCGAGCGCGAGCCGGATCGCATCACCGGTGCGATGAGCCTCGGGCCGCGGGTGCTGGTTTCAGCGGCCGGCCTCGAGCGGGCCGACCTGGAGCAATACGGCAGCCGCGTCAACTACCGCATGCTGGTTCGTCTTCCGGCCGAGCGCGAGGTCGAGATCGAGGGCATCGTCGAAGCGATCGGAGCGTTGCTCGACGAAGACGGCCGCCACCGCGTCGAGTCGTTCACCGATGCCCAGCCGTCGCTGCGCAGGGGATTACGGCGCGTCGGCAGCTACCTGGCGCTGGCCGCGCTGCTGTCGCTCTTGATTGGCGGCCTCGGCGTCGCCCAGACCGTGCGCGCCTGGCTCGCCGGTCGCATGGATGCGATCGCGGTGCTCAAATGCCTGGGCTACCGTCCGCGCGAGATCCTCTGGCTGTACCTCGGGCAGACCGCCCTGCTGGGTGTGGTCGGCAGCCTGTTCGGCGTTGGCCTCGGCGTCGCTCTGCAGAGCGTGGTGGCCCGCATGCTGGCGGGCGCGCTGCCGGTCGAGCATCTCGAGATGTGGCAGCCTTGGGCCTGGAGTCGCGGCCTGCTGTTGGGCGTGGGCGTGGCTTTGCTCGCCAGCCTGCCGCCCTTGATCGCTGCCATGAAGGTGCCGCCGATCCGCGTGCTGCGTCGCGACGCCGATCCCCTGCCGCCGAGTCGCTGGGCGCTCGCCGGCGCCGCGGCGGCGCTGTTGGCGAGCGTCGTCGGACTGGCGGCCTGGCAGGCCGATTCGCTATGGATCGGCGCGCTGTTCACCGGCGGTCTGGTGCTGGTGGCGATCGTGCTCGGGCTGGCGGCTTGGGCCTTGGCGCGGCTGGCCTCCCGGCCGAGGGAGCGCTCCCGCCTGTGGCTGCGGCAGGGCCTGGCGGCGCTCGACCGCCCCGGTGCTTCGACGGTGGCCGGCATCGTCGCGCTGGGGCTCGGCGTGCTGGCGCTGTTGGCCATGTTCCTGGTCGAGCAGGGATTGAGCGGTGAGTTGGAGCGCGACCTGCCTAGAGATGCGCCGACGGCGTTCCTGATCGACATCCAGAGAGATCAATGGCCGGGGGTCGAAGCGCTGCTGCGCGACCAGAACGCCGATCAGATCGACTCGGTGCCGATGGTGATGGCTCGTATCGCCGCCATCGACGGTCGGCAGGCGGGTGAGCTCAGGGAGGAGATCGAGAACCGGAGTGAGGGCCCGAGGCCCGGTGGTGACCGGCGCCAGGCCTGGACCCTGCGCCGCGAGCAGCGCCTGACCTATCTCGACGAGCTGCCCGAGGACAACGCAGTCATCTCCGGCGAGCTGTGGAGCCGGCCCGAGGTCGCCGAAGTCAGCGTCGAAGAAGAGTTCGCCACCGAGCTTGGAGTCACCCTCGGCTCAGTCATCAGCCTGGACATCCAGGGGGTGGTGATGGATCTCACGGTCACCAGTCTGCGGCGGGTCGACTGGAGCTCGTTCGGCATCAACTTCTTCCTGGTGGTCGAGCCGGGCGTGCTCGAGGCTGCGCCGCAGACCCGGGTCGCGGCAGCTCGCATGCCGGAAGGGCGAGAGCAGCAGGTGCAGGACGCGCTGGCGGCGAGCTTCCCCAACGTCACCATGATTCGCACGCGCGAGGTGCTGCAGCGGGTCGCCAAGATGTTGACGCAGCTGGCGCTTGGCGTGCGGCTGCTCGGCGGGCTGACGGTGTTGGCCGGCCTGGCAATCCTGGCGGGCGCGGTCAGCGCCGGCTCGATCCGACGCGGCGCCGAGGTCGCTCTGCTCAAGACACTGGGCATGACCCGGCGCCAGGTGATGGCGAGCTTTGCCACCGAGTACGCGTTGATCGGTCTGGTGTCGGGCGTGATCGGCACCGTTGGCGGAGCCGTGCTGGCCTACTTCGTGCTCACGCGGGGTATGGAGGTCACCTGGGAGCAGCCGATCGGCTGGCTCGTCGCCTCGGTGGTCGCCACCGTGGCGCTGGCCGTCGTCTCGGGTTTGGCGGCGAGCGTCGCGGCGCTGCGCAAGCGGCCCATCGAGACGCTGCGCAGCGTGACGGGATAGGAGTCAGGCAGTATTCCGGGTTAGACTGTGCCGGCTCGCCCCCCGAGCTGTGTTGCGCTCCAACCTGACAAGGAGATCGACCGTGCAGACCATCATGTCCGGTTCCGCGACCGCTTCGAGCTCGATGAGCCCTTTGAAGACCCTGACTGCTGCCCTATCCTTGACCCTCATGGTTTCCGCTCATCCGGCGTCAGCCGGCGAGGTCACGCTTCGCGACGCCGAATCGGTGTTCGCGGTGGTGACCCACAAGGCCGGACTCGCCGCCGGCATGGCCCACAACCACCTGATCGCGGCGGCCGACCATCAGGCCGCGCTCAGCTTCGATCCTGCCAAGCCGCTCGAAACGAGCTTCGAGCTGCGGGCCGAAGCAGCAAAGCTCGAAGTCGATCGCGGTGATCTGCAGCAGACCTGGTACCCGCGCCTCGAAGCGTTGGGCGTGCTGGATGAGCCGTTTGGCGAGGTCTCGGAGAAAGACCGGGCCAAGATCCACGACTCGATGGTCAGCAAGGGCCAGCTCAACGCGGAGAACTTCCCGCAAATCACCGCGACGCTCCTCAGCGTTTCCGAGAAGGCCACCACCCAGGGAGACGTGGCGTTCCCTTACGAAGCGAAGCTGCGCCTCGAAGTTCGGGGCAAAGCGGTAGAGAAGCTCGTGGCCGCTCGCTTCGAGTTCTCAGGAGAGACCCTCAACGTCGAGGCCGTCGGCGCTTACCAATTCTCTGATTTCGGCATCAAGCCGTACTCGGCCTTCTTCGGTGCCGTCAAGAATCAAGACGAGATTCACGTCTACTTGAATCTGACCGGGACCCTAGCCGAGCAAGCGGCTGCCGCCGCGCCCGCCGAAGACTGATCGCGCGATTCAGCTTGGGGTCTCGATAATGACGGGACCCCAGGTACCGCAGTGGGGGCCGAAACGTTGGCTCTGGCGGTCTAGGAAACTCGAGGCTCGTACAGACATCGATCGCATAAGGCACCTATGTGGCTGGTTCGGATCCGACGCGATTTGGGAAGCTACGTAGTCTTCTCAGGATGGAATGCGAGAACCGCGATCGAAACGGGCCAGGTGGGTCCAACTTTTTTTGACCGGATTGCCGAAACGGACGGTCAAGGGGCAGATAGAGACTTCAACTCTCACTACCCAAGGCGACAATCCGCCTGAAAATCGATCACGCAAGGTGATTCTCAGTGCGACCAGACCTCAGCGTACTCGGAAGGGTTGGGCTGGGGCGGCAGATTGGATCAGGCATCTTGGGACTGCATAGAGGACTCAGCCGAATAATTGCACCCTAGAAGGTCTGTTTCGGGCAGCTTTCTCGCGTTGTCGTCAGAGCCAATTCCCACCGACGTTGGGAAGCACTCAAGACACCACTCTACATCGGCCCGCCGTTGGGCTCCCACCAGGGGCAGAGTCAACGAGGCAATTTGATGCTCCCGTCCAGCCCAGAAGATTCTGAACCTCTTGAGGTTGCAATGCCTGTCCGTCGACTCGGTCCTTGCCGATTGATCGAACGATTAGGGCATGGTGCCTTTGGCACGGTTTACCTGGCTCGAATGGAGGAGGAACGTCCATTCGGCCGTGTCGGCGATCGGCTGGCGGTCAAGGTCTTGCATCGAACATCGAAGGCCTCGGACCTGGCACGCTTCCTGCGCGAAGCAGAGCTCGGCGGTGCGGTTCATCATCCAGCCGTCGTCCGCACCCACTGCTCCGGCCGGGAGGATCTAGCCGACCATAGCCTGTACTATCTTGTGATGGAGTACGTAGAGGGGCGTACCCTGCGTCAGGTGATGGACCAGTTCGGAGCTATTCCCGAATCCCTTCTCCAAGCCCTGGCAATACAAATCACCGCTGCGCTCGACGCTGTACACCAAGTTGGTGCTATCCATCGTGACCTGAAGCCGACGAACATCCTTTTGACGCCTGACTATAGAGTCAAGCTCTCCGACCTCGGCATCGCGCATATCTCCGGCGATGGATCCTCTCTCACTGGCTCAGGGATGTTCCTGGGGACTTTCAACTATTCAGCACCGGAGCAACTTCAAGGCCGTCGCCCGTCACCAGCGACGGACCTCTACGCGCTGGGTGTGGTGCTCTACGAGGCTGCTACCGGTACACAGCCTTTCCTCGCCGCCAACCTCGAAGCCACCTTCCTGCGTCACATGCACGAGGTGCCACCGAAGATCAGCACAATACGGCCCGAGATCAGCCCGTTCTTCGAAGCGGTGATCGCAAATCTCTTGGAGAAAACACCGGAGCACCGATTCCAAACGGCCAGTGAGTTACTCGACGTGCTGCGCGAAGGCGAAGCCTCTCTCTGGTGGCTGTCGCGTGACAGGGTCCTGCGCGCTACTGGGCCACGCAGACGGACGAACTGGTGGCGCGCTGCCGACCAGGAACTACCCTGCGTCGGCCGCGAAGAACCACTCGAGCAGCTCACATCGGCGTGGAGTGGTTGTTTGGATGGGAACGGCAAGCTCCTCCTCGTCACCGGCGAGGCGGGCATCGGCAAGACTAGGCTGCTCGAGGAGTTTGGCCATCGACTGGAGCGGTTCGGCGAGCATCATCTGCTCTACGGATCCGATTCTCCCGGTTTGCGATCCGGTGCCGGCGCACTTGCGCAGGCACTGGTCGCTCACCTCGGGGACGTCGACCTGGAGACTCGGCTAGCCGAGATCTCATCTTGCGACGGCCGGCTATTGGCTCGGTTCGTCGCCTACCTGCAGGATATGCCGTCTCCCCCGGATGCCGACCCGCTACCGCAGGAGACGATCCAGGCGATCTTCCGCCAAGTGCTCAGAGCCTTGGCCGCCGAAAGGCCGGTAGCGTGGATGGTCGACGACCTACATTTCGCTTCGGCAGAAACCCGAGCTCTCTTGGCCTCGATGGCCCAGATCGCCCGCGACCTTCCGTGCCTAGTCATCGCCACCGGTCGGCCAGGTGCCATGGCCGGCCTCGTCAACACTCTGAACGGTGGTGTCGGGTCTGAGCGAGTGCCCTTGAAGCCTCTACGGGCGAGTGAAGTCGAGCAGTTGCTCGAAGACTCCCTGCCGGCAGGCGAGTGGCTCCGCTTCGGCCGTCACGTCGCCCGCCGCAGCGACGGCAATCCACTATTTCTCACCGAGATGGTTCGTGAAGCACGGAACGCCACCTTAGACAACGGCTCCGAGTCAGGAGATGCGTGGTTGAACGACGTACCGACTTCTCTCAAGGAGTTGCTCGAAGATCGGCTAGGCGAGCTCGACGACACTGACCGGGCTCTGCTGCAGTGCGGTGCGGTGGAAGGTTTCGAGTTCACTCCCGATCTACTGGCTCTCGTGCGTGGTACGAACCAGCTTGAGGTTCTCGAACGCTTGGCCGCGATTGAACGCCGCCAGGGCTTGATCCGGAGCACCGAGCGGGGCTTCCAATTCAGCCATCATCTGCTGCAAGAAGTGGTCTATGGTGGACTACCTTCACAGTTAAGCCGCTTCTATCACCGAGGCCTCGCGACTGCGCTCGCCGAATCCACCTCCGGGTCGGACGTCCGCGGAGAAGTGGCCGTCTCACTCTGCGAGCACTTCCTCAAAGGGGGCCAAGGCGACGAGGGCTTGCCGTTCGTGCGCGCGGCACTGGAGCACTTGGCTCAGCGCCACGACGCCATCAAACTGCTCGAGCTCGGCGACTTGTCGTTGGGATTCGCACCGGAGGATGACCCGGCACTGCGCATCGACGTTCTGCTGCACCAGACCGAATGCCACTATCTCCTCGGGCAGCGGGACGCCGAAGCCCGGACTGTCGAGACCGCTCATTCCTTGGCCACCCAAGCAGCCGATGCGAGTCGGGCGGTGCGCGCCCGACTGCTCCAGGGGCGGCTGCTCTTGGACTCCGGGCCTACTGGTCTCGAGCTCCTGGAGAAGACCCTCGATGATGTCCGTTCTGTGGACGACACGTCGACAGAGGCGCGTGTGCTCGGTCAGTTGGGGCAGGCTCATCTTCGGGCTGGTCGCTTCGCGCGTAGCCTAGGCTTCTACAGTCGCCAGCTTGAGCTGTCACTGAAGCTGGCCGAGCCTGAAGGTGCCGCCGAGGCGCGGTGCTCGATGGGTGAGGCTCTGCTCGGCCTTCACCGTGCGGAAGCCGCCAAGGAGCCACTGCTGGAGTGCATCACACAATGCGAAGACCTGAAGCTCTCTTCCCTCCGCGCTCGCGCTTACCAAGCTCTCGCTCTGACACTCCATACTCTAGCCGAGTACCCGGAGGCGCGCACCTATTACGAGAAGAGCCTGGAGCTATCTCGCGATCTGGGATATCTCGAGATGGAGATCGGCGCTCTCGGTAACTATTCGAACCTGTGCTTGATCGAGGGCAATGTCGAGCTCGCCGAATCCTTGCACGCTCGGCGCAAGATCTTGAGTCAGGTCAGATCGACGCCATTCCTCGACGCATACTTGCAACTCGAGAGCGCTGATCTATTCCGCGTTCGGCGGGACTTCGAGCGCAGCCGCAAGGCTTATGAATCCGCTCGGACTCTTTTCTCCGAGATCGACGCTAGCTACGGAGAGGCGGAGACCTGGATCGGTATGGGAAGAGCAGCTTACCAGGCCGCGGATCACCCGCACGCCAGGGCCTGTTTCCAACAGGCTGCCGATCTGTGCGAGCAAGAGGATATCCGGGGCTTCGTGCCGTTGGTGGAAGCCTATCGAGCAGCGCTCGGTGTCTACGACCCTGGTCGGGTGGGGTCTCTGGACTCTCTACAGCTTCCAGAGCGCGTGGAGGGTCATTGGCTGCTTGCCAGCGTCCTGGACAGTCGCGATAGCCTGGATCTCGTCCTGCGCTTACTTCACGAGTTGTCCGCTCACTTGGAGGGTGAGGCTGAGCAGAACTTTTGGAAAAATCACCCTGTCGCCCGAGCTGTTCAATTGAATTCGAGAGGAGTGTGAGATGGAGACGAGGCGCAGAGTTACGCTCTCGGGAGCAATCCTCCTATTGCTCCTGACTTGGGGGGTGTCTAAGCCGGTTCTCGGTGAAACGGTTGCCCAGGAGCGGATAACGGTGGGGCAGTCCCGATTCGTCTGGAGCCTCTTCGCGAGGCTGAACAGGCCAATACCCTCGACCGAACTGTGTCCGACCCAATGGGAATGCTGGATGACGACGCGCTATCTCTTCGAGGAATGCCAACCGGAATGGGGCCTTCCAGCCGCTAGCCGCCGCCTGATGAACTTGACGAACGAAGAAAAGGGGCTCATTGACTTCCGGGAGAAGCAGGGCCTGCCACCCGATCAAGTTGAACAGTTGCGACGCAGCCTAGAAGTCACCAAGACGGAGGTTCGATTGGACCAGAAAGCCTTCAACTGGATCATCGACCAGCGACTTCGTTTTCTGGAAGAGCATCGCCGTCGCTACGACCTCTATTGCTGCCAACCGGACCGTCCCGAACCCAGTATCGGATTCACGGAAGGATCGACCTTTGTAGAAGCCGGCTGGGTACCGATCGAGTCGAGCCAAAAAGAAAATTATTATCATTTCTCGAGTGAGTCTGGTGAGTTGATGGGTTTGGTAGGGCTGCACGTAAGCCTCAAGCTCGTTTCGAATTGGCTATGGGTCACCTGGGAGCACGTCGACAATCCGCAACGGTTCGCATATCAGTTGATGCAAGATGACCTGGAAGACGACGCAAGGCGTGAGATCTTCGTCGCGTACGACATGTGCGATAGGGACCCAGCCCAACCTTGCCTTTGGATGAACTATGCGCTCAATGGCTTGCAGACTGCGTTCATGGACGGCCAGGGACGACCTGTTTTGCTGAGCAACTCGGTGTTCGAGACTAGCAATCCCGAGTCGTCTTGTATGTCCTGTCACGCGCGGTCCTCGATAGGCTCTGGAGATCGACGAATCGACCTCTTCGGCCTGGACGCTGTTGGGCCCCCATCACCCGAGTGGTTCGACCGGGCACCCCTGCCTGACCGACCGTTCCTTCAACTCGATTTCGTAAACAGTCTGGCCAACGCGAGACCTTGTAAGGAAATCTGCAAGGAGCAACCCGAACACTGCCTCAACTTCGTGGAGGACCCTGACAATGGGCGATGACCGAGAGCGACTCCTCGAGTTCTTTCACAAACTGCAGACAACTCCGTCGGCCTGGGCCGAGTTTCGCCAATCCCCGAAGGAATACGTGCAAAACTCCAGACTTTCGGTTGATTTGCAGCTACTCGTCCAGAAAGGTGAGGTCGAGGAAGTGCTAGAGATTCTGAATGGGACAGGCGACCATGACCTCAACAATCCCCGAACTATGTTCATCATTTGGTGAACCTCGTTTTCCGCCCACAATCTTTGAGTCATCAAAGATAGGAGATTGAAATGTCCGAAGCACTTGAGAGCCTCGTAGACCTGCTACATTCCGACGATCTAAACCCCTGGCGCGAGTTGCGAGAGAACCCCGATATGATCGAAGGGCACGGTCTGACCGAAGAGGAGCTCGCGCTACTCCGTCAGGGTCCGCGCCGTGCCCTCCTGCGCGCGGCCAATAGACCTCCTGACCACACCGCAGTGATCATGGTCTGGCAACCCCTTAGTAACTTGCCAAAGTGATGAGGGCTACGGAACAATGAGCCGGGGTCGGCTGACCATCGTCGGGACCGGAATCCAATGCGGACCGCAGACCACAGCCGAAGCTCTGCACGCCCTCGAGACTGCCGATCGGGTCTTCTTCCTAGTCGCCAATCCGGTCGCTGATCACTGGATTCGGCGGCTCAATCCTTCGGCTGAGTCCTTGGCAAACTGCTACCGCCCCGGAGAGTCTCGACGCCGAGCCTATCGGGCCATGGAATCTCGTGTGCTGCGCGCTGCCCGGAACGGGGGCCACATCTGCGTAGCCTTCTACGGACATCCCGGTGTCTTCGTCCGCCCATCCCACGGAATCGTCCGCCGGGCGAGCGAAGAGGGAATCCCGGCGCGTCTGTGTCCCGGTGTGTCGGCCGAGGACTGTCTTTTCGCCGACCTCGATGTCGATCCGGCAGCGCACGGCTGCCAAAGTTTCGAAGCCACGGACTTTCTAGTGCATCACCGTCGTTTTGATCCACGCTGCGCGCTGATTTTGTGGCAGATTGGAGTGATCGGACACCAGATTGTGCCGCCTGGCGCGCACTCGCTCGGCGGGCTGCAAATTCTCGCTGAAGAGTTAGCTCGCTGGTATCCGGCATCACACGAGGTGGTGATCTACGAAGCGTCCGAGCTACCCATGGGTGGCCCCAGGGTTGACCGGATCCCTCTGACCGACCTCAGGGGGGCCGAAGCGACGATGAAGTCGACACTCTATGTCTCGCCACGTTCGGACGATGGCCCCGATTCCGACATGGTCGAGCGTCTACAAGCCGCGATCGAATAGTAAATTTCAAGTTGTTGGTGGACTCCTCGAGTATTGAGGTAGATCGGGGCAAGGCTTTTCGACGCGTCCGCGCACCTCCTAGCGAGCTCAGTGCGACCAGACCTCAGCGTACTCGGAAGGGTTGGGCTGGGGCGGCAGATTGGGATCGGCGACGGTGATCCAGGCGTGGAACTTTGGCCGCTCCTCGGCTTTCATCGTGCCGATGTGGATGCGGGGCTCGAGACCGCACCGGGACCACAGGTCTAGCAGCAGGAGGGAGTGCTTGAGGCAGGGGCCGAAGCCGCGCGGTGGCAGCAGCGACAGCAAGCGCCAGGCGGTGCCCCCAAGGTAGCGTGGGTTGGCGAGGTAGGACGGAGGCCAGGGGCGCACGGCTCGCAGCCTGTCGACGAGCTGCTCGAGGTCGTAACGGTGATTGAGCCAGCTCAGCCGGAGGGCGGCTCGCACCACCACGGGCAGGGCGACGACGAGAAAGAGCGCCTTACTGGCTAGCTCGAGCAGAGCGGGTCGACTCCTCATCGCTGGAGAGCCGCTCGAAGATCTCCGCCCGCTCCTGGGCATAAGACGAAGGACCATAGAGGTCGCCGTCCTCGACCATCGCTTGAGCGTGACAGCGCCCGCAGTACGATAGCTTTGCGCAGCTCTTGCAGGTGTGGAGGTCTTGTCGCCGAATGCTGCGCACGCGCTGAAGCCATGGCGAATTC
>JBCCEE010000079.1:0-23714 GCA_039030415.1 Acidobacteriota bacterium
CTCCAGGGCTCGCTCCGTGCTGGCGAGGCCCGCGCTGGCTGCCTGGCTGCGGTCAGCGCTACCCGCAGGGTGGTGGCCCGCGCGGGCCCGCCACCAGCGAGCGTCCGCGAGCCCGAACGCCGCCACCTCCGTCTCCAGCTCAAGGGCACGGTCGAGTGCAGCTCGACCGCGGTCGAAGGCAGCTCCAGGATCCGCTCCGCGCTGCGCCCGCCAAGGCGCCATGAGCCACCGAGCCTCGAGAGTATGGAGTCGCCCCAAAGACCTGAACGCCTCGGGATGCTGGGGATTCTGCTCCAGGATCCGACGGAAGGCCTGCTCCGCGGCCGTCAGAGCTTCGGACGGATCACCGCGACGCAGCACTTCATATTCAGCCTGCAGACGATAGGCGCTCCCCAAGCAGAGCAGCGCTCCCGCCCGAGTGGATAGCTTCAAGGCGGTCCGGGCTCGATCGATCGCTTCTTCGAGCAAAGGGCCGGGATCGCGTCCTTCGCGGACTCGGTACTTGCCTTCGAAATAGGCCGTCCAGGCGAGATTCTGGTGCAGCAGCTCATTGTCCCGCGCGATCTCGAGGCCGCGCTCATAGGCCTGCCGAGCCCGGCGAAAAAACGGCTCGGGATCTACACCATGATCCCAGGCGTCGAGTGCCTGCAGATGGGCCGCTTCCCCCAAGACGCTGTGAATCTGCGACAACCCCGGATTGATCTCGAGAGCCCGCTGATAGCTGGCGATGGACTGCACCACCGTCTCGCCGAGGCGGCCGCTGGTCGCTCGACCGCCCTGGGCCAGAATCAGATAGGTGCGTCCGAGGTAGTAGTGCGGTGCGAAGTGGTCCGGGTCGAGCTCTGTGGCCTGGTCGAACGCGGTCACCGCCTCGCGCAGCCACGGCGAGGGGTCGACGACTTCGGGCGTCGCTGAGCGCTTGAGCAGACCGGCTCCCATGTTGACGAGAGCCGCAAAGGGCGACGAGTGCAGGGCGATAGCGGATCGATAGGCGGTGATCGCCCGATCGTAGGAGGCGGTGGCATCCTGTCCGCGCGCCGTCAAGAGGTCGCCGGAGGTCGCGTGGGCCAGGGCGAGGGTGTTGAAGTACGGATAGTCTCGTTGCGCGCTGGCGACCCGCTCGAGGGCATCGGTCGCCTCGGCGATCTTTGGTTGCGAATCGTCACCGCGTCGTTTCTGCCACTGTGCCCACCCCCAGTAAACGCTGCCGAGCTCACGCCAGGCTTCGGAAGGCTCAGCTAGCAGGTCGACCGACTGCCGAGCCGCTGCCGCCGCCGCGACGAGCTCGGCCTCGGGATCGATCGAGTGCAGTCGCTGACGCTGCGCCGCAATGCGGTGAAGGCGCGCCTTCCACAGCCACGACTGGGCGTCTCGGGGATTCACCGCCAGCGCCCGCTCGACGTGCTCGAGCCCGGCCGCGAGCGCGGACTCGAGATCGCCAACGGCAAAAATCTCCAGCGAGACCCCGAGGATCGAGGCCTGGGCCGCCGCGCGGTGGATCGCCGGATCGCTCTCGGCGATGGTGGCGGCAGCGGCGTAGGCCCGCTGGGCCCGCTGCAGCTCGGCCAGCGCCGCCTCGCGCTCCCCGGTTGCGCTGTGGCGGGTGGCCAGGGTCCGCCGGATGTCCCCTTCGAGCTTGTGAAGCTCGTAGGACCACGGATAGCGCCCTCGTGAGGAGCCCAGCACCTCGAGGGCGTCTTGGAAACGATCCTCATGGAAGGGAACCAAGGCCGCCAGAAAGGGCTGCTCGACCGATGGATCGCTCGGCGTCTGCCGGAGAAGACTCAGGGCCGGCTGACCGTAGGTCTGCTCGAGCTCTTGCACGCGGCGCTCGCGGCTCTCCCAGTCCCGCACCAGCTCCGCCGCCGCCAGACCTTCGCGATACAGTCCACTCAGGGTCTGCGCGAGGGCGGCCGCCACCTCGGGCCGGCGCTCGCCAGCGGCCCAGGCAGCTTCGAGATGGCGGTGGGCGGCGTCGAGCTCTTCGAGCGCCAGGTGCCCACGTCCCAGGGCGTAGCTGCCGGCTGCGCGAGCCAATGAGCCGCCGCGCTCCATCTCTTGCTGGATGGCGTCCATGCGCTGCCGCAGCTGGGCTCGGTCGGGCCGCACGTCGTGCAGTGGCGAGAGATGAGAATACCTGGCCAGGGCCTCGACCTGCTCGACCTGCTGAGTGAAGGTGCGCGCCAGGCGCTCGCGGGTCCTCCCCTGCCAGGAGCTGAATAGACCCCAGGCCAGGGCTGCCAGCAGGAGGGCGATGGAGATGCCCGAGACCGTAACCAGGGCCGCATTGCGCCGCACCCGCTTGCGCAGGCGATACCACCAGCCGGCCGGGCGCGCCTGCACCGGCTGGCCGGCGAGGTATCGCCGCAGGTCGTCGGCCAGTGCGCCTGCTGACGCGTAACGACGAGCCGGCTCCTTCTCGAGACACTTGAAGGTGATGGCCTCGACTTCTGCCGGCACTCCGAAGACCCGCAGCGGCGGCGGTTCGCGCTCCAGGATGTGGCGCAAGGCGGACGAGTAGCTGTCGGGGAACGGCGAACGACCGGCGAGCACATGGTAGAGGGTTGCGCCCAGCCCATAGACGTCGGTACGCGGTCCGAGCGCTCCCTGGTCGCCCTGAGCCTGCTCTGGCGCCATGTACGCCGGGGTGCCGAGCAGCGCCCCTTCGGCGGTCAGGACGCCCTCGTGAGCCGGACGGGCAAGGCCGAAGTCGAGGACGTAGGGCGTGTGCCTGCCCTCGGCAGTATCCTCGAACGTGCTCTCGACGATGATGTTGCTGGGCTTGATGTCGCGGTGGATCAGACCCGTACGGTGGGCCGCCTCCACCGCGTCGGCGACGTTCGCCAGGGTTCTCAGCTTGTGCTCGAGCGACAGGCTGGCAGCGGCTTCGTGCAGCGGCCGGCCATGCAGTCGCTGCATCACGATGTATGGCCGGCCGTCGACCTCTCCGGCTTCAAAAATCGGGCAGATTCCGCGGTGCGCCACCGCTGCCTGGGCCCTCGCTTCACGCAGAAAGCGGGCGACCCCCTGCGGATCGTGCCGCTGCATGATCTTCACCGCCACCTGCCTTTTGAGACGCGGATCCAACGCCTCGTAGACTCGCCCCATCCCTCCCTGGCCGAGCAGCGCCCCCAGCTTGAAACGTCCTAGCTGGGTAGCTGGCGGAGTCTCGGCGGAGCTGCCGGGGGGCGAGCCCGGTTCGCCCGCAGAGACGGTGGGACCTTCGTAGATCGTCGTCGCAGCGTCTGGCTCGAGAGGCTGAGAAGCCCTCGAGCGAAGGGGTTTCTCAGCGTGGGTCATAAGATGCTCCGACAGATCCCTCAGCTCATGGATCGGATCATCTTAGCTTGATGAGGCCCCAAGATCTCTCGAGCATCGGTGGCCTTTCGACCCAAAGAGCTTCTGAGACGCGGTGTCTCAGTAGCTCTCTTGATGGATCCCGCGCACCGCGCGTCCCGAAGGATCGGCGTTGTCGGCGAAGGATTTCTCCCAGGCAATGGCGGTCGGCGTGCTGCAGGCGATCGACGGACCCTCGGGAATCAGCGCTACCGCCGCGTCGCCGGGGAAGTGGGACTCGAAGATCTGGCGGTAGAAGTAGGCTTCCTTGGTGCGCGGCGTGTTGCGCGGAAACCGATAGGCGGCTCGCTCGAGCTCGCTGTCCGAGACCTTGGCCTCGGCATGGGCGCGCAGGCTGTCGATCCAGGAATAGCCGACGCCGTCGGAGAACTGCTCCTTCTGTCGCCACAGGATCTCGTCGGGCAGATAGCCGGTGAACGCCTCCCGCAAGACATGCTTCTCCATGCGACCTTCGACGATCATCTTCTCGGTGGCGTCGAAGCTCATCGCCACGTCGAGGAATTCGCGGTCGAGGAACGGCACCCGCGCCTCGATACCCCAAGCCGCCATCGACTTGTTGGCCCGCAAGCAGTCGAATTTGTGCAGCTTGTCGAGCTTGCGCACGGTCTCGGCGTGGAATTCGGCGGCGTCCGGCGCCTTGTGAAAGTAGAGATAGCCGCCGAAGATCTCGTCCGAGCCCTCGCCGGTGAGCACCATCTTGATCCCCATCGCCTTGATGCGCCGCGACAGCAGGTACATCGGCGTCGACGCCCGCACCGTCGTGACGTCGAAGGTCTCGAGGTGGTAGATCACATCGTGGACGGCGTCGATCCCCTCCTGCACCTTGAAGTGGGTCTCGTGGTGGATGGTGCCGATGGCGTCGGCGGCTTTGCGCGCCGCGGCCAGGTCAGGTGAGCCCTCGAGGCCGATGGCGAACGAATGCAGCTGCGGCCACCAGGCTTCGGAATGACCGTGATCTTCGATCCGGCGGCTGGCGAACTTGCGCGCGATGGCCGCGATCACCGAAGAGTCGAGGCCGCCCGAGAGCAGAGTGGCGTAGGGCACGTCGCTCATCAGCTGACGCTCGACGGCGTCCTCGAGCGCGACGCGCAGCACCCGCAGATCGCTCTTCACACCCTGGACTCGCGCGTAGTCTCGCCACTTCGGCTGGTAATAGGGCTTGGGCTCGCCGACTTCGCTGTCGAGGTAGTGACCGGGAGGAAAATCCTCGATCGTCTTGCAGGTGTCGATCAGAGCCTTCATCTCGGAGGCGACGTAGAGGTTGCCGTGCTCGTCGCGCCCGGTGTAGAGCGGGACGACGCCGATCGGATCGCGCGCGATCAGGAATCGATCACGCTCTTCGTCGACCAGTACGAAGGCGAAGATGCCGTTGAGATCGTTCAAGAAGTCGATGCCGCGCTCGGCGTAGAGGGCGAGGATGACCTCGCAATCCGAGCGAGTCTGCGGGGTGAACGACTCCAGCCCGCGCTCCAGCTCTTGATGGTTGTAGATCTCCCCGTTGACCGCCAGCACGTGCGAGCGCGTCGGGTTGTAGAGCGGCTGAGCACCGCTGTCGACGCCGACGATCGCCAGCCGCTCGTGCGCCAGGATCGCTCGCTCGCCGGCGTGGATACCACTCCAGTCGGGGCCGCGGTGGCGCTGGCGCCGAGACAGTCTGAGCGCCAGCTCGCGCAGCTTACGGGGATCGGTCTTGAGATCGAGAATACCGAGTATGGAGCACATGCTGCTACTTATATCAGCGGCTCAGGGCGGTGTCAGTGTCCAAGCTTCGATTCCGAACATTGTCCGCCGATTGTTCGCAGACTGGCCACGCAACGAACGGGGAAGCGTTCCCTGATTCCCTGCCGGGTCACCAGAGGCCGCTGCGCAAGGCGACCCCGCGGCGCCTTCGCGAGCTACCTCCGCAGCTCTCGCGAAAGACGCAGCCAGCAGAGACGGGACGCGCGAAATCGAGGATCTTCCCGCTTCTGTCAGACCGCACAGCCTCGACTCCCGGGCCGCTAGACGGTCTGGCACGGCGCTTGCTCCATTGAGCCACCGAGAGTAAGCACACCAGCCCTCGAGCGAGCCATTTGAGAGGGGCCGACTGAGGGCCGAGAGAGGGGGAATGACAGCGATGAGAAAGCAGGATCTGCTCAGTGTCGCCGAGACCATGGGGCAACGGCTGGTGAGCCAAGCCATGTGGGACGGGCATACCTGCACCTGGGAGGTGCGCATCCCCGCACCGTCGCATTTCGACGTCGAACGTACCGCGCCGGCTGCCGCCGGCGGCGACGTCTACCAGGGCTCCGCGGGTATCGCCTGGTTCTTGGCTCAGCTCTACCGGGTCACCGGCGACCGGAACGTCGCCCGCACCGCCCTCGGCGGTATCCGCCACGCGCTGCTCCACGCCGCCCGCCAGCCCACGCACCGCTTCGGCTTTCACACCGGTCGGGTCGGCGTCGCCTTCGTCGCGGTTCAGCTCGCCGACGTGCTGAACAAGCCGCGCCTGTGCGACGCGGCGCTGGCGATCCTCGAGCCGATGAAGGGCCACGAGCAGCACGACGATCGCCTCGACGTACTGACCGGGGCCGCAGGTGCGATCCCCGCCCTGCTGCAGCTCTCACACGAGCTCCAGCAGCCGGCGCTCGAGAAGATGGCCTGTGGCCTCGGTGAGCTGCTGTTCGAAAAAGTGCAGCGGGGGCCGGCGGGCTGGTCCTGGAACACTATGAGCCTGTCCACCGCCCAGCACCTGACGGGTCTAGGCCACGGTGCCTCGGGCATCGGTCTGGCGCTGCTCGAGCTCTACCGAGCCACGGGCCAGGGCGCTTATCGCTTCGCGGCGGAGATGGCGTTTCTGTACGAGCGCCAGCTGTACGATGCCAAAGCCGGCAACTGGCCCGACTTCCGGCATCCCGAGCTGAGCGACCTGATCTTTTATCATCCTGCCGAAGCACCGTGCGACGACCACGATGGATGCGGCCAGGCGTTTGCCACCACCTGGTGCCACGGCGCTCCCGGGATCGGCCTGACGCGCGTACGCGCCTACGAGCTCACCCGCCAGGAGCTCTATCGCCAGGAAGCCGAAGCGGCCCTGATCTCGTCGCTGTCGTCGCTCTCCGCCTCACTCGCCAACGGCGCCCTCGACTTCACGCTCTGCCACGGGTTCGGCGGCATCTGCGAGCTGCCGCTCCTCGCCGCCGAGGTCTTTCGCGACCCACGCCTGACGAAACGCTGCCACGAATGCGCCGAGCGCGGCTGGGACCGTCACTCCCGAGGCGATTCGATCTGGCCGAGCGGCGTCATCGACGGCGCCCAGGATCCCAGTCTGATGCTCGGTGATGCCGGAATCGGAGCGTTCTATCTCCGCCTCTACAGCGAGGAGACGCCATCGCTCTTGCTGCTGCGCCCGTGGGTAGAACCGCGCGAGCAGATGCCGGAAGACGAGGGCTTCGCCGACCTCGCCGCGCTCTCCACCCAGGAATCGTTCGGCAAGACTCTGCGCTCGCTCGATGCTCTCGGCCACTGGCCCCTGACGGTATCGCTGACCCCGAACGAAGACGGCCCGCTGATGAGGTCTCCAGCCCAGACGACCTACGACAAGCTGCGCCGCTTCGTCGCCTCCCAGCAGGGTCCGCGCAAGACGATGATGGAAGATGCGTTCCGCCGCGAGCGCGTCGCCTACGAGCTGACCCTCACGCCGAGCGATTTCACCGCCGAGTCGCTGAACGAACTGGCTCGGCTGGAGCCGGATGAGATTTGCTGGGAAGAAGTTCTGCTGTCCTGGAGCGAAGGCGCCGAGCTGGTGACCAATCGTTGGGATTGGAACAGCTGGCTGATCTGGGGAGCTGGCGGTGCGCCGTCTGACGAGGAGGTCTACGCCATGCTCCTCAGACGGCACAGCCAAGTCTGCACCCGACAGATCACGCCGTTCGCGGCTGCCGTTCTCTCCGCCATGACCCACCCCATCACCCTCCAAGGACTGACCTCTCGCGTCGCCAGCGTGCTGAACGACAGCGAGACGGTCGAACCCGCCACGCTCTACCACCAGATCGAGCAGCAGGTCCGCGAGCTCTACCGCGCCGGTTTTGTCGACGTCACGGAATACGTCGGGGCGCGTCGCGCTACCGCTGGCTGATCTCTATTCGCGGGGTCGCGAGCGTTCGCGCCTGGATTCACACTGTCCCGGCGCGATCGCGCGCGACCCTCCCGCCCACCTCCCGAGCCCGCTCGCCACTCGAGCGCCGGCGCTTGCTCGCTCCCCGAGCGAGCCTGATAATCGATGCTGTCTCAGCAGATTCCAATCACTCGAGAGGGAGCATCACATGCAAGAGCACCTACACCGCGAGCACGGCCCGCACGAGAACCGGCCCCGCGAGCACGGCTCGCACGAGCACGGCCCGCACGAGAACCGGCACCGCGTCACCTTATCGGTCGCCTTCGCCGCCGGAGTCGCGGTGACCGTCCTGGGGTTCGCCCTGGGCCTGCTGATGACCCGCGCGCCCCATGCCTCGGCACAAGAGAAGGTAGAACAGACCGGCGGCGACCTGCGCTTCCCGCCCGAGCTGATCTGGGAAAACCGCAACATGAAAGCCGACGCGGTATCGATCTCGGTCAGCCCCAACGGCAAGGAGCTGTATGTGGCGGTGATCGATCCGGTGGAGGGGCTGCGGGTAGTTCACCTGCCGACATCGCGGGTGCGCTAGCGCGCATCCCTAGCCACGTCCACCAGACGCACCCCTAGGTCGTACCCCGCTCCCGATCCCGCTTGCGCCGTTCCTTTAGCATTTTCAGCCAGCGCTTGAAGGGATGCTTCTGAGGCTCGACCTGGACGTCGTTGGGCTGATCCATCGGGCGGGCCCGCCAACCGTTGTGGATCGGGCAGAGCTGACGCGGGACGTTGCTGGCCAGGAAAGTCTCTTCGCGGTACTGCGGACAGCGGTCGGTCGCCAGAGCGCCGGTCTTGGGATCGATGAGGGCGCTCTTGACGCCTTGCGGAGTCGCGAAGGGCAGATAGCCGCCGGCTGGACGCACGCGGTGAGTGAAACGCGACCAGATCGGCAGGGCGGCCCGCGCGCCGGAGAGCCGGGTGCTGGTGTTGTCGTCATAGCCCACCCACACCAGGGTGATGCGGTCCGGCGAGTAGCCCGCGAACCAGCTGTCGCGGCGGCTGTTGGTGGTTCCGGTCTTGCCGGCGAGAGGATCGTCGATGCCCTGCTGACGGGCGCTGCGGCCGGTCCCGCGGTCGAGCACCCCCTGCAGGATCCGTGTGATGAGGTGGGCGGTCTCGGCGGCGAGCACCGGACGAGGCGGCTCGAGCGGGATGCCAGGCATTGCTTTCATCGAGCGATCGTAGACCTGGGCGAGACGGTGGAGGGTCGGCTTCATGCCGCCCGCCGCGAAGGTGGCGTAAACCCCGGCCATCTCGAGCGGGCTGACGCCCATGGCGCCCAGCGCGAGCGCGGGATAGGGAGCGATCGGCCCCTCGATACCGAGATCACGCGCCAGGCCGATGACGCGATCGAGCCCGACGCTCATCGCGAGTCGCGCGGTCGGCACGTTGAGGCTCTTCTCGAGCGCGGTGCGGGCGAGGACGCGGCCGCGAAACTTGCTGTCGGAATTCTTGGGACGCCAGGTGCGGCCATCGATCCGCACCGATAGCGGCCGGTCTTCCAGGAACGTCGCAGGGTGGGCGACGCGATCGGCGAAGGCGGCCGCGTAGACGACGGGCTTGAAGACGCTGCCGGCCTGGCGCCTGGCGCTGGCCACGCGGTCGAACTGGCTGCGGCCAAAGTTGCGCCCGCCGACGTAGGCCAGGATGCCACCGGTGCGCGGGTCGACCGAGATCAACGACGCCTCCAGCGGCAGCGAATTCTGGCGGTCCTTCTCCCATCCCTTTTCGAGTGAGGCAACCCCCCAGGTCACCGCCTCTTCGGCCCATTTCTGATCCTCTTCCGAGAGGGTCGACAGCAGGGTGTAGCCGGCATCGTCGAGCTCGGTAATGCCGAACCGCTGACGCGCTTCAGCGGCGGCGGCGGCGGCGAAGAACGGTGCTCGACGGGTCACCAGCGGCTCGGTGACGAGCCGCAGCTTCTGGCGGCTGGCGCGCTCCAGGCGTTCGTCGGCCACCCACTTGAGCTGCGCCAAGCGACCCAGCACGAAATCGCGCCGAGCCAGGGCGGCATCGAGGTGGGTGAACGGAGAGAGCGTGCCCGGCGACTGAATCATGCCAGCGAGCAGCGCTGATTCCGCCAGGTCGAGCTGCGAGGCGTGCTTGCCAAAGTAGGCGTGGGCGGCGGCCCCCACCCCCATCAAGTCGATGCTGCCGGAGCGCCCCCAGTAGATCTCGTTGAGGTAGGCCTGGAGGATGGAGCGTTTGTCGTAGCGCAGCTCGAGAAAGATCGCCAGCACGCCCTCGCGCAGCTTGCGGACGAGGGTGCGCTGATGGGTGAGATAGAGGTTCTTGACCAGCTGCTGGGTCAGGGTGCTGCCGCCCTGGCGAACTTCCTTGGCGCGGAAATTCACCCAGGCGGCGCGCAGTATGCCCATGAAGGACAGGCCGGAGTGCTCCAGAAAGTAGGCGTCTTCGGCCGCCAGCACGCACAGGATGAGCTCTTCCGGCAGCTCGTCGAGCCCGATCGGCCGACGCTCGCGCAGGTCGGGGCCGTAGAACGAAGCGATCAAGGGGGGATCCAAGCTCACCGACGGCAGGCTCGCCTCGGCGGTCTCGATCAGCGACACCTCGCCATCTCGGAAGGTGATGCGCAGCCGGTCCTGGCGCTCGTCGCTGCGGGTGGTCAGGAAACGGCGACGGAACAGCTCGAGGCGGCCGTCCGAGCGGCGATAGGAGCCGGGAATCAGCCGGCCGGTGGCCTCGGCGTCGCCATAGCCCAGCGAATCGAGCTCTGCCGCCAGCGCTTCGACGCCCAGCGGAGCGCCGACCCGAATCTCCCGCGGCTGACCGTAGAGCCGCGACGGCTGAAGCATCGGCTCGGTTCCGAACTGCCCGGACAGCTGCCAAAACGGCCAGATCAAAGCGGCCAGCACAGCGGCGGACACCAGCAAGGAGATCAGCAGGATGCGACGCCACGGAAGTCGTCGCGCCGATTTGCGGCGTCGGTTCTTGATTGCGCGTCGAGATGCCATCAGATCATTCCCATGATGATTCTCGCAGGAAAACGCTGCAGAAACGGTGCCAGTAAGCCTCAAGACGAGATCAAAACGAGAGACTGAACCCTTGCTCGGACAGGTTCGTCGCTAGCAGGACCCGGGGGCCTCAGCCTCGGGACAGGCTCCGTCCCGTAGGGACGTCATCACTGAGAGAGGGAATTCATTCCCTCGAACCCAAAGAGGGCTAACGTTCCGCTGAGGCCGACGCCGACGCCGACGCAAGCTCCGGCGGGACGTCGGGCAAAGTGAAAAAGAAGGTCGCTCCCCTGCCCTCGCCCGGCGACTCGACCCAGATATGGCCGCCGTGGAATTCGATGATGCGCTTGACCAGGGCGAGGCCGATGCCGGTGCCTTCGATGCTGCCGTCGAGACGCTCGAACAGGCCGAAGATCTTCTCGTGATAGTCCACCTTGATACCCATGCCGTTGTCGTGCACGTGACAGCGCCAGCCGTCCGCCTGACGCTCCGCTCCGACCTCGACCCGCGGCACTTCCTGGTCGCCCATGAACTTTGCGGCGTTGGTGAGCAGGTTCTGATAGACCTCGAGCAGCCGCACGCGATCACCGAGCACTAAGGGCAGATCGGGTGCGATGACGATCTCGCAATCCGCCGCCGCGCCGCTCACCAGCTCGGCAGCCTCGCGCACCAGCTCGCCCAGGTCGACGCTTTCTGAGGGGTTGACCTGCCGTCCGATACGCGACAGCTCGAGCAGCTCGCTGAGCAGTTGAGCCATGGTGTTGGCGGCCCCGAGAACCCGCTGAATGTCCGAGTCGGCGCGATCCAGGTTGCCCTGCGACAGATTCTTTTGCAGTAGGCCCAAAAAGCCCTTGATGGTGACCAGCGGGCTCTTGAGATCGTGCGAGACGGTATAGGTGAAGCGCTCGAGCTCGGCGTTCTTGGCCTCGAGCTCCTCCTGGGCCTCGCGACGCTCGCGGATCTCTTGGCGCAGCTCGTCGTAGACCGACTGCAGACGCTCCGTCATCTTGTTGAACGAGCGCGCCAGCACCCCGATCTCGTCATGGGTGAGGATCGGTGCACGCACCGACAGGTCGCCCTCGGCCACCTGCAGCGAAGCTTCTGAGATGCGCTTGATGGGCCGGGTGATCTGACGCGCCAGCAGGATGGTGCCAGCGGTCAGCAGCAAGGCTAGACCGAGACCGATGAAGGTGATGACGCGGGCGATGCGTCGTGCCGGAGCGAACGCTTCACGCTGCGAGACCTCGACGATCAGCGCCAGCTCCAGGTCGTCGATCCAGCGGTAGACGCCGAGTACCGGCACCTCTTCGTAGTTGAGGTAGAGACCCGAGCCATCGGCGCCACCCGCGGCGGCGTCGATGCCTTCGGTGTGGACCCCGCGCGGATACTGATCGCGGCCGAAGCGCGAGCCGGAGACGAAATCGTTGTAGCGGTCGACGATGTAAATCTCGCCGGTGGCGTCGAGCTCGGTGCTGCCCTGGATGATGGTATCGAGCTCGTCGAGGTCAACGTGAGCGGCCAGCACGCCCACAGGCTGGCCCTGCGGATCGAGCAGCGGGGTGGAGATGGTGAGGGTCGGTTTGAACTCGAGCGGTGAAGGGTAGACGTTCTGAACGTAAGTTCGGGAGCGGCCCTGGGTGTAGAAACTGTCGCGCACCCGGTACTGGCCCTCGTGCTCGCGGCTGGTCGAGATCATGATCTGGCCACCGACGTCGGACAGGACCAGGATCTCGTCGAGGCTGCGCTTGATCGCCAGGCTGTCGGCCAGCAGCTCGCGCAGCTCTGCACTGGCCGTGTCCCGCGGCCCGGCCTCCGCCCGCGGATCGAGGACCGCGCTCGCCAGCCGCTGGACTTCGGACATGGCGGCGATAAACATGACGTCCTCACGCTGGCTCGCCACCCAACGCCTGAGCTGGTCCTCGTTCAGATTGGCGGTCACCGTCAGACGCTCGGTCACCGAGTGCTCCAGCGCCCGGCGCGCCCCGACGAAGGCCAGGTAGCCGGCGAGCGCCACGATCAGCAGTGACAACAGCAGGAAGTGAACGACCAGACGAGCGCGCAGGCTGCGGGTCCAGAGCTTCAGCATGGCGGCGGAACGGCTAGGGTCGAATCCACTGGCGTAGCGAGACCTGCCCCTGGTCGATTTTCAGAATGGCGACGCTCTTGAGCGGGTCGCTGCCGGCAGCAAAAGAGATCGGACCGGTGACCCCTTGGAAGTCCGACAGCGAAGCCAGCGCCTGACGGACCGACTCGCCGTCTAGCCGCGGACTGAGCGTCAGGGCGCGCAGCAGGACGCCCACGGCATCGTAGGCGAGGGCGGTCGCGGACGTCGGCTCGCGCTGAAAGCGATCGCGGTATGAGGTGATGAACTCACGCGAAGTCGCGTCGGAGACGTCGGGATGCCAACCATCGGTGAAGTAGCTCTGATCGAAGAGCTCCTGCATGGCGAAAGACTGTGCGCTCCAAGAGTCGCTGCCCAGGATGGTGGCGTCGATGCCCAACGCCCGCGCCTGCTCGACCTGCAGCGGCACCTCGTCGACGTAGTTGGGCAGCAGCAGCACGGCGGGTGCCCCTTCGCGAATGCGCTCGAGCTGGGCCCGGAAGTCGGTCTCTCCGGCAGTGTAGCTCTCGGCGAGGACCGACGCACCGCCCTCGGGATCGAGCTGCGCAAAGGCCGCGCTGAAGGTCTCGGCGACGTCGCGGTTGTAGGCGGTGGTGATGTCATAGAGCACCGCCGCGGACCGCGCCTCCAGGTCTTCGACGGCGAAGCGCGCCAGCGCCCGAGCCTGCCACTCGCCGATCGGCGCAACGCGGAAGACGGAATGCCGGCCGGCGGTCACCTCGCGATGGGTGGCGGTCGGCGTGATCATCGGAATCCCTTGCTTCTCCGCCACCGCGGCCACCGCCATCGCCGTATGGCTGAGGCACGGTCCGACCAGTGCCACCACTCGCTCCTAGTTGATCAGCCGGCGCGCGGCTTCGACCGCGACTTCCGGACTGCCGAGGCTGTCCTCGATCACCAGCTCGACCCGGTACGTGCGCCCGCCGACCTCCAGGCCTTGCGCCGGAACCTGCTGTTCGACCGCCAGCCGGCTGCCCTCGACGACCGGCTCGCCGGCCATGGACGACAGTGGGCCGCTGAACGGCAGGATCAGGCCGACCCGAATCTCTTGGGATACCGGCTCTGTGGGCGCACAGCCCGCCACCAAGAACAGCACCGCGGCACCAAACCCTCGGCGAGACAGGCCACGCTGCCCTCGGCGAGGGGCCGAACGGTGGACTGCATAAGGAGCCGCAGGGAGCGCGCTTCCGCAAGGATCAGAGGATCGCATGGCGTCGGGGTTGTCGTGATGTCAGCACGGCTCGAGCCGCTTACGGCCCTCTATTCTCGGTGCAGCGAATCTCGGCGTCAGCCTATCAGGCGCCTGATATCCTCTGGTGACGATGATCTCTGTTTCCAATCTTGCCAAATCTTTCGGTCCTCAGACGCTATTCGAGGACGTTTCGTTCCAGCTCAACCCAGGCAATCGTTACGGTCTGGTGGGCGCCAACGGCTCGGGGAAGTCTACCTTCCTCAAGATGCTCTCCGGCCACGAGCTGCCGTCGGACGGCACTATCTCCATGCCCAAGCGGCTGCGTCTGGGGGTGCTCGAGCAGGACCACTTCCAATATGAAACGCACCCCATCCTGAACGTCGTCATGATGGGGCGGCGCGAGCTGTGGCAGGCGATGGAAGAGAAGGAGAAGCTGCTCGAGCGTGCCGACGTAGAGTTCGACGGCGAGCGCTACGCCGAGCTCGAAGACCTCATTCTGCAGCAGGACGGCTATACCCTCGAGGCGCGGGCCGGCGAAATCTTGGAAGGCTTGGGAATCCCCACCGAGAGTCACCCCCAGCCGCTGTCGATACTCTCCGGTGGTTTCAAACTGCGGGTGCTGCTGGCGCAGGTGCTGGCCGCCGATCCCGACTGCCTGCTGCTCGACGAGCCCACCAACCACCTCGACATCTTGTCGATCCGTTGGCTCGAGAAATTCCTGAGCGAGTACGCTGGCCTGGCGGTGGTGATCTCCCACGATCACCGCTTCCTCGACAACGTGTGTACCCACATCGTCGACGTCGACTACCAGACCATCATCGCGTACCCCGGCAACTACAAGGCGTTCCTGACAGCCAAGCAGGCCGAGCGCGACCGCAAAGAGGCCGAGATCGGCAAGCGCGAAAAGCAGATCGCCGATCACAAGGCCTTCATCGATCGCTTCAAGGCCAAGGCCACCAAAGCGCGGCAGGCGCAGAGCAAAGTCAAGAAGATGGAGAAGCTGGTGATCGAGAGCCTGCCCACCAGCTCGCGGCGCTACCCGACGTTTCGCTTCGAGGCCTGCCGCCCGAGCGGTAAGCAGGCGCTCGAGATCAAAGAGGTCTCCAAGGCCTACGGCGAAAAGCAGGTGCTGGAGAACGTCTCGTTGACCGTGGCCCGCGGCGATCGCATCGCCATCATCGGCCCCAACGGCATCGGCAAGTCGACCCTACTGAAGATCCTGATGAGCGAGGTCGGCCACGATGCCGGCGAAGTCGAGTGGGGCTACGAGACCCATCCCGGCTATTTCGCGCAGGATCACAAGGAGCTGTTCGAGGGCGGCAAGAACACCGTCGAAGGCTGGCTGTGGGACATCTGCCCGGGTGAGGAGATCGGCTTCGTCCGCGGCCGGCTGGGGCTGGTGCTGTTTTCGGGCGACGAGGCCAAGAAGCAGCTCGGCAGCCTTTCCGGTGGTGAATCGGCGCGGCTGGTATTCGCCCGTCTCGGGGTCGAAAAACCCAACGTGCTGCTGCTCGACGAGCCCACCAATCATCTCGACCTCGAGGCCATCGAAGCGCTGGTGGAGGGCCTCAGGGCGTTCGACGGCACGCTGATTCTGGTTTCCCACGATCGCTGGTTCGTCTCTCAGCTCGCCGATCGCGTGATCGAGATCTCGCCGAACGGCATCAACGACTTCCGCGGCACCTACGACGAATACGTCGAGCGCTGCGGTGACGACCATCTCGACATCGAGAACGCGGTGCTCAAAGCACGGCGTGAGAAGAAGAAGTCGAAAGGCAAAGGACGGCCGGCGGCCGACGACAAAGCGCTGCAGCGCCGCCGCAATCGCCTGGCCAAACAGCGCGACTCGCTCACCCAGGAGATCGACGAAGCCGAAAAGCGCGTCGACGCGATCAACGAGATGTTCTGCAACCCCGGCTTTTTCGACAAGACACCGGAGCCTGAGGTGCGCAAGCTGGAGCGCGAGCAGAAGACGCTGTCCGGGCGGGTCGACGAGCTGATGGCGAGCTGGGAATCGATCGAAGAAGAGCTCAACGAGCTGACGGCTCGAGCCGTCGGCTAGCAGCCCGAGGAGGTTCCATGGCACGGCAAGGCATGTCACCCCTGGTTGTCGGTTTGGTCATCGTCGGAATTCTGGCGTGTAGCGCGTTCATCTATTACCAGATCGTCCGCGGCCTCGAGCCGACCCAGACCCCCGACCCGGTAGGCGAGACACCACCCCCGCCACCGCCACCCCCGCCGCCGACGCAGCTCCCCGCCATCGAGGTACCGCCGCTCGATTCCAGCGACGAGGTAATCCGCTCGCTAGCCGAAGGCCTGTCGGACCACCCCCAGCTCGCTCGCTGGCTGGCGCCGGACAACTTGGTGCGCCGCCTGGTCGCGGCGGTGGCCAATATCGCCAATGATGAGACGCCGCGGCCCCACATCGGCCACCTGGAGCCGCCGGGCAGCTTCAAAGTGGCCGAATCCTACGGGCAGCTGATCATCGATCCGGCCTCGTACGCGCGCTACGATCGCCTCGTCGAGGTCTTCTCTTCACTCGACACCGCGGCCGGGCTGCGCCTCTACCACAGCATGAAGCCGCTGTTTGACGAGGCCTACGAAGAGCTCGGATATCCGGCCGGTGATTTCGAGCCGGCACTGCTGAAAGCGATCGACCAGGTGCTGGCGGCGCCGGTCCCAGCCGGCGAGATCCAGGTCAAGAAGCGGGTCAAGAACTACCGCTTCGCAGACCCGGCGCTCGAGCGTCTCAGCCCGGCCGAGAAGCACCTGCTACGGATGGGTCCGGCCAATGCCCGCGAAGTCAAGAAGAAGCTGCAGTTCCTGCGCTCCGCGCTCGAGCCAGGCTAGGCGACCCGGGCTCGGTCTGAGTCCGCATCAGAGGTCAGTAGCGTCCCCTCAGCCATACCGGCCTGGCCCCTGACTCCGCCTTTCCGGCCACATTTCCGGCCACAGGGTGAAGGTACGTTTCTTGCTTCAACTGTCATGTCCATCGGCACAGGCGACCGGCTAAGATGGATCCAGGATTCAAACCACGGAGGTGTGTGATGTTGAAGAGAACCCCATCGCAGGCGACAGGTCTGCTAGCGACAGGTCTGCTAGCGACAGGCTTGCTAGCAATAGGCTTGCTAGCGACAGCTCTGCTGGCAGCGCCGGCACAAGCCCAGGATCCGTCAGCGGAGTTCGAAGGCATGGTCGAAGTGACCGAGGTCTTGCTCGATGTGCTGGCGATCGACGGCGACGGTGCCGCGGTGCGCGGTCTCGGCAAGGACGATTTTATCGTCGAGGAGAACGGCGAGCCGGTCGAGCTCTCCGGGGTCAGCTTCTACACCACGCGCTACGGACCGCAGGGTGAGATCGCGGTCGAAGACGGCGACGTTCCGTCGAGCCGCTACTTCATCTTCTTCTTTCACGATCAGCTCCGCACCGGCAGCTCGATCGGCAACCGCCTGATCCGTCAGCAGCTCGAGGCCAGCCGTCAGAGTCGGCGCTGGGTCGAGGAGCAGATGCTGCCGTCCGACTGGGTCGCGGTCGTGAGCTACGACGTGAAGCTCAAGGTGCAACTGGACTATTCGCAGGACCGCTACCAGATTCTGGAAGCGATCGAAAACGCGTCGCGCAACCGCGACCCGGAAAAGAACCTCGGGCGCCAAGGTCGCCGCCTACCGCCGAGCGGTGCCCCGTCGATGCTGCGCAACCTGCCGCAGGGCAAAGAGCTGCGCAAGCAGACGCGGCGCATCTATGACGGCATCCGCCTGGTCGCTGACGCTTCCGCCTTCATCGTCGGCCGCAAGAACATGATGATGTTCACCATCGGCTTCGGCGAGCTCCGCAACGGATCTCCGATTCCCACCGGCGACACACGGTTCTACCCGAAGATGGAGCAGGCGCTGAACGACGCCAACGTCGCGGTCTACACCATCGACCTGACGCCGACCGAATTCGATCACTCCCAGCGTGAGTTCTTGAGCGCGCTGGCGAGCGATACCGGCGGCGACTACTTCGGTACCTTCACCAACTTCATCACGCCGCTCAAAGAGATTGCGGCGGAGAACGTCGGCTACTACGTGCTCAGCTACCAGAGCGAGCATCCCGCGTCCGAAGCTGGCTATCAGAAGGTGAAGGTCAAGACCCGCGACAAGAAGATCAAAGTGCGGGCCCGCAAAGGCTACCTCTACGGCGCCTCGGGTGACGCCTGAGGTCGTTACCTACCGATAGCGCGGAGCTGCGGTATGACGGCCCGCCGCTCGACTTCCCATTTATTGGCGAGCAGCGCCTGAAAAGCCGCTCGGTGACCCAGCGAGCTCTCGCGAGCCATTCCCAGCTGGAGCTCGATAGCGTGGCGAGCCTCGGCGCTCAGCAGGCCGCCAACCGCTTCGAGGTCGCGGCGGCTCGCGCCGGCTCGCAACAGCCACAAGTAGGCCTTGCCGGGATCACGCGTCACGCCTTTACCGAGCAGGTAGAGGCCCGCCATCAATCGCTGAGCGCCTGCGTTTCCGGATTCGCACGCGCGGCGCAAATCCTCTCTGGTCTTGAATACCGCCATCGAGAATGACCCCCCGTCAGCTCGGTGAAGCCGCGGCTCAGCAGCCGCTACAGGCACGTTGGAGCCCGCGTGATCTTCGTTTCGAGCGATGGAGGCATCCTGCCAGGCAAATATTTCAAACAACATAACAACATCCTGCCGCGCATCGATTTCCAGTCACTCTCCCGCTGGATCGTGCCCGGGCTGTAAGTCGTGCCCGGGCTGTAATAGGATCCGCGGCCGGCAGCGTGCACGGCCGTAAGCGCCTCTACGGCCAGACGAGATCCATGAATACCGTCATCGAAGAGATCCATCGAACCGGCGTCGTCTTCGATGGCCAGGGCCAGGAGTATCCGGCCCACTCCCACATCGACCCCGCCGAAGGTGCCTTCGTGGGAGATCTGATCCGTCGCGACGCCAGCGTCCTCGAGACGCTCGAGGTCGGCTGCGCCTATGGCCTGTCGTCCCTCCACATTTGCGACGCCCTCTCGGGGCGGGACGGCGCCCACCACACCATCATCGACCCGTTTCAGCATTCCGAGTGGCACGGCGTCGGGCTGGCCAATCTCGAGCGGGCTGGATTTACGGGCTACACCTGGCGCGACGAGCTCTCCGAGCTGGCTCTGCCGGAGATCGCGAAGCAAGAGGCCGGCACCTTCGACCTGGTGTTCATCGACGGCTGCCACACCTTCGATCACACGCTCTTGGACCTGTTCTACGCCATCCGCTTGGTCCGGGTCGGCGGCTACATCGTCCTCGACGACTGCATCATGCCGCCGGTCGCCAAGGCGGCGGCCTACGTGCTCAACTACCCGGCACTCGAGCTGTTCTCACAGGTAGAGATGCCGCGCCGGGAGATGACCTGGCGGCGGCGCGGCGCAGCCCTACTCAACCGCCTGACGCCGCGGCTGGCCCGCGACTGGATCGTACCGCGAGCGCTCTACGACCGCTTCTTCTACCGCTTCGAATTCTCGACCATGATCGCGCTGCGCAAAATCGCCGAGGACGAGCGCGGCATCCACTGGTTCGAGCCGTTCTGAGACGCCAGCCATGGCAACGCCCCTGAGCTTCGTCGTGTGTACGGAGCGCGGACACCTCGAGCGCATGTCGCTGCTGTTCGCCCGCAGCGTGCGCGAGCTCGGCGGAGCGCTGGCGTCGGCCCCGATCCTCTCCTACCAGCCCAGGCCGGGCTACGGCATCTCGCGTCGCACCCTGAGGGAATTCGAGCGCCTCGCCGTCGACCATCGCGTGCTGCCGCTCAACACCCGGTACGCCGACTACGGCTTCGCCAACAAACCCTTCGCCGCGGCGCACGCCGAGGGCATCGCCGACTCCGAGATCCTGGTGTTCGCGGACAGCGACCAGCTGATCACCGCCGAGCCCTCAGAGCTCTTGCTCGACGACGGCTTCGACCTCGGATTGCGTCCCGTACACATCAAGGACATCGGCGCCGAGAGTGAGTCGGACACCCACTGGGGCTATTGGGAAGCGCTGTACGAGACGTTCGGCATCACCGAGCTGCGCTACGTCACCTCTTCTGTCGACCGCCAGCGCGTCCTCGCCTACTGGAACGGCGGCCTGATCTGCACCCGGAGGTCGGCGCAGTTCTTCTCGCTATGGCTGGAGAACTTCCACCGCCTGATGGCGTCGGACCTGCGGCCGCGCGGCCAGCTCGTCTATGTCGAGCAAACCTCCCTCGCCGCCACCGCGGTGGCCTCGGGACTGCCCATCACCACCCTCCCCGAAAGCTACAACTATCCCGTCAACTTCCAGCACCTGATGGCGCCCGAGCACCGCATCGACCGGCTCGCCGAGATGACCCTCGTGCACTACCACGACATCTTCCGTCGCCCGTCCCTAGCGCATCCCCTGGCCGACGTCTTGGGAGACGACGAGCCGAGTCGTCGAATCCGCGCGGCGCTGGAGGAGACCGGCGTCTGGCCGGATTCCAAGCTCGGCAAAGCCGGGCATTTCTCACGCTGGGTGCGCTTCAAGCTCGAGACCGAGCTACGCCTGGCGCTGCATCGCATCACCAAAGGCTCGAGCTAGCCTCGCCCAGCCAGCGCGTCCGAAGCCGGATTGCACTCCCTGCAGCGTGCAGAAACCCCGATTGAAGCAAAATCGCGGTCCCCGAGCCCTGCGGACCCCAAGATCGACGCTCGATCGTGGTCTCTGAACCGTACAGAGACCGCGTTTGAGCGTAAATCGTGGTCTCGGTAGCTTGCAGAGACCGCGATCGACGATAAAACGCGGTGTCTGCGGCTTCAGGAGACCCTATTCGACGATCCAGCCGGGTCCGGGCGGCTCTGGGAGAGGGCGTTTTCTGTGACGGTGTGTCGGTGTGTCGGTGTTTCCTACTCAGCTCAGAATCGTGTTTTCCTTCTTTCCCCAAAACGTAAAATTTATATGGGGTTGGAATCACCAGCACACCAGCACACCGTCACACTTTCTTGCAGGATTTGTCTGTCGTGTCTTCAGACAGTCGCTGGAATGGAAGCTTGGCATGGAGCCATGGATCCTAGCATTGGATCAGTCTGAATAGGTGCCTGGCACTTGTCCATCAGGCGAATCTGCTGCCTCGTCACGAAACCTTGGGCCGCCACACTCCGTATCGACTACCATTCCCCTCACCATCTAAGGGGAAGAGTCGAAACACCGCTCTGGAGAATCAACGTGGCGACCCATCGCAGCAGCCTCAAGCTCATTCAGGGAACCGTCGACATCCTGATACTCAAGACGCTCACCCAAGGGCCGCATCATGGGTACGGCATCTCGGCCTGGATCAGAAGCCGGACCGACGGTGACCTGGGGATCGAGGATGCGGCACTCTACCAGGCGCTGCATCGCCTCGAGCGCCGCGAGCTGGTCATCAGCGAGTGGGGGCTCTCAGACAACAACCGACGGGCGAAATTCTACGAGATCACCCCCAAGGGCCGGCATCAACTGCTCGAGGAGTCCGCCACCTGGCAGCGCTATGCCAGGGCCGTCTTCACCGTGCTCGAAACGGCTTCGGAGTAGAGGACGATGCGACGGGTACGGGGCGTGCCCCTCAGGTTTCGCTTCCCCTGGCGCACGCATCGCGAGATTCGGCGCGAGGTCGACGAGGAGCTGCGCTTTCACCTCGATCTGAGGGCTGAGGAGCTCGAGCGCGGTGGGCTGTCGCCGCGGGAAGCCAAGAGCGAGGCGCTGCGGCAGTTCGGCGACTTCGAAGCCACCCGCAAAGACCTCACCCGGCGCGGCCGGCAAGGTGAGCAACAGACGAGGAGACGCATGATGTTCGAGGATTTCTGGCGCGACACGCGCTATGCCTGGCGTTCATTGACCCGCAACCCCGGATTCACGGCCATTGCGGTAGGGGTGCTGGCTCTCGGCATCGGCGCCAACTCGGCGATGTTCAGCGTCATCAACATGCTCATGGTGCGGCAGGTCATGGTCGAGAAGCCCGAGGAGCTGCTCGGCGTCTACAGCCAGAACGTCGAACGGCCCGACTCCTACCGATCCTTCTCCTATCCTGAGTACGTCGACCTTCGCGACCAGAACCCGGTCTTCACCGACCTCGCGGCCCACACCATCTCGATCGTTGGGGTCGCCGAAGGCGACGTCACCCGGCGGGTCATGGCGGGCCTGGTGTCAGCCAACTACTTCGACACCTTTGGCGTGCCGGTGGGCCGCGGGCGCGACTTCGAGGCGGCGGAAGAGCGCCCCGGCAGCAACGTGCCGGTGGCGGTGCTGAGCCACGATTTTTGGGTCCGTCGGGGCATGGATCCCAACATCCTCGGCGCTACCCTCAGGGTCAACGGCATGGCGGTCAACGTCGTTGGGATCGCCGCTCAAGGCTTCACCGGCTCGACGGCGATCTTCTCTCCCGATATCTGGCTGCCTCTGGGCCTTTACGAGCGCGTCGCCGGCGGCCCGGGGGGTGGCGCCGTGACCTCCCTGGCAGATCGGCAGAACACAGCCCTGATGCTCTTCGGTCGCCGCCAGGCTGACCTCTCGACGAGTGACGTCGAAGCGACGCTCGGAACCCTGGCCGAGCGCTTCGAGGCCGCCTACCCCGCCGCCGAAGGCGAACGTCAGACGCTAGCGGTAGCGCCGCTGCCGAGGCTCGGGGTCTCGAACGTCCCGCAGCGCGACAATCCCCTCGCCACCCCCGCGGTTCTGCTGACCGCGATGAGCAGCGTGGTGCTGCTCATCGCCTGCCTCAACCTGGCCAACATGTTCTTGGCCCGCGGCGCCAGCCGCAGCAGCGAGATGGCCATCCGTCTCTCCCTCGGGGTGGGCAGGTGGCGCCTGCTGCGGCAGCTGCTGACCGAGAGCCTGCTGTTGGCTTGCGTCGGCGGCGCTTTGGGCCTCGTGCTCGCCTATTGGGGAACCCAGTGGCTGATGTCGTCCATCCTCACCCTGCTGCCCCTTGGAATCACCCTCATTCTCGACGTGCGCCCGGACCTCTTCGTGATCCTGGCGACGGCGGCCTCGTGCGTTCTCGCCACGCTGTTCTTCGGCCTGGGGCCGGCCTGGAAACTGACCAGCGGTGATCTGCTGTCCGGGCTCAAAGAGGGCGCCGGTGACCGCAGCTCTGGCGGTGGCAGCGGCCGCACCCTGTTGGCTCCGAGAAATCTGCTCATCGTGGGCCAGGTCGCCCTGTCTCTAGTGCTGCTGACGGCCGGCGGTCTATTCATTCGCGGAGCTCTCGCAGCCGCCCGCACCGACCCCGGCTTCAGCCTCGAATCGAGCCTCCTGGTAGAGCTCGACCCCAGCCTGATCGGTCACGACGAGCTGCGCTCCCGGGAGGTCTACCGCCAGGTGATGGAGCGGGTCCGCGCGCTGCCCGAGGTCGAAAACGCCGCCCTGTCTTCGATCGTACCGTTTGGATCCGTGACCTTGACTCGCGGGGTCCAGATCGCCGGCCCCGAGGATCCCGACGCCACAGTGAGCTCGCACAGCTACATCGTCAGTGACGACTACTTCGAGTCGCTGCGACTTTCGCTGCTGCAGGGTCGGGGTTTCACCGCAACCGAAGCGACCGTCGACTCAGGGGGCGCGGTAGCGATCATCGACGAGCCGCTGGCAGAAGAGCTGTTTCCTGACACCAACGCCCTCGGGCAGCTCGTTCAGACGGCCAACCCGAATCCAGGCGGCGACCCGCTGGTGATGGAAGTGATCGGCGTCGTGCCCGGGTTGCGGCACCAGTTCTGGGATCAGACTCCGTCGCCGCATATCTACGTGCCGTTCGGTCAGTCCTACGCCGCCAACATGTTCGTCCACGTGAGGGTCGCTCCCGGCGTGGCCAGCGAGGCCGCTCTGTTGGACACGATCCACCAGGAGATACGCGCCATCGATCCCGCCCTGCCGGTGCTGGCCCGGCGGCTGGAGGGGCTGCCGCTGGCGCTGGA
>JBCCEE010000080.1:0-23618 GCA_039030415.1 Acidobacteriota bacterium
CCGAACCTCCAAGCGCCCTCGAGTCCGCACCTCGTAGCACCGAAGCGCAGCCAGTCTCTTCGCAGCTCGAAGCGCCGACGACCGCCAGGGACGCTTCAGCCACCACCGAGCTGCCAGGCCTTAAAATCTCGCGTCGCGGGCTCGAGGTTCTGGCCGCTGGCAAGGTCTCCGAGATCTTCGGCCCAGTGTTTGAGCGACAGGACGGGTACGAACGGCAAACTCGCATGCCGGAGCCGCCCTTTCTCCTCGCCGATCGCGTCACCGGCATCGATGCCGAGCCGGGCACCATGGGAACCGGCACGATCTGGACCGAAACCGACGTCTGCGAAGACTCCTGGTATCTGCATCGCGGCCATATGCCTGGCGGCCTGATGATCGAGGCCGGCCAAGCCGATCTGCTGCTGATCTCGTGGCTCGGTATCGATTTCCTCAACCGCAGCGAGCGCGTCTATCGGCTACTGGGCTGCGAACTGACCTATCGCAGCGGCCTGCCAGCCCCCGGTGACACACTGGTCTATGACATCCACATCGACGGCCATGCCCAGCAGGGTGATGTGCGGCTGTTCTTCTTTCACTACGACTGCCACGTTGGCGATGACGTGCGCCTCGAGGTGCGCCACGGCCAAGCCGGCTTCTTCACCGACGAAGAGCTGGCCAACTCTGCCGGCGTGCTGTGGGACCCTAGCGAAGAGACACCACCGGCCGGTCGACTCGACCCTCCTCGGGTCCTGCCGCACCAAAAGCAATTCTCCCATGAGCAGCTGGTCGCGTTCTCCGAGGGTCGCGTACTCGACTGCATGGGTCCCGGTTTCGAGCTCGCTGCCGCGCACACCATGACCCCAGCGATTCAGAGCGGCAGCATGCTGCTGCTCGATCAAGTCACCCACTTCGACCCCGAAGGTGGCCCTTGGAGGCGTGGCTACCTGAGGGCGGCTACCGCCATCAGCCCCGAGTCCTGGATCTTCGACGGCCACTTCAAGAACGATCCCTGCATGCCCGGCACCTTGATGTTGGAGGGCTGCTTTCAGGCCTTGAGCTTTTACCTCACCGCCTGCGGCTTTACCCTGGATCGCGACGGCTGGCGCTTCGAGCCCGTGCCGGACGAAACCTACCTCATGCGCTGCCGCGGTCAGGCGATTCCGACTTCTCGCGAGCTGATCTACGAAGTCTTCGTGCACGAGATCATAGATGGCCCTCAACCCACCATCTTCGCGGATCTGCTGTGCACGGTCGACGGCCTCAAGGCATTTCATGCCCGAAAGCTCGGCCTACACCTGGTTCCGGACTGGCCACTGAACGTCCAGCCGGCGCTACTCGACCAGCCGTTTCCCGGCGGCGAACGTCCCGCTGGGCGACCGGTAGCCGAGTACGACGGGTTCCGCTTCGACTACCCGTCGCTCTTGGCCTGTGCCTGGGGCCAGCCATCGCACGCCTTCGGTGACATGTACCGGGTCTTCGACAGCCACCGCAAGGTGGCGCGCCTACCGGGGCCGCCGTACCACTTCATGTCTCGCATCGCTCGCCTCGACGGAGCTATGGGGCGCTTCGAGCCCGGTGCGATCCTCGAAGCAGAGTACGATGTGCCGCCTGGTGAATGGTACTTCTCCGAGAATGGCGTCGCGACCATGCCCTTCGCGGTACTCATGGAGGCTGGGCTGCAGCCCTGCGGCTGGTTGGCGTCATACATCGGCAGTGCACTCACTACCGATATCGACCTGCAGTTCCGCAATCTCGATGGCACCGGCACGTTGACTGCAGAAGTCCTGCCCGACTCGGGAACCCTGGTCTCTCACGTCAAGCTGACCGCGACATCGAGCTCGGCTGGCGTTTTGATCGTACGCTTCGAGGTCAGCATGCGCGACGATCGCCAGCAGATTTTCGAGATGTCGACGGCGTTCGGCTTTTTCCCAGCCGCCGCGATGGAGAACCAGGTGGGATTGCCCTCCTCCGACGAAGAGCGCGCGTGGCTCGCGGCGCCGTCCGACTTCCTGATCGACCTCACCGAGCGTCCTGAGGCTTACTGTTCGGGCTCACTGCGCCTAGCAGGCCGCCAGCTGCTGATGATCGACCGCGTCACCGGATTCTGGCCCGAGGGCGGTAAAGCGGGACTCGGCCGCTTGCGCGCCGAGAAGACCGTCGACCCCAGCGAATGGTTTTTCAAAGCCCACTTCTTCCAAGATCCGGTGCAACCCGGCTCCCTCGGCATCGAGGCGATGATCCAAGCCCTGCAGTTCGCCATGATCCACTTGGGACTGGGCGAAGGTATCAACCACCCACGCTTTGAGCCACTAGCGGTCGACCTGCCTCTGACCTGGAAGTATCGCGGTCAGGTGCTACCGACCAACAACGTCATCACCACCGAGCTCGAGCTGGTCGAGATCGGCCGTGATGATCGCGGCGTATTCGCGATCGCGGCAGCGTTCCTGTGGGTCGACGGCAAACGCATCTATTCCGCGACGAATCTCGGCATGCGGATCGTGCCAGGAGACGAAGCTCTCCAAACAGGAGAGCCGTCGCCAACCGAGGCGCCCGACGCTGAGGCTCTCGATACTGTGGCTGCCGCGGATATTTCTGCGGAAGACAGCTCTCCCGCTAGCGTCACTCCCTCCGAAGGATCTGATGAAGAACCTGCTCTCGCTAGCGTTGAAACGGGGCTGACCGAGACCGCGGCCGGCAGCGTTACCGTGAATCGTGATGCCGTCGCCAGGCAGGACACCCCAATTGCCGGGGATGCCGAAGCACGGGAAGCCGTAGCCGACGATGAGGAGCGATTGGACCCGGAGCACGACCGCTGGATCCTCGACCACCGCCCGACTTGGACGGTCCCGGCGCTACCGATGATGGTGCTCGTCGACCGCCTGGCTCAGGCCGCACGCGAGCGACGCAGTGACCTGAAAGTCGTCGGCTTCGAGGACGTGCGGGTGCTGCGTTGGGTTTCGTTTCCGAACGGCGCCCGGCGCCTCAAGGCGGAAGTCGTCTCGGAAGAGCATCGAGGTTCCGAGATGGGCGCCGTTGATGTCCGCTTGCTGGTGTGGCGTGACGCCGCCAATCCGGTGCTCTCAAGATTCGAAACCGTCGCCACCGGGCGAGTGCTGATGGCCAGGAGCTTCTGTGCTCCCCCCAAACCCCTGCCAGCCCTGGCGGCTACCGAGACTCAGGAAGACCCTTATGAGGCTGGCGAGCTCTTCCACGGGCCCGCCTTTCAACTGCTCGAGCATCTCGAGATGGGTGATACCGGATCCAGCGCAGTACTCGACGCTGCAGCTGGCGAAGTACCCTTCGGTTCGCTCCATCCTGCCCTGCTCGACGCCGCAACCCACGGTATTCCCCATCCGTCACTTCACCGCTGGCATGCCGACATTCCGCGCGACGTCGTCGCCTACCCGCAGCGCTTGAGCCAGGTGCGTTTCTATGCCCTGCCGCCGAGCGCCGGTGAGGTGCTCTGCGAAGCGCGTTTCGAGAGCTATGACGCGCAGAACCGGGAAGCCGTCTTCCACCTCCAAATGCTTGTCTCGGATCGGCCGTGGGCAGACCTCAGGCTGCACGAGGTGCTGCTGCCCAAAGGGCCGCTAGGATCGGCTCCGGCGCTCGATCGCCGTGCCTTCCTGCGTGACGGCTCACCCGTTGCCGGACTCGGCTTGTCCCACTTCGAGCCCGAGCAAACCCACCTGCGGGAAGCCGACGTGCTAGCGAGTGACTGGCTGCCTGGCACTCTTGCCAGAGCCTACGGCGTCTCGCCTGAGGCGACCCGCGATCGAGCCCTGATGACACGTGAGATCGCGGTCAAGGACCATGTCGCCTACCGTGCAGAAGTACATCCGGCGAGCGTCGCGCTCGCCTTCGAGCACTCGGATCGAGCCGACGCCTGCCCCGAGCGCTACCCGATGACGCGCTTTCCAGTCTCTCTCGAATCCGCTAGCGGAGGCCAGATCACGGTGCGCGATGACGGTGCGCCACGGATCGATCTCGAACCGCTACGGAGCTACTGGAGCCATCACTTGGAGTTGTCAGGGTGGCCGGTCGAGGATGTCTACTACGGTCTCGTCGAGCGCTTCGTGCGACGGGTGGTGATCGCTGATCCGGCGGGGCTGAGGGAGATCCGCGGTCGCAGCACACTGTTCCTAGCCAACCACCAGGTCGGCATCGAGTCGCTGCTATTCTCGATGCTAGCTGCGGCCCTAGTTGAGACGCCAACGGTGACTCTAGCCAAGGCCGAGCACCGCACCTCGTGGCTGGGTACGATGATCGCCCATTGCTTCTCGTATCCCGGTGTCGTCGACCCCGAAGTCATCACGTTTTTCGAGCGGGAGAACATGCGGTCTTTGCCGCTGATCATTCGCAAGCTCGGCAAGCGGATGGCGACCGAGCCAAGGTCGGTGGCGGTACACTGCGAAGGCACGCGCTCACTGACCTGCCGCGAGCCCGTGACGTCGCTCAGCGGATCGTTTGTCGACATGGCGATGAAGAATGGCGCTGCCATTGTTCCGGTGCGCTTCGTGGGTGGCCTGCCGGCAGAGCCGCTCGAGAAGCGGATCGAGTTTCCTCTTGGACACGGTCAGCAAGACTACTGGTTGGGCGCTCCGCTGCTGCCGGAGGAGCTCGAGAAGCTGCGCTACAAGGATCGCCGGCAGGCCGTCATGGAAGCGATCAATGCCCTCGGCCCCAGCAACGACGACGAGATGCCGCTGCCGCCCAATCCAGAGTTTGCTGCTGCGGTCGACACGTGGGTTGCAGAGACCGGCGCGACCCCAGAGCATGCGACGATCTACCGCACCCTCGAACGGCTCGAAAAGCCAGTCGAAGCGATACAGCGCTTGTTGGCTGCGGTGCCCGAGGGTCGATTAGTCGTCGACGACTCGCCAACCGACCGCTGGCTCGGCGAGCTCGCCCGCCGGCTATTCGGCGAGCGCGGCCCGCGGGTCGAGAGCCGGTAGCGGATCGCATAGCGCGTGCCGGCATCTCGACCTTACTCGGATTCTTGGCTGATCGCTGGCCTCTTGCTGCTGGCGGCGTCGCTGCGCGTCGTCGCCGCGTTGACATTCGCCTATACGCACGACGAAGTGCAGGTCATCCAGCGCGGGCTCGAGCACCTCGCGGCGCCGCCCTTGACCGACCGATTCAACCATGTAGCCTTCGACGTTCCGTTGACCACCTCGAACGCCATTACCCCGCTATGGCTGTGGATCCAAGCAGCCAATGCGTGGCTCACGCCTGCCGCGCCGGTGTGGACTCGACTGCCAGCGATGCTCTTCTCACTGGTGGCCGTCTTGCTGATTTTTCGGCTGGTGCGTCCCCGGCTAGGACGCGCCACTGCCAGCGCTGCTGCCCTATCTTTCGTGCTCTCGGATCTCTGCCTTTGGACCGGAGCCAAATCCGAGTTTACCGAACCCCTGCTGCTGGTCGTGACGCTACTAGCCCTCGATCGCATGCTGCGTGTGGATCTGAAGCACTTCGTCGTCGGCGCACTAGCTCTCAGTCTGGCGCCTCTGACCTATCTCGGTAAAGGCCTTTTTCTCTACGCCCTGGTCGGCTTGTGGGTGGCAGCTACAGCGTGGGACCGCGTAGTGACCAGCGAGATAGACAGGGCGACGGCAGTACGCGAAGCGGTCACTCGATTAGCAATCCTCGCCGCCTCGCTGTTGCCGACCGTGCTCTGGCTGGTAGCGGCTCACGCGCGTTTGAAGTTCTTGGGCACTTATGGCCTGGTGCTGCAAGGCGACCTCGGTCCGATCCACTCACTGGTCGAGCAGGTCCGTAGGACAACGATCGGCTACTTCGACGAACGCGACTTCTTGCGCGGCAGCTGGCACACCATGCTGATCGTCTACCATCACCTGGCCGCTTGGCCAACCAGCACGTTGATGGCTCCATGGGCTGCCCTAGGCCTGGCGCTGGGATGCGACCGCCTGCGTCGCGAATCCCAACCTGCGACCCGCGCCCTGCTCTGGACGCTGCCCACCATGGGGCTCGTACCCTTCCTCTACCTGCTGTTTCGCGGCTACGAGGGTGGTCGCTTCACCCTGCTCTACCAGGTGCCGTTCAGCATCGCCATCGGCATCGGGGTAGTCGCAGTGGCTAGAGGCTTGCTCGCCGAGTCGCAACGCGAGCGTCTAACCGCGGGACTAGCCGTCGCTGGTGCCGGGCTGTACGCTGCGCTCGCCGCTTCGATGACGTCCTGGTCGAACGGCTCCTACGATACCGAGCAGCTGGCTTGGCGGGCTCTGGCTTGGCTAGTGCTCGTAGTATTCGCTGCCGGCGGTACCACAGCCCTCCGTACACAAGGCGCTGAGCGGAGACCGACCTTCAAGCTACTGGCGACGTTCCCGCTTACCCTACTGCTGCTGGCTCAGCTCGTCCTGTTGACCTCCCACGGCCCGTTGCTCTGGGGCCGCTGGCAAGGCTGGGGCGTCGAGGGCAACAATGCCACCGACTTCGAGCGCCGTCTCGAGGTGATGCATCCCGAGCTCAGGGATTACCTCGCGCTGGGCCCAGCTGTCGATCCGTGAGCTCAGCCGAGACGCTTCAAAAGTTTGAGGCTGGCGAGCAGAACTTCAAGACTTTGAAGCCCGCTTCAGCCCAAGCCGCGCCGCGGCGGCGAACGGCGGCTGGCAGTCGAAAAATTCTGACTAATTTTCACCCAAGACTCAGTATGCGCCGACGGTGTCGGCGATCCACGGAACGGATCAGGTAGTCCTCTACCCGCGTCCAAGCGTCCCAGCTCGACACGACTTGAACTGAGCCCGCGCGACCGAGGAGCTGACGGCAAAGTCCTCTGGGTGGCCTCCCAGCCAGCTTTGGGCGCGCCGCTTGCTACTCAGCTCAGCCGTAGGGGAGGCGCACAGGCCGTAGATCAGAATCTCGAACGCGGCCACTCCGCCAAATCACCAACACTGCGCCTCCGCCAAGAAAGGAGAGCGCATGTCGAGACGCATTCTGTTACTGCTGCTGGGCTTCGCAATCGTTGCTGGTCCCCTGCTGGCCCAAGGTAATCCCACCGGCAAGCTGACCGGTCGGGTCACCGCCGACGGCTCAGCGTTGCCCGGCGTTACCGTTACCGTCACCTCCCCCAACCTCCAGGGCTCCCGCACTACCGTAACCACCGAGACCGGCAGTTACATTTTCGCCGTCCTCCCTCCCGGTACTTACCAAGCCGTATTTTCGCTCGACGGTATGCAACCTCAAACCGCTGAGATCCTGGTGGCTGCGGCCCAGACCAAGCGCTTTGATACCGAGATGTCGATCTCGGAAGTGACCGAAACCATCATCGTGACGGGCAACAGCGAGACATTTGCCGCTAGCGGCTCGGCCGACACCACCTTTCACTCCAGCATGATCGAGCAGTTGGCGGTCGGTCGAGATCTCGATTCCACTGTGCTGCTGACGCCCGGCGTCCAGAACAACGGTCCAGGTGCCAACCAAGACCGCAACACCATCACTATCGCCGGTGCTCAGTCCTTCGAAAACTTGTTCATGATCAACGGCGTGGTGGTCAACGAGAATCTGCGCGGCCAGAGTCTCGATCTGTTCATCGAGGACGCCATCCAAGAGACGACCACCTCGACATCATCGATCTCGGCCGAATTCGGTCGCTTCACCGGCGGCGTCGTCAATGCGATCACCCGCTCCGGCGGTAACGAGATCTCCGGCTCGCTACGGGTCAATCTCGAGAATGAGGATTGGGAGGAGCCGACGCCGGTCACCGTCGCCCAGGAAGACTCGATCAAAGACACTTTCGAGGCCACTTTGGGCGGTTACATCCTGAAGGACCGGCTCTGGTTCTTCACCGCTGGCCGCACCTTCGACCGCGACTCGGCCGAGCAGACCTTCGTCACCAACGTGCCCTACACGCGCGGGCAAAGCGAAGACCGTGTCGAGGGCAAGCTGACCCTAGCGCTCAACCAGAGCCATTCGCTGCTCGGCTCGATCATCGACATCGACAGCCAGACCACCAACAACGATCCATTCGGCATCGTGCTCGAGACCCAAGCGCTGACCGATCGCGCCGACCCCCAAACCCTCACCGCTTTCAACTACACCGGCGTGGCGACGCCCAACCTCTTTCTCGAAGCTCAGTATTCCGAACGCGAATTCGTCATCGCTGAAGGCGCTGGCAGCCGGGCTACCGACTTCATCGGTGGCACCACCTTGATCGACATCCAGAACAGCGCGGCGACCTACCACACGCCTTACTTCTGCGGAACCTGCCCTGACGAGGAGCGCAACAACGAATCTGCACTGGTCAAGGCGTCCTACTTCGCCTCGACCGAGAAGGCGGGCTCTCACGACATCGTGATCGGCTACGACTCGTTCAGCGACCTCACCTCCTCCGAGAATCACCAGTCGCCGACCGGTTTCCAGATCTGGACCGATACCACGATCCAGCGCGAGGGCGCTGCCGAGCTCTTCCCGGTGATCACCCCGGGCGTTGCCTGGGTGCAGTGGTGGCCGATTTTCAACCCCACCGAAGGCGCAGACTTCACCACCAACTCGATCTTCCTCAACGACAACTGGCAGCTCAACGACCGCTGGTCGTTCAACCTCGGCGTGCGCTATGACGAGAACGACGGCACCAACTCTGGCGGAGCGGCGGTGGCCGACGACTCCAATCTCAGCCCGCGGCTGGGCGCGACCTACGATGTTCGAGGAGACGGCGATCTGATCGTCAACGCCTCCTACGGCCAGTATGTGGCAGCGCTCAATTTCGGCGTCGCCGACAGCACCTCGGTAGCCGGCGCTCCAGCCGACTTCGAGTGGGACTATCAGGGTCCGGCAATCAACGCCGATCCCAATGCGCCGACATCCAGCCTGATCGGCCAGGACGAGGCCATCCGCCTGGTGTTCGATTGGTTCGACAGCGTCGGCGGCACCTCCAACACCGAGTTGCTGTTCTTCGCCAACGTACCCGGTGCCAACACCATCATCCGCGACTCGCTGTCCTCACCTACCGCCGACGAGCTCACCGTCGGCGTGACCAAGAAGCTCGGCACCCGTGGCCTGTTCCGAGCCGACTACGTGCGGCGCGAGTACGGCGACTTCTACTTCGAGCGTCGCGATCTCACAACCGGCCAAACCGTCACCGAGGAGCTCGGCGCTTTCGACCTCGGCTTGATCGTCAACGACGACTCGATCCTCGAACGCGCCTACGATGGCCTCCACACGCAGTTCTCCTACCGCCTGAGCGATCGTCTCAATCTCGCGGGCAACTGGACCTGGTCGCACGCTCGCGGCAATTTCGAGGGGGAGACGCGCGACTCCGGCCCGCTGTCGAGCGACGTCGGCGAGTACCCGGAGTACAAGGCGTTCGACGCTCACCAGCCGCGTGGCAGCCTGGCAATCGACGCCAGACACAAGGTGCGCTTGTGGGCGGTCTACGATGTGCTGCAAGGTGAGCGTCAGAGTCTCAGTGTCAGCCTGTTGCAGAGCTTCACCAGCGGCACACCCTACGGCGCCGAGGGGGCGGTCAACAGCCGTGACTTCATCGCCAATCCCGGCTACCTCACCCCGCCACGTGAGGTCGACTACTGGTTCACCGGCCGCGACGCCTTCACCACTGACGACATCACCAGTACCGACCTCGCCGTCAACTACGCCTTCAAGTGGAACCTCGGCGGTAAGAGCTTCGAGCTCTTTCTCCAGCCCGAGGTACTGAACGTATTCGATGAACAAAACGCTCTGGTGGTCAACACCACTGTGCTCGACGCCACCAACTCGGCTGAATTCGAAACGTTCAATCCCTTCACCGAGACGCCGATTCAGGGCGTTCACTGGGACTTCGGTCGCAACTTCGGCCAGCCTGTGCGCGATACGGACTACCAACGCCCCCGGACCTTCCGTCTGTCGGCGGGATTCCGCTTCTAGCCGTCATTATCCCTCCGGCCAACTGATGAAACCCCGGCCACTGGCCGGGGTTTTTCGTGAGCGGGCTCCCGATCGGGCGACCGGTGAACCCGACGGTTGATCTGATAGGTTCACGGTCGTTCCCTTGACGTCTAGACTCGAGCAATTCGGAGCTTAGCTGACCGATATGACATCCCGCCGCGCCCTCATTCTCTTCCTCATTACCTGTGCTTTCACTACAGGCTGCGGACCTCGCTCGTCCGAGCTGCCTAGCGATCTGTCGCTGCTCTACGGCTTGGTCTACACCGACGATCCTTTCATCACGGTACCCGGCCGACGCTGGGACTACGTGGAAGCGAAGCAGGGGTGGCAGTTTCGAACCCAGGCATCGCTGTGGTGGTTTGTCCGAGAAACCCCCAAGGAGTCCGTCTCGCTCTTCCTACAGCCGGCTGCTGAAAGCGCAGGCTACAGCTTCCTGTTGCTGTGGGATGGCGAGCCGCTGTTCGAAGATCCGGTAGCGATCGATGCAGAAGGGCTGCGCATCGAAATACCGATTGAGCGCCTCACGCCTGGCAATCATCAGCTGAAGCTACGCCGTCGCCGAGGGCCACGCTGGGACGCGCAAGAGACCAGCGTAGACAATGTGTTCGCGAAGATGACCTTGAGGACTGGCGAGTCGGAGGAGGAGCTGGTGCCCGAGCGCGTGCCGACCTATCGTAGGCTCGCCGACTTTCTGGAGTTCGGGGCCATCGGTCACGACCAGGAGAAACGCGCAGGCTTCGTCTTCCTGGAACCCAGGGCAGTGGATATGACGATCTATCGGAGCGAGGCCGGCAGTCTGAGGGTGACCGCTGAGAATCTCGCTGAAGGCTCGGCACGATTTGTCGTCCAGGCCGGCTCACAGCAAGCTGAGAAGAGCTTCGACGGCTCGGGGCGAGCCCTGCTCCAGGTACCGCTCGTCGAGGGTACCAACCACCTGAGATTCGAGATCGAATCGCCAGCGAGCGGCCCTTTCCTTTGGGGTGCTCCATTCGTGTCGGACGCTGCAGTGACCAGCGCGAGCGATCGACGCCTGCCGAACATCATCCTGCTGTCGCTCGATACGACACGCCGCGACGCTCTGACGCCCTACGGCGCTGAGGCTGAGGTGTCGCCGGCGCTGGCCTCGATCGCTGAGCATGCGACGGTGTTCGAGCGAGCGCATGCCACCGCGCCCTGGACCCTACCCTCCCATGCCTCCATGTTCACCGGGCTATACCCGTCCCGGCATGGCGCCGGTGTCGCCCATGACAAGCTCCCCGGTGATATCGCCAACTTGGCGGAGCTCCTGAGCGATCGCGGCTACTACACGGCGGGCTTCTCGGGCGGCTCATTGACCTCGAGCCGCTTCGGCCTGGGCCAGGGCTTCCACCAGTATCGCGATCCCGACACCCACGAGACTCTGGGCGACCGCATGACTCAGATGGCCAATGAGGTCCTCGACATTTGGGGCGATCAGCCAGTCTTCCTGTTCCTAAACTACTTCGACCCCCACGGGCCATATCAGGCTCCAGCCTCGGCCAGAGAGCTCACTGGCGTCGATCGCCGGCTGCAGGCACTCGACGATCCCCAGGCCTGGCGAGCCACGATCGAAGGCAGGGCTGGCGCTTGGCAAGAGCTGGTCGCCGGTCGCAACCAGCTACCCGGCGAGGTGATGGCTTACATCCGCTCCGTCTACCTCGCCGAGGTCGCCTTCATGGATTCCCAGATCGGCATCCTTCTCGAACGCATGCGCCAGGACGGCAGCTACGACAACTCGCTGATCCTGGTGACCGCCGATCACGGCCAGCTGCTCGGCGAGCATGGCCTGCATGGCCACAGTCTCCGCCTCGATACTGAACTGATCGATATTCCGCTGATTATCAAGTGGCCCCGCCAAAGGGAGGCGAAGCGAACGGATGACCTGACGTCGCTGGTCGACCTGTTCCCTACCATCCTGGAGGCAGTCGGCATCACTCCTCCGCCGAGCGATGGCCTGGCGCTGCGGCCAGATGGCCTAGCGCAGGCAAGCCAAGGGCAGCGCGAGAAGGTCATCATGGAAGAGCACGAGAGCATCGTCCACCCGCTGCGGGGGCCGATGCGGATCGCGGCTCACCTCACCGGCCTCCAAGGTCTCGACGCGCGTCAGGTTTGGTGGCGTGACGGCGAACACTGTGAGCTGCGCGGCGATGAAGGCTGGACTGACACGGCTTGCCCGCCGGAGGATCCGCGACGTTTTGAGATCGAGCAGCTGCTCGATGCGCCGGTCGCAGAGATCACTGCCGGTGCCGAGCCCTTGAGCGAAGAGGACCGCAAGCGACTCGAGGCCTTGGGTTACCTTTGACTGGAGCTCCCGTGGCGGCTACTGACCCTGACAAAGAAACTGCCTCTTCGATCAATACGGGGAGTGACACCTTGATCGACGTCGAGGATTTCCTACGTCAGCACAGCGTCGAAGACCTGTGCGCCACCGCCGAGGACTATTTTTCACGCCTCGATGGAGAGGAGCTGATCGTCCACGAGGCGCGAAAGCCGTTCGCCAACCTGCTCGAGGCGCCACAGAGCCTACACAAGCTAGGGCACCTGCTGGGCGGCCTACGTCTTGGCCAGGGTATGACGGTGATGGACTTCGGCGCCGGTCTCGGTTGGCTATCGCGCCACCTGAACCAGTTGGGCTGCGAGACCGTGAGCGTCGACGTTTCGGCAACTGCGCTGCGCCTTGGCGAACAGGCATTCGAGCGCCACTATGTTGGCGAGCGGCAAGCACCAGCCCACTTCGTACCCTACGATGGCCATCGAGTGGATTGGTCGGACGATTCAGTAGATCGCGTCATCTGTTTCGACGCCTTTCATCACATTCCCAACCAGCGCGAGGCCTTGGCCGAGATGCAGCGCGTCCTGAGACCCGGTGGCATCGCGGGTTTCGCCGAGCCTGGGCGCAAGCACTCGCGCACCGCACCAGCACAGATGGAGATGGCCCGGCTCGCTACCCTCGAAAATGACATCCGCCTCGAGGACATCTTCGGTCTCGCGCGAGAGGTAGGCTTCACAGACTTGGCCTGCACCCAGGGCATTCCGCAGCCCACCTTATTCGCACTCGACGAGTATCTGGCGATTGTGGCCCCGGAAACTGCAATCGGCAGGCTCGAGCGCTGGCGCAGCTGGTGGCGTCGCCACGTCTGGCCGGGCCACATCTGGCCGGGCCACGTCTGGCCGAGCCGGACCGAGCTCAAGATCCGGACAATGGTGCAACAGGGAATGACCGACGGCCCGGTCTTCTTTCTGCACAACGGCCCATTCACCCCGGATAGCCGTAGTCCCGAAGGCCTGGGGCACCGTATCGAGCTCGGTGCCGTCCCGGCCCGCGTCGCCGTAGGCCAAGCGCTCGATCTCGAGATCACCGTTACCAATACCGGGACCGCCCGCTGGCTCAACCACAGCCGGAACGACTTTGGCGCTGTGCGCCTAGGAGTCCAGCTCGTGTCCGGTGAAAGCTCGAACGACGATTTCGCCCGCCAGCCGCTGGGAAGTGACGTCGCCCCGGGCGAGTCCCTAGACCTGCGGGTTAGCGTCTCGCTCCCCCAAGGCCGGCACCGATTACGGCTCGATCTCGTCGCCGAGCACGTGGCCTGGTTCGAGCGCTTGGGCTCGCCAGTTCCTGAATTCGAGATTGATGTGGCCTGATAGCTTCGAGCGAGCATTCTCATGTCTCAGAGATAATCACGCCCGCGGGCCCAGGAGCTGGCCGAGACTGCGCAGCAGCTCGTTCGATGCCTCGATCGTCTACACTCTTGGCTCCCTGACTCCAAAAGCAGCTCCTGAACGTAAGCAAGGCGAGAGTTTCCATCGCTTTGGAGCTCCCACGATCATGCCAAAGTCCCGAGAAAACCTATGAATCGTGCCGAGTCCGGCGTCGGTCTCGACGTCGAGACGCCTACCTGGCCCAAGGTCGAGACACCGGTCGCCCAGCGAGTCGAATCCTGGATCCGGCAGCGGCCATGGATCGCACTGCTTCTGGTCGCCGTCCCACTGTGCAGCGTCGGACTTCTGATCACTGATGCCATCGCCATGGAGGGCATTGTCGCTGACGGTGCCAGAACCATGGCGCGCACCGGCGAGTACTCAGTTCCCCATCTGCACGGCGAGATCTATAGCTACAAGCCTCCCCTGGCCTATTGGCTAGCTCTGGCAGGCTTCTGGTCCCTCGGGGAAACCTCGGTATTGGCTCTACGACTGCCCTTCGCTCTCTGCGCGCTGCTGATGAGCTGCGCGATCCTGGGCCTACTGCGCCCTTTGATCGGCACGCGCGCTAGTTTCTCGAGTGCACTCGCCGCGCTGACCGGCGGCCTGATGCTGCAAAAACTGCACCTCGCCGAGTTCGACCTGCCCTTGGCAGCCGGGGTCGGAATCGCTGTCGCCGCCGCCTGCCGCAACCTCGCGGCAGATATTCCGCACAATGCAATCTGGCTACTCGGCTATCTGGCCCTCTCAGCTGCTTTTCTCGCTAAGGGTCTGCCTGCTCTGATGTTCTACGCTCCCGGGTTGCTCCTCGCAGCAGCGGTGAGCGGACGTGTCAGGCGCTTGTTTCAAACTGGCCACCTGATCGGCTTGACGATTTTCGCCATCTTGGTCGGAAGCTGGGGACTGAGCGCTTTTCATACCGCGGGATGGCAGGCCTTCGCCCAACCCATGGCCGAAGCTGCGGACAAGGGGCTGACCTGGACCTTCGACAGCTTGGCGGCTACCTTGACCAAGCCCGTGGTCGCCTGGGCCCTCTTCCTGCCCTGGACTTTTCTCCTCGTGGCACCTCCAGCCAAGCTGCGTGCCGCCTGGGCGCAGTTGGACGCGCCCTCACAGCGCGTCGCCCGCATCGCCGCCTGTTTTGTAGCCACCGGAGTCTTTTCCTTTATGCTCGTGCCGGCAACCCAAACCCGCTACCTGCTGCCGTTGGCAACGCCAATCAGCGTGCTCTGTGGTATCGCGGCGTTCAGCCAGCCAGGACCCACACGATATAAAAGTAGCGTCCCCTTCGTCATCGCCGTGGCGCTTGCAGCCTGGCTCGCCCAGACCATGATTATTCAGCCCAACCGCGCCAGCTCGCGCTCCCTGCGCGCGGTCGCGGAGACTTTCAGCCAGCATCTCGAGCCCTCGATCCAACTGTGGACGGGGCCGGTCAGCAAACACTTTCGCCACTCGTCACTCTTCTTCTACATGGCTCGCCCAGTAGCGACCTTCGATGCTGAGCCGACCGCTGAGGGCGCTCAGCCCAAAGCCGGCGATCTCGTGGTCTTCTTCAGCGACGAGCATCGTGATCTCATGGCAGCAACACCTTTCGCCTATGAAATCTTGGAGCAACGAACCCAAAGGCAGTTCGAGATGTTCCTGGCGCGCGTAGTTCGTTCCCCTGAAACGGCGACCGAGACATCGCTTTAACCCGCCTGTAGCTGCTGCAACATCCTACGCACCCGCTCGGCGCGGGAATGCCCGGGCTCGAGCTCCAGGGCGATCCGCAGATGCTCGCTGGCACGATCGGTATCTCCGAGCGAGCCGCCATACAAGACACCGAGCTCGTAGTGCGACTTGGCATGCGAGGGCTGCTGCTCGAGGACATCCCGAAAGGCCTCGGCAGCGGCTTCGAGCCGCCCCTGTCGCTTGAGAAGGAGGCCCAGATTGAAGCCGGATCGCCAATGACCCGGATCGCTCGCAAGAGCACGACGATAAGCCTCGATCGCGGCTGAAGGACGCTGCTGCTCCTCGAGCGCAATAGCGAGATGATTCCAACTCTCGGCGTGCTCCGGCACCAGCTCGATAGCGCGACGCGCTTGCTGCTCGGCAGCAGCCCAGCGCCCATGCTCGAGTGCCAGCACCGCCAGCGCTCCGTGGACTTCCACCGACGGCGGCCGCAGGGCGACCGCGGCGGCCTGCAGATGCTCCTCCGCCTCGGGCTCTCCGCTCTGCGCTAGCAACACGCCGAGCCGTGCGCGCAAGGTCATGTCCCTGGGCTGAAAAGTCAACGCCTGGCGATAGACTGCGACCGCATCTGCCGGTTGTTGGACCGCCAGCAGGCTGCCAAGAGCCAGCCAACCCTGCTTCAGGTAGGGCTCGCGTTCGACCGCCCGACGCAGGCGTGCTTCCGCCTCTCCGGTCCTCCCCGCCGGTGCCTCGATCAGCTCGGCGACACCGATGTCGATGCGCGGCTGGCTCGGATACTCCAACGCCATCGCGCGCAGCAGCTCGATCGCTTCGTCATGACGCTCTAGTCGATAGAGCACGCGGACCTTCTCGAGCCCGGCGTCGATCGACCTCGGATCGAGAGCCAGCGAAGCTTCGATGGCCTCCAGGGCCGTCGACTCATCGCCGGAACGGCTCGAGAGCACAGAAAGTCCAAGATGCAAGCCGGCGTTCTCCGGGTCGAGCTCGACCGCACGTTTGGCGAGGCGCAGCGCCTCTTCCAGCTCGCCCTGCTCCGCCAGCGCCTTGGCGAGATCGGAAAGTCCGGCCAGATTCTCGGGATCCTTCTGCAGCACTGCCCGCAGCTCAATTAACGCGCGCTCGAAATCGTGCCGATAGAGAGCCTCCTGAGCCCGCTCCAAGGCCAGGTGGACCCCGATCATGACTTTGGGGTCCGGGCGTTGCTCGCGCTCACCCGCTCTTCCCGTCAGGTAGCCGAGACTACGGAGCTTCGCACGGGTCACAGCATCCACCTTCAGCTCGGACGCTGGTCCCTCTTCTGAAGCGCGACGACGCAGCTCGTCGCGCAGTTCGCGACCGCGCTCGCCCTGGGTTTCCAACAGATTCTGCAGCTCGCCGGGGTCGGCGGGCAGGTGGAAGAACTCCGGTGCAGGTGCATCGATCCACTTCCAGCCGGCTCGTCGAACGCTGTGCAGCCTCGCCCAGCCGTAGGTGTAGTACGGCACCAGGGTCTCGGCGTAGAGCATCCGCGGGTCGACTCCGCGAGCGCCCGAGGTGACAATGGCTGGCGCCTGGCTGGTGCCGTTGAGCTCGATGGCGCTATTGGCATCCAGCGCCTGGTCCAACCCAAGAAGCTCGAGCGCTGTCGGCATGACGTCGACTTGCCCGACTTCGTGACGCAGGCGGATCGGTGCCCCGCCTCCCGGCAGGCGAACGATCCAAGGAATGCGCAGGGTGGCGTCGTAGGCCAACATGCCGTGACTGTTCTCACCGTGCTCGCCCAGGCTCTCGCCGTGATCCGCGATTACGAACACCAGTAGGTTGTCGTCGAGCCGAGGATGATCCAGTAGGCGACCGAGCTGGGCGTCGACGTACGCGATCTCGCCTTCGTAGGGTCGATCCGAGTACTGGCTAGCGAACGGCTCTGGTGGAGCATAGACGGCGTGGGGATCGAAGAGATGAACCCATAGAAACAGAGGCTGTTGCGACTCGGCCTGGTCGAGCCAGGCGCGGGCTGCGTCGATGGTGACTTCTGCCGGCCGCTCGGCGATCACGCGCGGCGCCTTGGGACGGCCGGCAGCGAGATCATCATCATAGGTCGCGAATCCCTGATCGAGCCCATAGCGTCGCTCGAGCACCGCCGCCGAGACAAAGGCCGCGCTGTGGTAGCCCTCCTGAGTCAAGACCTCGGCCAGCGTCGTCATCGAAGCACTGAGGGCGTGAATACCATTGTTGCGGACGCCGTGGGCCGGCGGATCGAGGCCAGTGAAAATGGTGGCATGGGATGGCAGCGTCACCGGCGTCGCGGCATAGGCATGCTCGAACACAATGCCTTCCGATGCCAGGGCCTGCAGCGTGGGTGTCGCAACGTCGCCACCGTAGGGTTCGAGCCGGTCGGCCCGGGTGGTGTCTAGCGTCACCAGCAGGAATGAGGGCGACGCAGGCGCCAGCCCGTCCTCACCCGCCCCTGTCTCGCCCTCGATCCACCAACCGTTGCCGCAGCCCGTCGTCAGGCAGCCAAGAGCCAGCGTCGCCAACCACCACAAGCGGGCGTAACGTCGCTCAGGAGTCAACTGCAGTCTCAGCAATCGGTAGTAGGACCACATAGGCTTCCTGGGCGCAACAGCGCCGGCCGGCACGATAGAGCTCGAGATTGGCACGCAGCCGCTGCTCTGCCAGCGGCTGCGCAGCCTCTTTCAGCGCTTGTAGCAGCCGGTCCTGGAGCTCGACCGCTGCGTCGAACCGCCCGAGCTGTGCCAGCGCCATCGCGACGGTCTCGCCATGGATGAGGTTCTGACGCCACCGAAACAACTCGGTGGCCAGGCCGAGAGCGCGCTGACCGTCACGTAGCGCGGAGGATGGAGCGGCGGCCAGAAAGCGCGCCAGCAAATGCGTCATGCGCCGGCTTTGCGCCAGATCTAAGACGCCGGTTTCGAGTCTAGCTCTGGCCTCGGCAAAACGCTCGGCAAAGATCAAAGCACTGACCTCGCCGACCCGAGCGGCTTCGTGATTCGGCTGCAGCTCGATCGCCGCGGCGTAGTGCTGCGCGGCCTCAACATATCGGTCGTGCCCCCCAAAGGCGTCTGCCAGGCGCAGCCTGAGCATCACCGAGCCGGGGTCGAGCTCGACAGCTCGCTCGAGCTCGACTAACGCAAACTCGAAGTCTCCGCGTCGCAGCGCCAGGGTCGCCAGATTGCCGTGCGCGAGGGCAGCATCCGACGCTTCGAGCTCTGAAGCCAGCGCGGCACGATAGGCGTCGCTCGCCGCCCGAGCCTGGCCAAGGCGTTGCCGCACCATGCCCAGGCGCAAACGCACGGTGCCATCTTCAGGCTCGAGCTGGGCGAGCCGCTCTAGCGCCGGCACGGCCTTGGCCGCTCGATCCAGCTCGACGAGCGCTCGCGCCCGACCGGCGAGGGCGTCGACGCTGTCGGGCGCCAGCTCCAGAACGGTCGCGTAATACGTCAGGGCTTCACCATAGTGCTGACGTCGATCCAAGATTCCGGCGGCATAAAGGCTGGCAGCCACCATCACCTTGTGGGCCGCTTCGTGACGCGTCGGCTCTCGATCTGCAGCCAGACTCGCACTTCCGTCACGTGACGACGCCAGCTCGATCGCTGAGCGAGCGTGGTCGAGCGCTTCTGCATCCTGACGCCTGGCGACCAGCAAGCCACTGATCATGGTGTTCAGCCGAGCCAGCTCGAGCCTGCCATGCTCCTCCCCCTCGACGTCCCAGCGGCTCGCGGCAGCTTCGAGGTATTCGACCGCTCCCGGCGTATCGCTGAGGTGGGTGACTGCAAAGCCCACCAGCTCCCGCGGCGTAACCCCGAGCCTCTCGACTTGCGCCAACAGCACCTCGACTGCCGAAGCCTTGGCGATTCGCGCCAGGCGATCGAGGCGCGGGTCCTCGAACGACACCTCGACGTTCCCGCGCCGCGTCAGCTGCTGTCTGGCGGCCTCTAGATCCCCCGTCCGCCGCAGCGCTTGCGCCAGCGGATAGTGGACGATGCTGGCCTTCGGCTGCAGCTCCAGGACCTGCCGATAGAGCATCACGGCGCGCTCGAAGTCGCCCGAGCTCGCCGCGATCTGGGCCATGCCGCGTAACGCCACCGCACAGCCTGGATCGAGGTGCTTCGCCTGCTCGAAGCGTTCTCGCGCCTCCGGCAAGCGATCGAGGCTGATGAGGAGCTGGCCTGAACGCAGAAGACTCGGCAGATCGTCCGGCTCCGCTACCAGCACCTTGTCGAAGCTTGCCAACGCTTCCTCGGGCTCCGCCAGCTCTAGAGCCACCAAGCCGGCGCCATATGCCCAACGTGCCTCCTCGGAGCTCAGCTGGGACGCGTTGCGGTACGCCACTTGCGCCGCCCGGTGAAACTCGTGAACATGGTAGATCTCAGCCATATGGCCGGTAGCGACAGCAAGCCGCTCGGTAGACGCGGTGGCAGACGGCATGGAGCCCTGGACGAGCTCGTCAAAGCGTTGACGAGCGGCTTCCAGCTGGTCTCGTAACGCCGGGTCGATGGCGCTGAGATCCGGCCGCGGTAGCTCAGCCAGACTCCAGCTGGGCTCACTCAGAGACTCCCCGCTGACCCCGAGGGCAAGCGCGAAAATCAGCAGAACCATGGCCGGAGGATGGCGCCTGCCGGAACCCGAATGACGTCTCGAATCAGCCGAACCGAACATCACATCAGTTCTAGCATCTCGACTCCTCTAGGCGCCGCGAGCTCACCCCGCCGAATCGACCGTCCGGCCCAAATCGATCGTTTCGCAGGGTCCGGACCTCCAGGCTCTCGCAAGCGAACGTCACTCCGTAGGTTGACAACCCGGTTCGACGCACCGTACCCTGAAAAGACTGTGAGAGTTCGATCCACCCCCTTCGCGCTTTGCCTTTTGTCCGCCGTTGTGGCCCTGGTGATGCTTTTCGGTCCACTGGCCAGCAACGTCAGCGCGCACACAATCGGTTCGGCGGCACAGGTCGCGTCAGCGTCCGATACTGACACGGCGCCGGGTGGTTTCAGCGGCAGGGGCGCACCGGAGCAGACGGTAGCGCCCCCCGCGACGGTCGGCAAAGGCGAACGCTCGGCACCGGCGATCCTCGCCACGGCAGGGACAGCCAGCATGTCTTGGGCCGATCCCGCCGACGTCCCGCTCGCCTCGACCTTCTCTCCAGCTCCCTCCACACCGCTCTACTTGAGCCACTGCGCCTTTCTCTGTTGATCGCGTCCGCTTGGAGCCGGTGACCCCACCGCTCCAGGCCAGGATCGCCGAGCCCTGCTGACCGCACTGGACAGCCGGCTCGCCGCGCTCCTCGAACTGCAGCCGCCGACGCGCCCGAGACGCGCGTCGGTCGATCCGCGATCAACCCGGGGACCCTCGTCCCCGGCAGGAGATAAATCATGAAAGCGTCCCGACGTCCCCCCTACTCCCTCTTCGCTCTTGTCATCATCTTGGCCGCCGCGCTGATCGTACCGCTACTGGGTGGCGTCTCCCCAATCGACCTAGGACTCGATCTCGCCGGCGGTGTGACCGTGACCTACCGCCCGGACTTCGACCGACGCGTAGGTGCCGCTCCACCGCCCGACGAGGCGGCTCGCGCCGAGCTACTCGCGCTCGCCAAGGAGACTCTGGCCAGTCGCCTCACCCGGTCGCTCTCTACCGTTCCCGACGTGGTGGTGCGCGACGATGAGACCCTCGTCGTCGCAATCCCCGGCGTCCAAGACCATCGCCAGGTCTTGGAGCTCGTCGGCAAGACCTACAGGCTGACGTTCCGGCTCGTCGCCAAAGCGCACGACGGAGGGGCAGAATCGCCTGATGCTCCGCTCTACCCTTATGCGGGTCAAATGCTCGAGCTCGAGCCGGCCATCTTCTCGGGCGAGATGCTCGACCCGCGTAGCCTGCGGGTCGAAACGGGATCCAGCGGTACCTTCGACCCAGAGGGGGACGCGCCGCGGGTGGCATTCCGGTTCGAGAGCCCCCACGACGAGGCGTTCGGTAAATTCACCTCCAGCAACATCGGTCGCCAGCTGGCGATCCTGCTCGACGACGAGGTCGAATGGGCGGGGCGCATCGAAAGCGAGATCCGCGGCAGCGGAGTCCTGCGCGGCGCCTACGATCTCGAAGAAGCCACCAACCTGACCCGCATGCTGCGCTCCGGCTCACTGCCGATCTCGCTCACCATGGAGAGTCTGACGGCGGTCGGTCCCAGCCTAGGTCAGGAGGTGCAGGAGCTCGGGCGCTCCGCCCTGCTGCTGTCCATGGCGCTGCTCGTCGGCGTACTGATCTTCGCCTATGCCCACCGCAGCTGGCTGCTGGTGACGGGCGTACTCTCCCTCGGCTTTCTGCTGCTCGCGGTCGGTAGCCTAGTGGCGATCTTCGACCTCACCGTCGACCTGGCGGGAATCGCTGGCCTCGTACTGTCGATCGGCATGGGCATGGACGCCTTCATCCTCATCTTCGAAGCCCTGGATCGCCGGCTCAGTCGCGCGACATCTGGCGTCACCGCGAGTCTGCCGTTCCAAGGCAGTCCAGGGCGATTCGTCGGCAAGCTCTACTCGTTCGCCCAGGAGGGTCGGGTGCTGTTCCATGCCAACGCAACCACCGCGCTGGTCATGATGCTGCTGCTGACCGGCGATCGCCTGCGCTCCTTCGCCCTGTTCATTTTCGTCGGCATTGCCGCGTCAGTCCTGACGATCTTCACCACCCGCGCCCTGTTAGCGCGCACCCACGGCCTGCTGCCAGACCTCGGCATCGACCTGCTTTCCTGGGTGCGCGGGCGCAGGCCCGGCGTGCTGCGCTGGCGCTGGCTCTACGGCGCGGCGGTGGCGGCTAGCATCATCCTCACTCTCGGCCTCGCCTTCGTCGGGCCGTCCACCAGCGCTCCCAGCCTCGAGCTCGGCAGCGATTTCGAGGCCGGTACGCAGCTGATCCTCACCAGTGATGAGAGCGCCCGCGCTGAAGCCGCCTTGCGCAGGCTGCAGGAGCGGCTGCCCGGCGTCGACGTTCGCCAGCAAACCCTCGGCGATCCGGCCGACGGTCGCTCCCTGGTGACCCTGGGGGTCGCCCTCAGCGGTGAAGAGCTCGCCAACGCCGCTACCGCAGAAGCTCAGATTCAACCCGGTGAAAACTGGGGGCCACTCACCGTGCAGGAGCTGGTCGCCCTGATGGAGGCGGAGTCGGTCACCCTCGAGAGCGCCGCATCGATCGACAGCCGGGTTTCGAGCGCTCGCCTGCTGCGCAGCCTCTCGGTGTTCATCCTGTCGTTCTTTCTCCTCGCGCTTTACTTCGTGGTGCTGCAAGGGCCCATCAACGGCGCTCTCACGACGCGCAAGGCGCGACCCATGTCCGCCGGCTCCCGCGGCCTGATCTTCCTCGGCATCTTGCTGGCGGTAGTGCTCGACGTAACGTTGATCCTGGTGTTCTTAGCGCACACCCATATCGCGATCGACCTGGCGGTGGTGGCAGCCCTGCTCACCGTGATCGGCTATTCGGTCAACGACTCGGTGGTGCTGTGGAGTCACGTCAGAAATGAGCATCTTCGCGATCGCGCGCGACGCCAATCGTCGATCCCGAAGCGGGTCAGCGACAGCGTCGACAGCATCCTCAGTCGCGCTGGCCTGACCAGCCTATCGACCATGGTGCCGGCCATTGCCATCCTGCTCGTCGGCCTGCGCCCGCTCGAGGGCTTCGCCTGGGTGATGATCGTCGGTACCCTCGCCGGCACCCTATCCTCGCTGTTCATCGTCGGTGGCATGGCGGTGCGCGCTCTCGAGCGGGAGACGCGAGGAGCCCCGGCCACCGTGTCGACGCCAGTCACCGCCCCTTGACCCGCCAAGGCCGGCGATAGGATCTTCCGCGGGAATCGAGCAAGTCGTGGATAGAATCGTACGATGATCCGCGTCGCGCTTCTGCCGATACCACCCAAGACCTGATCACGCTATGACATCTCGTCGACACGATTCCGGGAAGAGGAAGGCACTGTGGATCGCTCTGCTGATCTGCCTGGCGATGCCCGCGCTCTTCTGGGACCTCGGTCCCCCGTGGCTCAGCGGGATCTCAGTCTTGGGTGCGCTGTTCTGCATCGTGCTCCTAGCTCGTGACGCTCGCCCGGCACTGCCCAAGCCACAGAGCTTCAGCCCCACTACGGCCGGGCAGGTGCCGCAGACGTTCAGCCGACAGGATCTCGAGATCGCTCGGGATCAACGCCATCAGCCGATGAACGCTCACGAGACCGAAGCCGCGAGACTGGCGCAGCTTCTGGTGGCGGAGATCAAGCTCTACAACGAAGCGCACATCGCCAAGGGCAGCAAGACGTCACGGATTTACACCATGCTCCAAGACGACATCGAGCGTTCACG
>JBCCEE010000081.1:0-23609 GCA_039030415.1 Acidobacteriota bacterium
CCTCAAGCCCTGGTCGCTCGAACGCTTCGCCGGGCGGCGCAAGAGCCGAGGCCGCGAGCTATTCGCATCTCCTTTCTACCGACCCGCCCTGACTCTCTTCAATGAGCACTGTGACCAGGTAGTTCAGACCTTCGGACTCGACAAGCTCCACATTCAGGATCGGGCCACGAGATGCTCGGTCGACTGCAACGGTGTCTTCGTTCAGCTCTCGAGCGGATCCGAGATCGCAGCACAGAACCTCGTGCTGGCCATCGGCGCGGGCGACCAGCCCGACTGGCCGGATTGGGCGCCGCGGAGCCACCCTCGCGTACACCACGTTTTCGAGCCCGGGTTCGACGATTGGCCACCTTCGAGCGAGACCGTCGTGGTCATCGGCGGCGGTATCTCGGCGGGCCAGGTGGCGCTCCGCCTGGTGGAGGAAGGTCATCAGCCTCATCTCGTCTCGCGCCACGCCTTGCGTCAGCACCAGTTCGACAGCGACTCGGGCTGGCTCGGTCCGAAGTTCATGACGAGCTTCAAACGCGAACCGGACTTCAACCGTCGGCGGGACCTGATTACTGAGGCGCGCCACAAGGGCTCGGTGCCCCCCGACGTCCGGCGCGCGCTCAATCGAGCCATCGACCGGAGCCAGCTCCTCTGGCACGAAGCCGGGGTTGAAAAGTTGGATACGCGCAGCGATAGTCTCGTTCTAGCGCTGACCAACCATGAAGAGCTGGCAGTGGACCGCGTGCTGCTCGCGACGGGTTTCGCTTCACTCCGCCCGGGCGGGTCGCTGGTCGATGAGCTGGTCTCCTCGGCCTCGTTGCCGTGTGCGCGTTGCGGCTACCCTATCGTGGACTCCGCGCTTCGCTGGCATCCGCGCATTCACGTTTCGGGCCCTCTCGCCGAGCTCGAGCTCGGACCCGTGTCGCGGAACATCGCTGGAGCGAGACGAGCCGGCGACCGGTTGGTGGACGCTGCAAAGGAGTCATGGAGACGTCAGTGAGCGAAGCTGCTAGCCATAGCGTGCTCTGAGGGAAACACGCTCCGACAAGCTCTCACTGACTACACTACTCAGCAGGATGATCCTCCCTGCTGAGCAAGCGACGGCTTTGAGAACCGTAACCCGCCACCTGGTCAGCCTGCCGCTGATCGCCGTCGTGCCGTGGGCGGTTGGCCAGGTGCTGCGCGATCGCTGGTGGCTCAGCGGACTGTGCTTCTACCTTCCTTCGCCCCTGCTGGGCGCTGCCCTGCTGATCGCCGCCGCGTTCGCCTGGCGATCTCAGCGGAAGCCGCTGGCGGCAGCTTCTCTGCTGGCCGCGCTGGCGCCCGCCGCCGTCACCGCGACCCTCGAGAACCGTTGGGCGGAGCCGCCGACCGCTGCCACCCCCGCCAACACCTATACCCTGGTGCACTGGAACGTGTTTCGCGGCCTCCTCGGCTGGCAGAGCGTCCAGGACGAGCTGGCCGAACGTCCGGCCGATATCTACGTCATCTCGGAGCTGCCCGAGAGCATCCGCAGCGAGCGGGTGGCGGTGCTCGGCGACGGCTTCTCGATGATTCGCGACTACAAGCTCGGCCTCGCCTGCCGCGGCTTCGTCGACGGCCGCAGCGAGCGGCCAAACTCCGACCTCGGCTTGATCTACGCCGTCTGCCAGGTCGGCGACCAGCAGCTCAGCGTCCTGGCGGTGGATCTCCCCGCCTCCCTCACTACCGCGCGCCGGCCCGGCCTCGAGACCGTCAACCGCTGGATCCAGCACTACCAGCCCGACCTCGTTGCGGGTGACTTCAACGCCCCCCGCCGCTCCGGCGCCCTCACCGATCTGCCGTCTGGCTACAGCCACGCCTACCACCGCGTCGGCCGCGGCTGGTCCTACACCTGGCCGTTTCCTCTACCGCTGTGGGCGATCGATCACAGCCTGCTGGGACCACGCGTCCAGCCCCTGAGCTACGACCTCGCCGGCAGCCGGTTGAGCGACCACCGCATTCAGACCTTTCGGTTCGCTCTCAACGACTGAGCTCCAATCAGAGTATCTCGTTCAGGGCCGGGAACTTTCTGCCCACGCTCAGGGTCCTACCCGACCATGCGCTATCATCCGAGGCCGTCATGAGACTCTCCGAATCTTTGAAACGCAATCGCACGTCCGGTGCCCTCGGCCTCGACCTGCCGACTGGCCCGGCTGAGGATATGGCGATCCCGGACCTGCTGAACCTTCAGCCTAAATCCGCCGGCAATCGCGATGCCGTCAACAGCCTGCTCGAGCTGGCATTCCTGGGTCGCGAAGACGCCAAGGGCCTCGAGCGTGAGCTCGGCGTATTCGACAGCGAGGGCGACGGCTGGAACCTCGAGCTGTTCGCCGAAGATCTCTTCGTCAAAGAGCTGATCCGTGGCTGCTATACGATCCAGATCGAGGGCCTGAGGTTTCCGGTCAACCACGCCTTCCTTTACGGCGTGCTGTCGGATCCCCCCTCCACCCTCGAAGCGGTGCAGTTTCGCCAGGACATCCTGCGCGAGCTCGAGAGCAACGAGACGCTGCTGCGCAACAGCGAGAAGCTCTACCAGGAGCTCAGCCAGCTGCTGTCCATGTTCAAGCAGCCGGACCACTCCGCCAAGCTCGACATCAACGCCTTCCGCCTCGATCTGCTCAAGCTCGCCAAGTGGATCATCGACTGGATGGTCAGCGGCTTCGCCGACGCCAAGTCCGGCTTGAATCGCCTGCACCAGGCCGGGCTAGAGATCCAGGCGTCGAACGAATACGGCATTCTCGCCGACCTGCTCGACTACCAGAGTCGCCAGTCGACTCTCAGGGTGCGCGTTCAGATGGGGGCCGACGGCGAGCTCAAGACGCTGACGATCGAAGACTTCAAAGAGAACACCAAGAACCGCTTCTACCGCGGTCCGCTCCGGCGTTTCTTTGATCGCCTCAAGCTCTTCGTGCTCTACGGTTACCGCCTGTCCCAGCGCGAGATGGCGTCGCGCCTGCTGCGCGAGGTCTACCTCAAGATCTCCCCTTCGATCACCCCGCTGGTGCAGCTCATCAGCCAGCTCGAGCTCTATCTCGCTTCGCTGTCGCTCAAGCGTCGGGTCGCCGACGACGGCCTCGAGATGTCGCTCGCCAACTTCGATGACACTCAGCCGCTCGATCTCGAGCAGGTGTTCAATCCCCTGCTGCTCGACCTCGACAAACCGCCCGTCCCGTGCAGCATCCGCAGCCAAGGCAACCGCGCGATCACCATCGTCACCGGCCCCAACTCCGGCGGCAAGACGCGCCTGCTGCAGACCGTCGGGCTCACCCAGCTGCTCGGCCAAAGCGGTCTCTACGTGCCCGCCGCCTCCGCCAACCTGCCGATGATCCGCGGCATGTTCGTCTCGCTGGTGGAGAGCGAGACCGCCAGCCAGGCCGAGGGCCGCCTGGGCCGCGAGCTGCTGCGCATCCGCCACCTCTTCGAGGCCATGGGCTCACCTTCCATGGTGATCCTCGACGAGCTGTGCTCCGGCACCAACCCGGCCGAGGGCACCGACATCTTCTCCATGGTCGTCCGCCTGCTCGACCGGCTGCAGACCGTCAGCTTCATCTCCACCCACTTCCTCGACTTCGCCCGCAGCCTACGCGACGAGCAGCCCGTGCCGTCGCTCGAATACCTGCAGGTAGAGACCCAGGACGACCTCACCTCAACCTACCAATTCCAGCCCGGCGTCGCCGAAACCTCCCTAGCCGCCGCCACCGCCGACCGCCTCGGCGTCAGCTTCGACGAGCTGTCGACGTTGATCGATCAGCGGCGGCAGTCCCGCCAGGCCAGCGACGAGCCGACTGAAGAAGCTGCCACGAAAGATCCTGCCCCCGCCGTTGCTGGAGCTAACGTCAGCTGAGATCTCGCCGGCAGCGGGGGCTGCAGCCAACTGCATTTGAGCTCTTGCGAGCCCTTGTCTACCAGCTCTCTCTCAGTCGTTCACTCCGCGTTGAGCGTTCTCACCGGATCGATGGCGAGCGCTCGCAAGGACGGGAAGAGGCTCGCGGCTAGGGTCACGAGCAGCAAGCCGCTGATCGAGGCTGCGAAGGCCATCGGATCGAGGGCGCCGACGCCTACCAGCAGACCCGCCAACAGCTGGCTGACCGCCAGGGCCAGCAGGATCCCCAGGGTGAGACCCACGACCGCTAGAGCCACACCTCGCTGGAGCACCAGGCTGAGTACGTCGACGGGCTCCGCGCCGATCGCCATCCGGATGCCGATCTCCCGGCGTCGCTGCAAGACCGAGAAGCTCATGATGCCATAAAGCCCGATGGCGGCCAGAAGTGCACCGAGTAGACCGAATGCCCCAGCGGTGGCCGCCACCAGGCGCAGCGGTAACAGGGTGCGACCGCTGATCAGGGTCTCCAACGGCTGGGTGTTCGAGATCACGAGCTGGTCGTCCAGGGCATAGATCTCGCGCGACAGGCTCTGCGTCAGGCGGGTCGGATCACCGGCGGTGCGTACCAGCAGCGTGGCGGCCGAGGAGTAGAACTGCTGGTGTGCAAAGTACATGAAGGGCCTGGGGGCTTCGGTCAGGAGACGATACTTGCCGTCCTCCGCGACGCCCACTACTGTCGCCACCGCGCCTTCGAGAGCGTCGACCCGGATGACCTGTCCGAGGACTTCTCGATCGCTCCAATAACGCTCGACGAAGGTCTCGTTGACGATCACGCGCAGGGGCTGCTCCGCGGTGTCAGACCGCTCGAAACTACGCCCTTCGACGATCGAGGTCTTGACGGTCTCGAAGTAGTCGACCGCGACGATACTGAACCCGACTTCAAGCTTGTCCACGGTATCGATGCTCTGCTGCCCCTCGACCACCACGGCGCTCTTGGCGGAGCTCCAGCCCATCTGCACCGGTGAGGCGAGGCTGGCGGAAACGACCCCTGGAAACGCCCGCAGGCGATCGAGCAGCTCACGGTAAAAGCGCTGCCCTTCATCTTCTGAATAGCCCTGGGCGTCGAGATCTAGGGCCAGCGTCAGCACACCGTTGGGATCCATGCCGATATCCGTCGATTGAGCTTGCCCCAGGCTGCGAAGCAGCAGACCGGCACTGATTAGCAGCACCAAGGAGATCGCCACCTGGCCGGCGATCAAGAGGCTGCCGACGCTCCAGCGTCCCGTTCCACCAGAGCTCTGGCCGCGCTCCTTGAGCGTCAGGATCAGGTCGGGGCGCGAGATCTGCAGGGCGGGAACCAGCCCGAAGACGACGCCAGCGAAGATCGAAACCGCCAGGCTGAAGAGCAGGACGCGGAGATCGAGCGGCGCTTCGATGCCGATCGGAAGGCCCGGTGGCGTCGGCAGCTTGGTGAAGGCGTAGGAAACCGCGTAGGCGATCAGCAGCCCCAGGGCGCCCCCGAGAACCGCCAGCAGGGTGCTCTCGGTCAACAGCTGGCGCACGATGCGTCGACGTTTGGCACCCATCGCCAGGCGGATGCTGATCTCCCGCTGACGGCCGATGGCGCGGGCCAGGAGCATGTTGGCCACGTTGGCGCAGGTCATCAGCAGCACCAGAGCGACGAGCACCAACAGTGCCGTGGCGGCCTGCTTCATCACGCGACCGACTCCGATCTCGATCCGCGCCTCGGACTCCGGCACGGCTTGGATCGCAAGGTCCTCGTAGCTGTCGGGATACTGCTCTGCCAGGCGCTGGCTGAGATCTTTCAGGCGGTCCTGGATCTGCTGCTGCGACGTGCCCGGCTTGTGGCGCGCCGTGCAGCGCAAGCCTCTGGCGCCGCGATCCTCCAACGAACTGAGGGACGGCAGCACCTGTGCTTGGGTCCGGATCGGTATCCAGAAGTCCGGCGACAGCAGGATCTCGGTGCCGAAGAAGCCGGCAGGGGCCACCCCGATGATCGAGAAGTGCTGGCCGTTGAGCCGCACGTTCCGGCCGATGACATCTGGGTCCGAGCCGAAGCGCCACGCCCAGAAACGATGGCTCAGGACCACGAGCGGATCGTTCTCTTCTCCATCGAGGAACGGACGCCCGAGCTCGAGCTCGACGCCCAGCATCTCGAAGTAGTTGGCCGAGGCCAGGTTGCCGAAAACAAACTCCGGCATCTCGTCGATGGCCATGTTCAAACCCACCGGGCGGTAGACCGTCAGATCTTCAAAAATACCGCTCTGGCGATAGTCGAGAAAATCGAGGTAAGAAACCTTTTGGTGATCGGATTCCTTGACCTTCACGGTGAACACACGCGACAGGTCTTGCGGGGCTTCGACGTGCGGCAGTGGCCGCCAGAGAGCCCAGTTGACGAAGCTGAAGACCGCCGAATTCGCACCGATCCCAACCGCCAAAGAGGCCAGGACCACCAGCGTGAAGCCGACATGCTTCCTCAGTACGCGGAAGGCGAAACGAAAATCTTCGAGAATCCTCATAATGAGACCTTGCTCTCAGGGTGCCGGTGGGCGCTGACCGTCTCCGAGCAGCGTGCGATCCACGACACTCTTGGGTTCAACTAGCTGCCACGGCCCCGGCCGGTTCAGGGATCGCATCGGGTATGTCACGCTCGAAGTTCCGAATCTTGGGATTGAGCCAGGCGAGGGCCGCGGCCAAAATCGGCAGCGTTCCGAACAGGATCAGCATCAAGCCGATACCACGCCCTGGACCGGTTCCGATCACTTGGCCAACCGTCCCTGCCAAAGGCCCGCCGACCCTCATGAGGGGCTCGAAGACCTGGTCCGCCAGCGGCCCCGCCACGACATAGGCGATCGGCATCGCCAGACGCGTCACCATGTTCTTCAGGGCGAAGACGCGCCCCTGCATCTCGACCGGCACCTTGGCCTGCCACAGAGCCTCGCTGCAGCCGAAGATCAACGGGGCCGAGAAGGTGATGAGCACCATCGCGATCAGGATCAAAACGATCGAAGGATAGATGCCTCCGAGCAGCACGCCGAGGCTGAACAGCACCGTGAACCCCAGGACGCCATGGATGCGTAGCTTCGGTCCTCCCCACACCGCCATGCATAGGCTGCCGGCAACGAAGCCGACACCGCTCAATGACAAAGCGCCTCCCAGGCTCGCCGCCGAAGTGAAGCTGAGGATCAACGCCGGTCCGCAGACGTTGACCAAGCCGATGGTGAAGTAGGTGGTGGAAAAGAAACCCACGATCGCCATCAGCGCGCTCTGCGACCTCAAGAAGCGCCAGGCTTCCAGCGCCTCCTGAAGGATGGAAGACTTTTCCTTTTCCTTCGCTGTCGCAGACTCGGGTCGCGGTATCCGAACCATCAGCAGTGTAACGACGGCGATCAGGAAGGTCACGAAGTCGATGAAGACGACGCCCCACATCTCGATCGTCTCGACCAGGAGACCGGCCAGCGCGGGCGCCGCGACCCGCGGCAGAGCCACCGCCAGCTGACGGATGCCGTTGTAGTTACCCAGCTTGTCCTTCGGCACCAGCAGCGGCACGGACGCCGAGTACGCAGGCATCTGGAGGCTGCGACAGCTCGACGAGATCGACAGCAGCAGGACGATGCTCCACAGGCTGAGCGCGTCGTTGTAGAGCAGAACAGCGATCGTCAGCGTGCACAGCGCCGCTCCGGTATCGCTGAGCAGCAGGACCCAGCGGCGATCCCAGCGATCGACCAGCACGCCGGCAATCGGCGACAGCAGCACTCCGGGCAAGGTGGTCGCCAGGGTGATCAGGGAGAACTGGGTCACCGAACCCGTCGTCTGGTAGACCCAGACGGCCATGGCGAAGCCGGTGAGGCCGCTGCCGATCTGCGAGACCAGCTGGCCAAACCAGATCAGATAGAAGTAACGGATATTGGTTTTGTTCATGGGATGTTCGACGGCATTCACGTCGCTACGTTCCGTCGTACCCACTGAGATAGGAGCTCAGATGGTCTGCGAGAACCCTGACATGCGGCTCCTCACCGAGACTCGCGTGGGTGCCGGGGACCGTGTGCACACACACCTCTTCAGAAGACAGAGCGCCCCAGCCGAGCGTCTGGTCGATCTCTGCCTCGGACAGGCCCTTGAAGCGACTCGCCTGGCTCGCCCTGAACAGGATGATGCGGCTCGGGTAGAGCTCTGGCCGGTAGCCTCGCAGCACGTTGATGCGCGACTTGAACATGTCGAGACGCCAGGTGACCCAATCCCGGTCGACGAACGCAAAGCCAGCGGACTTCAACGTCTCGGCAACGCGCTCGAGCTGCGCGTCCCAGGCGAGAGCCCTCAGTCCTTCGGGATCGACAAACTGGCCCCATTCCTGGGCGATGATCGCCATCAGCATGGCGTCATCATTCTTCTCGACGTAGTCCTTCATATCCTCGAGCGCCCGCGTGTCGAGGATGCCCAGCACCCCGACCGTGTGGCCGTCGCGCCGCAGCTGCTGAGCCATCTCGAAGGCCACGTGCCCTCCGAAGGACCAGCCGCAGAGATGGTAGGGCCCCTTGGGCTCGACCGATCGAATCGCCTCGATGTACTGCGCGGCCTTGTCCTCGAGCGGCATGTCGAAGCTGCCCTCGCCATAGAGCGCTGGATCTTGCAGCCCGTACACCGGCTGCTCGGCTCGAATCCTTCGCGCCAGGTTGAAATAGCGCAGGATATTGCCGCTCCCTGGGTGGACACAGAACAGAGGTTTGCGGCTGCCCTGGGATCGAATCGCGACGAGCGGCGACGTTCCGCGCTCGGCGGACGCCAGGCTGATCTGAGGAGCGAGGTCGGCGATGGTCGGCGCTTGGAAGAGCTGCTGCGCGGACAGTTTGAGCCCGCGCTGATCCAGCTTGCTGATGACCTTGATCGACAGGATGGAATCTCCGCCCAGCAGGAAGAAATTGTCGAAGACTCCGGCCTGCGGGATGCCCAAGACCTCACACCATATCTGCGCCAGCAGCTCTTCCATGGTGTTGCGGGGCGCCACGAAGGGCTGGCTCATGTCGGGCCGCGTCAGCTCGGGCTCCGGCAGGCCTCGACGGTCGATCTTGCCGTTTGGCGTCAGCGGCAGCGCATCGATGAAGACATAGGCGGCCGGCATCATGTAGTCGGGCAGCCTGGACGCCAGATATTCGCGCAAGCGTTCGCTCGGCAAGGCGGCTGAATCAACCGTCACGACGTAGGCCACCAGGCGCTTGGGACTGTCCGCGTCGGAGAATGCGATGACAACGCATTCGCGCACCTCGGGATGCTCCTCGAGCACTGATTCGATCTCGCCCAGCTCGATCCGAAATCCCCGGATCTTGACCTGGAAATCGATCCGACCGAGAAACTCCAGCTCGCCATTCTCGCCCCAACGCCCGAGATCACCGGTGCGGTAGATCACGCTGTGCTCGCCCGTGCCGAACGGGTTCGGCACAAAGGTCTGCGCGGTCTTGCGCGGGTTCTGCCAATAACCACTGCCGACGCCGATACCGGCGATGCAGATTTCGCCGGCGATCCCCGCCGGCAGCAGCCGCAGGCGGCGGTCCGCGACATAGAGATACTGATTGGGCAGCGGCGCGCCGATCGAGACCGAGATCTGCCGCGGCGGCAAGGGTTCGCTGAGAATCAGCTGCGTGACGTCGTCGGCGGCTTCGGTCGGGCCGTAGCAGTTCACCAGCCGCACTTGCGGAAAGGCCTCGAACCATTTGCGGACCAGCTCCGGCGGAATGGCATCTCCGGTGACGATCATGAACGACAGCGCTTCCAGGCCGGGGCGGTACTCGGGGCGTCGCTCCGTCGCTTCCAGGAGGCTGCGCAGCATGACCGGCACCAGCTCCACCAGCGTCGGCTCCTGTTTGGCGATCACCGCCAGCAGCGCTTCGGGATCGAGCACCACCGAATCTTCGACGATCACCGTCCGCCCGCCACAGAGCAGGGGCGCGAGAAACTGCCAGACCGAGATGTCGGTCGAAGACGAGGCGGTTTGCAGGAACGAGGAATTCTCGTCGAATTCAAGCGTGTCTAGACGCGACGCCATGTGATTGACCGCCCCACGATGGAGGACCATCGCTCCCTTGGGCGCCCCCGTCGATCCCGAGGTGTAGATCATGTACATCGGGTTCCAGGGCATCGCCTTCGGCGGCACGTCATGATCCGGCAAGGCGTCCCAATCGCTCGGACCGAAGCATTGGAACGAGCCTTCGAGATCACACTCGGCAGGCAGACCATCGAGCACCAGCAGATGCTTCACGGAAGCGCTCTCGGCGAGCACCTGCTGATAGCGCTGGACGGCAGCGGACTCGGTCATGATCGTCGATACGCGACTGTCGGACAACATATGCCGCACCCGGACATCAGGGTATTCGGGTTCGATCGGAACGTAGGCTCCGCCGGCCTTCAGCACCGCCAGGATGGCGACAAGAAAGTCCTCGCTGCGCTGGTGCAGAATGCCGACGAACTGTCCCAGCTCGATCACCGAAGCCAGTCGATGTCCCAAGCGATTGGCGCGGGCATTGAGCTCGCGATACGAAAGCCGGCCCCGATTCGAGATTACCGCCGTGCGCTGCGGTGTCTTTCGAACCTGAAGCTCGAACCGCTGCGTCAACGTCTGGTCGACCGGATACGGGCGCTGATCGTGGTTGAAGTCGAGCACCTGCGCGCGCTCGGTCGCCCCCATGATTTCCAGCGAACCGATCGGTTGGCGTGGACGGTTCAGACACTCTCGCGCGGCATTCAGGAAGTGCCCCACGAAACGCTGGATCGAAGACTCCACAAACAGCGCCGAGTCGTAGAAGATCTCCCCAGCCAGCGTCTCGTCGCGGTCCTGGAAAGCGATGACGAGGTCATGATTCAGCTGGGTGTGAGACGCCTGTCCGTGAATCGTCTCGCAAGAGACCAGAACGTCGAAGAACAGCGGACGGCCTGGCGTCGGCTCATGTTGAAGCAGGTGGGCCATCCGCTCGAGAGAGCAGTCCTGGTGAGTGTAGGCCTCGAGAGCATTCGCCCTGACGTTCGCGAGTACCGTCTCCAGATCATCGCTATCGTCGATCTCCACTTCCAACAGAACCCCGATCTCCTGAGCGGTCAGCGGCGATTGCTGCGACGCATCGACATCGAAGCGATACAGCGGCGATCCGATGACCACCTTCCTGCGGCTCGTGTACTTGCGGAGCAGCACGCCGGCGACCGCGGTCAGCACGAGGTAGACCGCCAAAGGTGAATGCTGGCCGAGGCGACGGATCTTCTCCGTCAGCTCCGGGGAGATCTCGAACGGGAATCTGGACGCAGCCCGTTGCTCGTCGACCCGTCGAGCAAAATCTGGCAGCAGGGTGGTTTCGCCCAGCTCCTCGGCCAGACGATGCCGCCAGTACATCTCCTGTACCAGTGTGTCCTCGAGCGCCAAGGGTCGAGGCCGAAGATTCGAAATTTGATCCATAGATCCTTTTATCCCATAAGGGGCCGTCAGGCGGGCTCGGCGCCCTCGGCAACCAGATGATCGACGACCTCGTTCAGGGTCGGGTGCTCCCACAACAAGTTTGGAGAGATCTCTTTCCCCAACCAGTCTTCGAGATCTCCAGCGAGGGTCACGACTGAGATCGAGCTCAAGCCAAAGCTGGCTATCTCCTTCGAGGCATCGATCTCCTCAGGACCGCACTGAAGTAAATCTGACAAATTGTCGCGGAACCAACTGTGAATCTGTTCTTTTTGCATTCTGTTCCTCTCACCTGGCACTTCGCAGATGAAATCCTGCTTTGATGTGTGCTCAGTCGAACTTCAAATACCTCATCATCGAATCACCGATCTGGTTCTTGAGCACCTGGCTCGTCCCTTCATAGATGGCCAAGATCTTGGTATCTCGAAACATCTTCTCGATCGGATTGTCTTTGATGAACCCATAGCCTCCGTGAAGCTGAAGAGCTTCGGTCACCACCGCCATCGCCATCTCTGAGCAGTGGTACTTGGCCATGGCCGAAAACGCCATCGCTTCGCGATGGTTCTCGAGCAATGCCCGCCCAGCCTGATGCGTCATCGCCCGGGCGGTTTCGATCTTGACCAGCATGTCGACGAGCATGTGCTGGACGACCTGAAACTGCGACACGCGTTCGCCAAACTGCTGCCGCTTACGGCAAGAGATCATCGCCTCACGGTAGGCGCCGGTTGCCTGACCGACACTCGCCGCAGCGACCGCCAGCCGTGATTCGGCAAGCGAACGGGCAAGCAGCGGCAAGCCGCGATGGATTTTGCCTCCGATCAGGTTCTCCTCGGGGACCTCGACATTTTCGAAGTAGATTTCACTGTTGGGCACACAGCGCAGTCCGAGCTTGTCCTCCAGCTTGCCGAAGGACAGCCCTTTTGCATCGCCTTCGACCATGAAGAACGACAGGGCTCCGGGACCGCTCCCCGTCCGCGCCAGAACACAATAGAAATCAGCATGCCTCGAATTACTGATCCACTTCTTCGTGCCATTGAGGAGATAACGGTCTCCCTGCTTCACGGCCCGGGTCGAAAGGCTGAGGATGTCCGACCCTGCTTCAGGCTCAGTCGCTGCGAAGCCACCCAGACATTCTCCGCTAACCAGCTTCGCGAGATACTTTTCCTTCTGTTCCTCAGTTCCCGCCAGCCGTAGCGGCCAGGCCGCAAGGCCGGTGGTCAGAGCAAAGCATGTCGCGATCCCCAGACAGTATTCACTCAACGTTTCGTAGATCAAAAGCGGCAGCAACGGATGAAACCCTGAGCCACCTTCCGAGCTGTTGAATATGGCTTGAAAGAGTTTCAGCTCCCTGAACCGGTCGAACGCCGCGTGCGGGTATTCGCCGGTGCGATCGAGCTCTGCTCGAATCGGAAGGATTGTCTCTCTGCACACCTGCTCCAAACTGTCGAGCAGGTCTCGCTCCTCGGCTGTGAGCTCGAGTCCGAATGTCTTATCCAACATGCAGTCTGTTCTCCAGCTGTTCTAAACCGCCTGCGAGAAAATCTGCTCGGCAGCGCTGACGCTGAATCTTGCCGCTCGACGTCTTCGGCAGCGTGCCGGTTCGAATGAGTACCGTTTCGTAAACCTGCACGTCGTGCTCGGTGGCCACCGCCTGCCGGACGGCGGCTCTCACTTCGGCGAGCTGAGCCTGCGAAGCCCTGCGGAAGCTGCGGTGCAGCTCGGCAACGATCACCAGCTTCTCACCCTCGTCGGAGTCGATCGAAAAGGCCGCGACGGCCGCATCCAGCACGCCGGGATGGCAGGCTTCGACCGTCTTCTCGATATCTTGCGGATAGTGGTTGCGACCGCCGATGATGATCAGATCCTTGTGCCGGCCGACCAGGAAGAGCTCACCACCGTCGAGGAAACCGAGGTCACCGGTGCGCAGAAATGGCCCTTCGCCGTCGGCGAGCCGCGCTTGAAACGTGGCTTGGGACACGTCGGCGCGCTGCCAATAGCCTAGGGCGACGCTCTCGCCGCGCACCCAGACCTCGCCGAGCTCGCCTTCGTTCAGGGGTCTGCGGGTCGCGGGCTCGACCACCGCTACGTCGACGCCGTCCAGAGGACGACCACAGGAGACCACGCTGCGGCGTTCGCCAGCGCCGGCTGACGCGTCGACCCAGACTCGTTCGATGCGACGGTTGCGCAGGCTTTCGGCGTCGAGCTCCAGGACGCGTGGCGGCTCGCCACTCCGGCCGCTGGTCACCTTGAGCGTGGCTTCGGCTAGACCGTATGCCGGACAAAAGGTCTGCGGCTTGAAACCGCAGACCGCGAAGGCTTCGGCGAACGCGGCCAGAGATCGACTGGAGACGGGCTCCGCGCCGTTGACGGCGACCTGCCAACGGCTCAGGTCGAGCTCGGCCTTTTGCGCCTCCTTGACCTTTCTCGTGCACAGGTCATAGGCGAAATTTGGCGCCGCGCTGTGCGTGGCGCCGTAGTCTGAGATGGCTTGCAGCCAGCGGACGGGCTTCATCAAGAAATCGGTCGGAGCCATCAGGGTGCAGGGAAAGCCGCCGAAGATCGGCTGCAGCGTGCCGTAGATCAAGCCCATGTCATGAAAGGTCGGCAGCCAGCTGACCAGATGACTCTGCGGGCCATGCTGCAGGTCCGCATCGATGATCCTCAGGTTGGCCAGAATCTGAGCGTGACTCAGCATCACTCCCTTCGGCTCGGCGATGGAGCCGGAGGTGTACTGTAGGACCGCCAGCTGATCCGCGTCCCACTGCGGCGGCGCGATCTCCGCGGGCTCGGTAGGGAGATCGTCGCAGCACATCACCTCGACACTCGACGTCCCTTGCTCGATCATTTCCTGGATGCTGTCGAGGTTCGCTCGCGACGCTAGGAGCCAGCGCGCTCCCGAATCGCGGATCATGGATTCGATCCGCGGTATGAGCCGTCGATTGCGTGGCGGATATCCCACCACGGCGACGGCTCCAGCGTAAAAGCAGGCCATCAGAGCGACGACGAACTTCAGCCCTTGAGGATAGAGCAGCAGAATCGGCTGCCCCGCCATGCCGCGCTCGATCAGGGCGGCAGAAGCCGCCCGCGCCTTGCGCTCCAGCTCGCCATAGCCCAGGACTTCGACCTCGCCGCCTCGGGATGGCACGAAACGAAAGGCTAATCCCTCAGGGTCATGGTGCGCCCGATAGCGCAGCACATCCACCATCGTGGAGGCCGCGGCAAGCTCTGAGTGATGCGAAGCCATGTTACTAGGCGGCTCCACTCTGCGCCTCGAAGGCGAAGGCGGCTCGCCGCTCGAGCAGACCACGCCGCTCTCTCAGCCGCGGCGTCGATATCAGGTGCGGCGAGTCGACCGGCAGGCTGGGGTCTTCGATCAATGCATCGAAGAGCGCAAAGAACTGCTTGATCGAAAGCTGACGCAGCGCGTCATCGAAGAGATCGGTGTCGAAATCGAAGGCGATCGCCAAATCATCGGAGCCCTCGAAGTCATTCACCTGCAGCGCCAGCACATAGTCACTGCCAGATCCGCTGTGGAGCCACTCGGACTCGATGGGAAAACCACCGAACCGGCTAATCGCCGATCCCGGCACGTAGTTCAGCAGCACTTCATAAGCCCTCTCATGAGCCTTGTTCTCGGGCGTGTACTGCCCATGCTTCATGGCTTCGAGCAGAGCGTTTCTCACCCGTCGAGTCAACGCAGCAAAACCTTCGGACTTCTCGAGGGTCACTTCGATCGGCAACACGATCATGAAGCTGCCAACCGTATTCTCGAAGTCCCGAGTCATGCGGTTGTTGGAGGGAATCCCAAGCGGCAGACGCCGGGCGCCAGTAATCCAATAGAGGTAGGCGAGGGTGATCCCGGCAAGCAGGACCAGCTTCGCGAAGTGTTGCGCCCCGGGCGCCAGACTCATGCGCTTGGCCAGGGCATCGAGTGCACGAGTCCGCTCGCGTCCAAGCCTGCGCTGCACTCTCACAGCATGACGAGATTGCGCCGGCAGCTCGCGGCCATACATGCGCGCGGGCGACCGTTTTCGATGACTCCGCGCCTCCCAGAAGGCCTTCGCCCGCTGGCAGCGCCGGCCTTGCCGATAGGCCTTCTCATATTCCAGGTAGGCCTGAAAGGAAGGCTGCTGAGAAACATTCAGCGTCTCACCGTTCACCAAGCGCGTGTAACCGTCTTCCAAGCGCTCGAGAATGAGAAAGTTGGACTGTATGTCGGAAATGATTTGGTGGTAGTTGAAGTACCAGATGAATTCTTCTTCCGCCAGCTTGACCAGCACGCTGTCGAACAGAGGTCCTGAAAAATCGAAGCGGCGCCGGATGCGCTGCGTGACCCACTGTTTGAATTCGGCCTCTGGCTCCCGAGCCTTGGAAAAATCGATCACTTCAAAGTCGTACTTCAACGCATCTTGAAAGATCTGTCGCGGCCCGCCATCCGCCTCCTCGAAGGTCGCACGCAGACCCGCATTGCACTCGACGACCCATTGGAACGCTTTGATGAAGCTGTCCACGTCCACGGCTCCCAAAATTTTCAACGTGGTCGCCACGTTGTTGGGGAGCAGATCCGGATGGATCTTCTGGAACGCCCAGAGCAGGAGCTGTTGGCGGGTCAGCGTCGAGCTCTCTCGCAGCGCAACCTCGCGACCGGCAGTCAACTGTAGCGCCGCTCCTGGCGACGGGCCGAGCTCGGAGAGTCGCTGTTCCGGCGCTCGTACGATAGCTTCTACCAACGCCTCGAAGTGCTCTGCGAAACGGCCCATCGTCGATGCATCGAACAGATCCGTGTCGTACTCCAAACGGCCGGCGAGTCCCTGCGGACTGTGGCGGAGGAAGACGACCAGGTCCGTATGAGCCCGCTGCTTCACCAGCTCGACCGGGGTCAGCTCGAGGCCCTCGAAGCTCAGCTTGGCCGCCGAAGCCTGGCCGACCGAAAGCGCGACTTGGGGCATCGGCTGATTGCGAGGACGCTCGGGCCACAGCGCTTCGATGACGCGCTCGGTCGGCAGGTTCTGATGGTCGAACGCTCCCGAAACGGCTTGTTTGGCTCGCTGCAAGAGCTCGAGAAACGTCGGATCGCCCGAGAGATCGACCGGCAAGACGAGCACGTTCACGAACACGCCGATCAATCGCTCGAGCTCGGAGCGGCTGCGATTGGCCATCGGTGAGCTGACCGGAACCAGCTCCCTGCCGGTGTAGCGCTTCAACAGGATGGCCAGAGCCGCCAACAGCGTGACGAAGAGCGTGCAGCCCGCGTCGCGCCCGATCTCGACGAGCCGCCGCGACGCTGCTTCGGACAACGCGAAAGCGTGGGAGGCTCCACGAAAACCTTTCCAAACCGATCTCGGCCGGTCGGTCGGCAGCTCCAAGACCGGCGGATGGTCACCGAACTGTTCTCTCCAATAGGCGACCTCTTTGTCCAGGTCCGTACCCTCTAAGCGCTTGTTCTGCCAGATCGCGAAGTCGACGTATTGAATCGCGAGCTCGGGCAGCGGCGAGGGTTGCCCACGGGTCCATGCGTTGTAAAGCGTTGACAGCTCGCGCATGAAGACCGCGTTCGATTCGGCGTCCGAAACGATGTGATGCATGGATACCAGCAGCACCGCCTCGTCGTCCGCCAGATCGATCAACAGCACTCGGAACAGCGGTCCTCGGGCCAGGTCGAACAAGCGACGGGTGAATCCCTGGGCCAGCTGGTGCATGTGCGGCCGGCGCTCGTCCGGCGCCAGACGCCGAAGGTCCGCCATCGGCAGCGTCAAAGGCCGGTGCTCGGCCACCACCTGAACGGGCTCGCCGTCCACCAGCTCGAAGGACGTCCGCAGGCCCTCTTGACGTTTCGTGATCTCGTCGATCGCGCGCTCGAGCACCCGAGGATCGAGATTGCCGGTGATCTGCAGACCGCCACTCACGTGGTAGGCGCTGCTGCGTGGATCCATGCTGTGTGCGATCCACAGGCGTTTTTGAGTGAACGAGAGCGGGTAAGGTCCGACCTCCCGCGGGCGACGCGGAATCGCCGACAGAGAGGCTCTCGCTTTGCGTTTGGCAGCCAGACGCCGTTCCAGCAGCTCACGCTGCTCGACGGTGAGCTTTGAAAGATCCATCAGGTGTTCTCTATCTCTTGCAGTAACTGGGCGAGCTCCTCGTCCTCGACGAGTTCGTCCATTTGCTTTTCGGTAATCAACAGAGCAAGACCCTCCAAGGTGGAGCGGTCAAAAAGCTCGGCGAGAGGCAGCTGCAGATCGAAGTGCTCGCGCAGGCGCACCTGCACGCGCATCAAAAGTAGGGAGTAGCCGCCCAGCTGAAAGAAGTCGTCGTGGACGCCGACCCGTTCGACTCCGAGGATCTCCGTCCAGATGCCGGCCAGGGTCCGCTCGATCGAGGTCCGCGGTGCGACAAACGTCTCCGAGGCGGCCCCGGAGCTGTCGGGCACCGGCAGAGCGCGACGATCGACCTTGCCATGCCCTGCTATCGGCAGCGCGTCCAGCGGCATCCACGAGACCGGCACCATGTAGTGCGGCAATCTCTGCTCGAGATACTGTCGCAGGGCCTGCTCGGTGGGCGGCGAGGTCGCGACCTGCGGCACGAAGTAGACTGTCAGACGCTGGTCGCCCTGACGGTCCTCGCGCAGCATCACCACGCAGGCTCTGATCGCGGGATGATTACCGAGCTGCGTTTCGACCTCGCCCAGCTCGACGCGGAAGCCACGCAGCTTGACCTGATGATCGAGCCGACCGAGGAACCTGAGGTTTCCCGACGCATCGTGACGGCCAAGGTCGCCCGTCTTGTACGCTCGAGCTCCCGGCCGGTCGCTCGCCGGATGCGGAATGAAGCGCTCCGCGGTCGTTCTGGGACGCCCGAGATAGCCGCGCGCCAGGCCGGTGCCCGCGATCAGGATCTCCCCGGGAGCTCCCATCGGGGTCCACCTCGCGTCGCGGCTCAGGATAACGGTTTGGGCATTGACGATCGGCCGACCCAACGCCACCCAGCTGGCCTCCGGGGCCAGCTGGCGGACGGGGTAGCTGGTCGACGTCAACGTACACTCGGTGGGGCCGTACAGGTTGGCCACCTGCACCGCCCTTCCAAAGGTCCGCCAGGCGCCCTCGACGTGCTCGGCGCTCAGCGCCTCGCCGCTCGACAGCAGCACGCGGAGCGTGTCACGACCCGCCGCGTCGCGCTGGGCGGCGTTGATCACCTCGCTCAGCAGGGAGGGCGTGATCTTCAGCAGGCAGGTCACCCGGCGCTCGAGCAGATGGTGGAGGATCTCGTGCGGATCGATGGCGATCTCGTCAGCGAGCAGCACGCAGCGGGCTCCAGCGACCAGCGGTCCGACCAGATCGCGAACGGCGGCGTCGAACGACAGCGCGGCGATCTGCAGCACGACGTCCTGGTCCCCGACGTCCCAGGTGCGCACCAGATCGCTGAGATAGTTGACCGCTCCGCGATGGCTGGTGCCGATGCATTTCGGAACCCCGGTGGATCCCGAGGTGTAGGTCAGGTACGCTGAGTTGCGCGGTTCGATGGTTGGCTCGACCCTACGCTCTAAGCCGGATTGTCGACGGTTCGCCAGCGGAGGCAGGACGGTCAGGGGCGCTCCGAGCCGCTCGCCCAGCCGCTGCCAGAGCTCGCGGTGATCGGCAGGCTCGGCCACGATCAGCTGCACCGAAAGATCTTCCAGCAGCATGGCGATGCGCTGCTCGGGCAGCGCAGGATCCAGCGCTACGAAGGCCCCACCGGCCTTGAGCACCCCCAACACGGCGGCCACCATGCCGAAACCACGCTCGAGGCACAGGGCCACCGGCTGCTCCAGCTGGAGGCCCGCAGCTCGCAGCTCGCCGGCCAATCGATCGGCCGCGCGGTCGAGCTGGCGGTAGCTCAGGCACGTCGCACCCAGCTCGAGCGCCACCGCGTCTGGGATGCTCGCGGCTCGCTCCTCGAACATCTCGTGCACGAGCCGGTGCTCGTGGGTCAGGCGGCGTGTCTCGGACCATTCACAGCGCAGCTGGTGGCGCTCGGCGGCGCTCAGTATGCCGAGCTCCCCGACGCGCTGCTCAGGCCGAGCGATGAGCTGGTCGAGGGCGGTGCGAACGTGGCTATGTAGACGTTGGATCGTCGTCGACTCGAATCGATGCCGCTGATGGTAGATCAGCAGATAGAGCACCTTGCCGAGACCGAGCTCCAGCAACAGGGGCACATCAGGACGCGCCTCGAAGCTGCTGTCGAAGGGCTCGAGCGCCCGCGGCTCGGTTGCATCAGCCGTGTTGACGGGAAAGTTCTCGAAGACGAGGATGGATTCGAACAGAGCCGAGCCGGCCGGGACTTCGCTCCATCTTTGGATGTCGGCCAGGCGTACGTATTCGTACCTGCGCGCCGTCGCGTGCAGGGATTGAATCTGCTGAATCCACTGCGCCAGACCCTGGCCGCCGTCGACCCGCAGTCTGAGCGGCAGGGTGTTGGTCAAGTTTCCGACGATAGTCTCGACGCCATAGAGCTCCGCCGGGCGGCCGGAAACCACCGTGCCGAAGGCCACATCCTGATCGCCGCTGTAGCGACTGAGCAGGAGCGCCCAAATCCCCTGAGCGACGGTATTCGGCGTCACCTTCCACTGCCGGGCCAGTTCGATCAATCCCTGGGTCGCTGCCGATGAGAAGAACGTCGTCGAAGCGACGATCCCCTGCTCCTGTTCCCCCCTGTCCTCTTCTCCGCTTTCCTCGGCGGGAGACGGCAACGCGATGGTCGACGGATCCGTGAAGCCGGCGAGAGCCCGCCGCCAGTGCGTCTCGGCCTCGGAGCTGTCCTGAGCCTGCAGCCAGTCGATGTAGGACCGAAACGGCTGGCTCGGCGCGAGGCGCGTTGCGCGTCCCTGGCACAGCGCGTCGTAGCCGCGAAAAACCTCGCCGAGGACGATCTGCAGCGACCAGCCGTCGAGCAAGAGATGGTGGAAGTTCCACACGAAGCGATGGACCTCGTCGTCCACCCGGATCAGCTTCCAACGCATGACCGGGGCCGCCGTCAGATCGAATCCCTGGCGGCGGTTGGTCTCGAGGAAGGCCGCGATTCGGGCGTCGCGCTCGTCGGCTGCGAGGTGGCGCCAATCCCACCGTTCGATCTCGACCGAAACCTCAGCGTGGACGACCTGCAGGGGCTTGTCGAGCTCTTGCCAATGGAACGAGCTGCGCAACGCCGAATAATGATCGACGACGCGCTGCCAGGCGCGCTCGAAAACCTCGACCCGCAGCTCGCCGCGCAGGCCACAGTGCAGCTGCTCGACGTAGAACCCCGACTCGGGAGACAACGCGGTCTGATACAGCAGTCCGTGCTGCATCGGGGAGAGCTCGTAAATATCTTCGATCTGGACGGAGTCCACCATCACACCTCTACTGTCGGGCTGGCTTGCCGCCCAGCTGGCGCAGCAAGCTGTTGAGATCTTTTTGGGTCACCTTGGCCGCAGGGAAGTCGGTCGGGGTCAATTCGGTGCCGCTTTGGGTCGACTCACACAGACCGATCAGCTCGCGTAAACGGTCATCGAACGTCCCAGCCAGGGTTTCGATCGTCGTCGCGTCGTGGACCGTCTCGCTGTACAGCCAATAGAGCGAGAGCTGGCCATCGAAGACGCCGCCATCGATCGTGATGAGATGGCTGCGCTCGTTCTCGGGATGACGGTCGGGGCCTTTCGACACGGCGCACGGCATGAACAGGGAGCGGGCTCGCCGAGCCGAGCTCTGGCCACCGTAGTTGAAGCACACCTGGGGACTCGGCCAGCTCGCTTCCGGCTGCCGCAAGTACTTAGACAGTCCGTAGCCGATGCCGCCCTGGGGTACCCCACGCACCTGATCCTTGACCGCCTTGAGCACCTCGATCGGGCTCTGCTGCGTGTCGGCGTTGAGCATCACCGGGTAGAGGGCGGTGAACCAGCCAACGGTCCGAGACAGATCGACATCGTCGAGGATCGGCTCACGACCGTGTCCCTCCAGGTCGATCAACAGGCGCCGCTCCCCGGTCCAGCGCTCGAAGGCCAGCAGCACCGCGGTCAACAGAACCTCGCTCGCCGAGGCTCGCAGCACCTTGGGAAACTGCCGCAACAGGCTGCCGGTGGCCTCGCTGTCGAGCTTGGAAACGACGTATTTGTAGGTGCCTTCGAGGTTCGGCCCCTGCGGATGATCCAGGGGAATCGAAACGAAGGGGGCCTCGCGAATGGCCTGCCAGTGTGCGGCCTCCGCTGCGAGCGACGCGTCCTGGGCATACTCGCCAAGACGTTGCGCCCAATGCTTCCACGGCGTCGTCTTGGGCGGCAGCTCGATCGCCGCGCCCTGCTCCGCCTGGAGGTAGGCGTTGGTCAGGTCTTCGAGCAGAATCTGCTTGGAGACGATGTCGACCGCCAGGTGGTGCAGGGCGAGCAGAAGATGGCCGGGCGCACGCTCGGTCTGAGCGCCGTCCCCTGAGAGAACGGCCCCCGCCCCCGAGTGAACGGCATCCCCGGAGTCGAAGTAGGCGACGCGGACCAGCGGACCGTCCGTGATCGACAGGCTGTTCTGAAGCTCCTGGACTCTGGATTCCAGGATCGGCTTGAGGCTGCCGGTGCCCACAGCCGTGAGATCGATCCAGACCAGCGGCTCGATGCCCTCGTCAACATCCCTCTGCAGGGCCTCGGTCTGGCCTGCGGGGAAGCACAGGCGCAGCGCATCGTGATGACGCAGCACGGCGTCGACCGCGCGCTCCAGGCTCTCGCGATCGAGCGAGCGCTCGGTCTCGAACAACGAGGACATGTTCCAGTGGTTGGGGTGCGCAAGGCCCTTGGCGAAGAACCAGTGCTGGATCGGCGTCCACGGAACCGCGCCGGCTTCGACCTCCTGCGGCGCCGGCGTCGCGGCTTCGGCGAGGTCCGCCAACTCCGCGATGGTGGGGTGCTCGACGATCTGGGTCTGGTTGAGGCGCAAGCCTTCCTGGATGGCCCGGGCGGTCATCTGGATGGCGAGGATGGAGTCACCTCCGAGCTCGAAGAAGTTGGCGTGGATGTCCACACGGGCGACTCCGAGCACGTCCTGCCAGATCCGGACGAGAGTCTCCTCGACGGCGGTCCGTGGGGCTGTGGCCGGGCCCCTATCGAGGGCCGCAGGCGCCTCGGGGAGCGGCAGGCGGGCGCGATCGACCTTGCCGTTGGAGGTCAGCGGTATCTCGTCCAGCTCACGGAAGCACGCCGGGATCATGTGAGGTGGCAGGCGGGCGGCTAGGAAGTCGGTGAGCTGGACGACCAGATCGCCGCCCTTGGTCTGCCCGGCGTCGCGAACGAAGTACGCTGCCAGACGCCGCTCGCCGCTCTGTGGATCATCGTTGGCGACCACCACCGCGCGAGCGACGGCCGGCGACCGGAGCAGGGTTGCCGCGACCTCCCCGGGCTCGACGCGATAGCCGCGGATTTTGACCTGATCGTCGATCCGGCCCAGGAACTCGAGGGCCCGATCGGGCAGCTCACGGGCGCGGTCCCCCGTGCGATAGACGCGCTCGCCCGGCCGAGTCGCCGACGGATGGGGCAAAAAGCGCTCGGCGGTAGCCCGCGGATTGCCGAGATAGCCACGCGCCAGCGACGCACCACCGACGCAGAGCTCCCCGACCTGACCGCGTGGCACCGTCTCCAGAGCCCCGTCCAGCAGCGAGATGTCGACCCCGGCGAGGGGCCGGCCGATCGGCACCGAAGGCGGACGCTCGGCTTCGGCCACGGCTCGCGTGCGGTGGACGAGCACGCCGACGGTGCACTCGGTCGGCCCGTAGTGATTGAAGATCTCACACGATGACCGCAGCTCGCGCAGACGATCCCACAGCTGCCATGAAAATAGATCGCCGCCGAGCACCAGCTTCTGACGAGGCAGAAGGCCCGCAGCCTGGGGCACCGAGCACAGCGCGGCGAGATGGGCGGGAACGATCTTGAGCGCATCGACACTGTAGCGAGTGCAGTACTCGGCCATGGCCGCCGTGGAGCTCAAGCGCTGGCGCGAGATCACGTGCAGGCAGCCGCCGGTGCATAGGGCGACGAAGACCGCAGTATTGCCGAGATCGGCAGCGAGGGTCGACACGGTGGCGAAGCCTGCCCCGGCCGGCAGCTCGAGCTGGCGCGAAACCGCATCGACATAGCTGATGAGCTGGCGATGCTCGACCGCGACGCCCTTCGGCTTGCCGGTGGATCCCGACGTGTAGACGACATAGGCGAGATGGCTTGAGAGCTCAGGCGTCGGCGAGGAAGCGCCATCTCCCGACAGCGCGTCATCACCGAGGTCGACGACCGTCATGTGGCGGCTGCCCAGCTCGGCCGCACGATCGGCTTCGAAGGTCAGC
>JBCCEE010000082.1:0-23563 GCA_039030415.1 Acidobacteriota bacterium
GCAAAATGCTCGAGCGTCCAGGCCCCCACCCCACCCAGGGCCTCCAACAGGGTCAGCAGCAGCGGATAGGTCACCAGCCAGACCAATCCCAGCGCGACTCCATAGGCCAGACGCCGGGATCGTGCCGTCGGCTTCATGCGTCATCCTCGAGAGGCTCGCTCGCAGATGCCGAGTCTCCGGCTCGATGATCGTCTTCGACCCGAAAGATCCGTGGTTTCAAGCCGCCCTCCCGAGGCGCGACAAAGACCTCCTGATGAACCTTGGGCGCGCCGCGTCCGACGAGCTCCGCGTCGTCGGCCAGTACTTCGAGCTCCTCGCCGCCCATCAAACGCACCACACAATAGGTCAGTGGTCCGGTAAAGCGCATCTCGACCACTCTGGCCGGCAGCGCCCCACCGGTCTCGGCCGTCGCCAGCCGCAGCGATTCAGGCTTGACGACCAGTTCGACCCGCTCTCCTTCGGAGAGGGACTGCGATGAGATCCCCGCCCAGCACACCGAAATATCTTGCATCTGCCCGAGAGCAACCCAGGCTTCGTGCTCCGTCGTGCTGCCTGCTATCGGGGGAGGCGACGACTCCGACACCTCGTCGACGAAACCACGCAGGATGCTGGAGCGGCCGACGAACGACGCGACAAAGCGACTGGCGGGCGCTCGATAGAGCTCGGCAGCAGTGCCCACCTGCTCTAGACGACCGCCGTTGAGGACAGCGACGCGATCCCCGACGTGGAACGCCTCTTCTTGCTCGTGGGTCACCAAGACCGTGGTGATCCCGACCTTCTTGACCGCCGCCTTGAGCTCTCGACGCGTGCGCTCGCGCAGTGCCGGATCGAGATTCGATAGTGGCTCGTCGAGCAGCAGCACCCTCGGCTCCGGTGCCAGGGCGCGGGCCAGCGCCACCCGCTGCTGCTGGCCGCCCGAGATCTCGCTCACTTTGCGGCCTCCGAACTCCTGCAGATCGACCAGCTCGAGCATTTCAGCCACCCGCTCGGCCAGGGCTCCGGTCTTTCCCTGGGCGCGAAGCCCGAAAGCGACGTTTTCGAACACGGTCATATGAGGGAACAGCGCATAGTGCTGAAAGACCATGCCGAAGCCACGCTGCGCCGGCTCGAGGGCAACGACGTCCTCACCGTCGACCCGGATCTCTCCGCGATCCGGACGCTCGAAGCCAGCGAGCAGGCGTAGCGCCGTCGTTTTGCCGCTTCCGGAAAGCCCGACCAGAGCGAGGATCTCGCCTTCAGTGAGCTCTAGAGATAGGTCACGCAGTACCTCGACCTCGCCAAAGCTCTTGTCGAGATGTTGCAGCTCGAGATACGCGGTGCGCTCGTGACTCGCCCCGGCTTCGGCGCCCCCTTCGCCCTCCGTCGCGCTCACTCCTGCGCTCCTCGCCCCCGCACTTTGCGATCCCAGGTATTCATCCACTCTGCCCCCTCGCTCTCGATCAGATCCCAGTCTACGTCTGCGGTTACCAGGTCGGCCAACGCTTGCTGCGCCCACTCGGGCAGCTGCTCCGGCGACAGATCGGTACGGGCCGGCAGTCGGAACGCCTTCTCAGCGGCCAACAGCGCCGCCTCCTTACTCCCCGCCCACTCGATGAAGGCGCGAGCAGCATCGGCTTGCCGTGAGCCCTTCACGAGACCGATCGAATCATCGATCACCGGCGAGCCGCTGGCTGGAAAATGGTAACCCAGGGGGGCACCCCGAAGACGTTGAAACAAGATGTCGGTGAGCTCCCACATGGTCACCAGGCCTTCCTGACGCACCATTTTCTGATGCAGCAGAGCCGGGTTGTGGACATACTCCTTGGTCTGTGCGTCGAGCCGGCGCAGCCAGTCGAAACCGCTTGCCGTATCGCCGGTTTCGGCGACCGAATTGGCCAGCACCATGCCGAAAATGGTCCGCATCGTGCCGCTCGCCACAGGATCACGAATCAACACCTGGTCGCGCCAACGCTCGTCGAGCAGATCGTTCCAATCCTTCGGCGCATCGTCGGCCGACAGGACATCCTCGTTGTAGACCAGCAGCGGCGGCGTGCGGTAGAGGCCGAAGAAGAGGTTTTGTGGATGCTGGCTGGTCGCTGGCAAGGCATCGGCCCAAGTCGGGCGGAAGGCTTCGAGCAGGCCATCGCGAGCACCGCGACCGAGAATCGTCGCCGGCCCCCCGAACCAAACATCACACTGTGGATTGGCGGCTTCTGAGCGCACCCGCTCGTAGACTTCCTGAGAGCCCATATCGAGACAGCGGACGTCTATCTGTGGATTGGCGGCCTCGAAGGTAGTTTCGAAGAGCTGCAGCAGATCCCGACCGTGCGGCGAGTAGATCGTCAGTGGCGTTCGTCCGTCGCTGCAGCCAATGAGCAGCGCCGAGCCCAGGCAGAGCAGGAGTGAACGACGCACGGCAGCAAGACGTGATGGATTCTTCATGATGATTCAGTCCTCCGCTTCACCTAGCGCCAGAAGATTGGCGAACAGGCGATAGGCGCCAGCGACACCTGCCGGCAGCTGCCTGAAAAAAGCCAGCCCAGTGTAGACATAGTGACCTTCACCGAGCTGCGCAACCAGCAGGGCACCGCGTTTCTCTTCGCCACCTGGATCTGCCATGGCCAGCAAAGGCTGGTAGGCCTCGTCCCAGGTGCCGGCGAAATAGAGCCCTCGCTCCTGCACCCAGCCCTGCCAGTCGGCTTCGCTGATCGGGTTCGGAGTGGTGAGCGCAGGGTGCGCGGGCGCCAGCAGCCGGACCTTTGCGGTCTCGTCGGTCACGCGATCATGGGGTCGCCGGATCTCGAGCTCGAAGGGCGCGTGGCCGCCACGGACAAATTGATACTGCTGATATTGCACAATCAAGAGTCCGCCGGCACGCGCATAGTCGAGCAGGCGTGGGTTGGCCGCCGCCAGCGCGGCGTCGACCTCGTAGGCTCGACTACCGACGACGATGGCGTCGAACGCCGAGAGATCCCGATTCGCCAGCTCGGCGCCTGAGAGCACTTCGACTGGCAGGCCGATGCTCGCCAGCAGCTCCGGCATACGGTCTGACGCGCCTCGCAAATAGCCCAGCCGGTTCAACTCGGGCAGCTGGATATCGACGGCGCTGATCTCTACTCGTGCGGCGCGCGGCCGAGCCGTGGGTCGCACGTGCTCGTAGTCGATCACGGGATAGGACATGGTGTAGCGACGACCCGCATCGTCGATTACTGCCAGCTCGACGAGTGCTCGGCCAGCACCGAGGTCCGACGGTAAACGCAGAGGCAGCTCGACGCTGCGCTGCCGCCGCGCTGGGCTGAGGTCGACGCTGACCGGCGCCACCGCAGGCCAGTCCTCTGGCACCGAGACTTCGATCCGCGCCGTCAATGGGCGATCGAGATGGGATGTCACTACCACCTGCAGACGCTCATCAGCTCGCGATGCACCCAGCGGCCAAACGATGAGCCTTGGCTCGGCTGCAATCTCCAGAGCGGGCACCGCACGGATCGGACGTCGTACTTCTCCGATCGCCTGATCGCCGAGGCGGTAGACGACCTCGCGTCGCAGCGATACCGGCACTCCGCGGACGGTGAAGTCGAAACGCAGATGGGCCGGCGGTGGCTGAAACGGTTCGCCTCGAAGCTTCGCCGGCACCTCGCTCCAGTCGTAGAGGTCGCCGATCCGTGGCTGCCGGGAAAAATAGGGGATGGTCGGCTCGCTCTCCGGCGGTACTTCGATTGAAATCGAACGCACATCGGTTGGGCGCGGAGCGAAGCGCGAACGCAGCGGCTCAGCCGGCCGGCTGCCAGTGCTGTTCCAACCGGCTGCGCTCTCCAGAGTCACATCCAGTGACTCGACCGGCAGCTCGCCAGCGTTCCAAAAGATCGAACGCGCCTCGAAGGTCGAAGCATCCGCGGCGCCTGCCACCACCGTCTGGCGATCAGTCACTGCGTCGGCGAGAATTTGCGCGGCGTTGGCCAGCGCTTCATTGGCGATCTCGAGCTTTTCAGCGATCAGCTCCCGCGCAGTTCGCGCCTCGGGCACCGCGGCCAAATCGGCGTCGAGCTCCTGCAGCAAGCGTACGATCTCGAGCACCGGTTCCGCGGCCTGGCCAAGTTGGCTGGCATTGAGCCGCTTGCGTGCTGCAGTGGCGATCTCGGAGACGCGCTGCAGGCGGATCGCGGTTTGACGCTGCAGCTCACCTGCCGGCACCAAGTCAGCGATCGCAGCGAGTGAGGTGTCGACGCCAGCAAACGGCGACTTCGCCTCGGTACCCCCGGCCCCCTCCACCCAGGACAGACGGCCCGTGGCATCGCCCAGGGGCTGTAGCAGGCCCATGTCTTGACAGCGATGTTGGGATCGACTTTCGAGTGCGATCTGAAGGATCGACTTGCCCCTGAACGGCTCGACGGCTCCCAACTGCAGCTCCATCGCCTCTGCCTCGGGGTTCCACCACTGCGAGCGGTAGAAGGACGAAACCTTCCAAGGCGCCAAACCTTCGGCATCGAGCTGAGGGAAGGCGTCGGCATCGGCCGACAGCTCGAGTATTTGCTCCGCAACCCATCCCGACGTCTGGTGCTGACCGTGGCCGGCTGCTGCCGTCGGCGGAAAGACTGCCATCAGCACCTGAGGCTTGAAGCGGCGCACCACCCGCATGGTGTCTTCGAGCTGCACCTTTTTCGGCCAGCGCTCGAACGTCTCGTCGGACGAGCGCGTAAATCCAAAGTCATAGGTGCGGCCAAAGAATTGACGTGCGCCATCGATCTGGCGCGCCGCCTCCAGCTCGCGCGAACGCAGCAGGCCGAGGTCCGGCCCGAGCTCCGAGCCGATCAAGTTTTGGCCGCCTTCACCACGACTCAAAGACAAATATGCCGCCTCGCCGCCCATGCCGCGGGCCACCAGGGTCAAGAGCGTGGTGCTCTCGTCGTCTGGATGGGCCGCGATCATCAACAAACGACGGTGGGTTGAAAGCCTTACTAGCGCCCGATCGAGCGCTGCCAGACCACCGGTCGAAGCCGGCTCGAGGGGCCGAATATCGGTCGGAACATCGGCCGACAAAGGCACCTCCGCCGTCGCGATCAGGAGGAAGAGCAGGGACCAAAAGACTGGGGTTGACTTGGATACTCGCACGGAGCGAATTGTAGCGGATCCCAGCCATCGACCGAGGCGCCGGCAGCTTCGGCTCCGGGCGATCCTGCCGGCGCAACATCAACGTGGTATCTTCAGGAAATCAGGCATCCCAAGACGTCATGAACAGCACTCAATGGAATTCTTCAGACGCTGACGAGCACGGCTTCGTCGCTTTCGACCTCATCCGAGAGAAGGCAGCGCTCCAAACCCGCGAGCAGTTCGTCGCCGAGCTTCCGGTTCCAGCTCTGATGGTGCTGTTCGGTGGCGCCGGTTCGGCGGGCGGTGAAGCGCTCGACATCGGTGATTCCGGGATTCAGCTGATGACGGTTTCGATCAAGAGCACCGCTATTCTGCGTTACCTGGGAAAGCTGGCGTTCATCTCCAAGCGGCCGGGCAACCCGTTTGCCCACCTGATCTCCATTGGCCGCTCCGTCAGCAATGACATCACCCTCGCGGTCGAATCCGTCTCCAAGGTCCACGGCTACTTCGTGCGCGACGCCGGAGGCTGGGCCTTTACGGACCACGGCTCCACCAACGGCACCTTCCTGAATGGCAACGAGCTCACGACCGGTGAGAAGTATCGCCTTTTCGACGGCTCTGTGCTCCGACTCGGCCTCGAAGCTACGATCGAGTATCTGAGTCCAGAAGCGCTCTATGACCGAGCGCTAAAGGAATGAGACTGCCGATCTAGGGACCGCCGGATTCGTCGCCATAGAGCGTCCTCTCGACGCGCTCGAGCCGCAGCCGCAGCTCCCGCACAGAATCGACTCCGAAACCGTAGACGCCGACGATCGAACGATCGATCGCTAGCGCTGCTGCCATGGCGGGGTCCGCAGGTCTCGAAAGGCTTGGCTTCGGCAGCGGAAAAGCGCCTGCGAAGAACTCGTTGGCAGGAAAGTCGATGACGTCGAGGATGGCGATCAACTGCCAGTACTTGAGATCGAGGGTGCCGGCTAAGAGCTGGGCGAGATAGCCCGAGCTGTGCCCGAGCCGGCGGTCGATCTCGCGTCTGGGCACATCTGAATCTTCGATCACGTCCCGAAGATGCTCGAGAAGCTGCTCAACGCCACGCTGCCTAGGCATCGCAAACACTCCTTTTAAAGATAATCTCTATTATAGATTATTCAATTCCGCGATAAAGCTCAACACTCTCGCTTGCACTCCAGCAGGCTCGACTTTGAATTGACAGTTATTTACTCAGTATGCATACTGAAGTACTTACTGAGTATCCATGCCCGGCGACTTCGAACTTCATTCCCGAACCAACATCATGATCATCCGTAACAGCTTCCTCGCCTTCCTCTCCTCGCAACCGAATCACGGCTATGGCTTGAAATCGAGCTTCGAAGCCAGCACCGGCGGTGCCTGGCGCCTCAACGCCGGCCAGGTTTACACCACACTCTCCCGGCTGGAACGGGACGGCCTGATCGAGGCGGATGATGGCGACGCGCCGGAACGCCGCGCCTGGCAGCTGACCCATCAAGGACAGCGAGCCCTGGCCGATTGGTACGACACACCGGTCGACAATCGCTCGACGCGCGACGAATTGGTGATCAAGGTACTGGTGGCCATCGCCGCCGGCGAGCCTGACATTCAGCGCGTCCTCCAAACCCAGCGCAGCGCGACCATGCGGCGACTTCAGGAGCTGACTCGCCACAAGATCGCCACGCCAACGAATTCCGAGCTGCCGGATCTGCTGCTGCTCGACGCCATGATTCTGCGCGCCGAGTCCGAGATCCGCTGGCTGGATCAATGCGAGCAGCGACTCCAAGCGAGCTGGCAGGGTGCCTCGGCATGACACCTCACGAGATCGCGACGATCGAAACTTCGCCGGCTCCAGCTCGCCCTTCTGCCCCCACGCTTTCACTGGTCGACGCACAGCGCGTGCACGGCGAGGGAGCCCAGGCCGTACGCGCTCTGGGGCCGGTGACCCTTAGCATCTTCCCTGGCGAGCTGGTCGCCGTGATGGGGCCCTCGGGCTCGGGTAAATCGACGCTGCTCTCCCTGGCCGGCGCTCTCGACCAGCCTACCGAGGGCGAGGTATTCATCGAAGGGCTGAATCTGGCGCTGCTTTCCATGGCGGAGCTCGCCGCGCTGCGGCGCCGGGTTGTCGGCTTCGTGTTTCAGGATCTGAATCTGCTGCCTGGCTTGACCGCGCTCGAGAACGTCGCCCTGCCTCTCGAGCTCGACGGTTGCCCACTTGGCGAAGCCCGCGCTCGGGCTCATCGAGAGCTCGCGCAGGTCGGCCTTGGGCGACTGGCGCATCGCTTTCCCGAAAATCTGTCCGGCGGCGAGCAGCAGCGCGTGGCGATCGCGCGTGCTTTCATCGGTCCACGTCACCTGTTGTTGGCGGACGAGCCCACCGGCGCACTGGATTCGGTGACCGGCGAGACGGTCATGCGATTGCTCAAAGACCAGTGCGCTCGCGGTCGCACAGTCGTACTGGTCACCCACGATGCCGCTCATGCCGCATGGGCTGATCGCGTGATCTTTCTGCGCGACGGCAAAATCGTCGACGAGACGACTTCGGCCGCCACGCAAAATTTGCCATGAGATCCACTTTGAGCCCAGGCGCTTTGCGGGCGCTGGTGCGAGTGGAATGGCGCCAGCTCTGGCTGCATCGGAGTCGCTCCCTGCTGGTACTGCTACTGATCACTCTGCCGGTCGCCGCCATCGTCGGCGGCAGCAGCCTGGTGCGCATCACCCAACCGGGACCGGAACAGCGCGCTGCCCAAGCCATGGGGCGCGCCGACTTACGCGTCGATAGCAGTGGGCGCTGGGAAGACGTCGAGCGGATCCGTGCCGCACTGCCCGAAGGTGCGACCGTACAGCCTATCTTCGAAGGCCTCGAGCGGGTCAGCGTCTCTGGCCGCCGACTGCGCGCACGGCTTTTCGCTCTCGAGCCCGCGGCCTTGATCGCGCCCGACGACACACCCGGACTGGCAGCGGGGCTGGTCCAGCTGACCGCGGGTCAGCTGCCGACCAACGCGGGCGAAGTCGCCCTATCGCCCGTACTGCTCGCAGACCTCGACCGTACGATCGGCGAGACGGTCAACCTGCAGTACGGGGCTTCACGCACTATCACCGGCACCGTGGTGGCTCCCGAAGAGCTCGACCTGCCGGTGGTGGTCCGAGTACCGGCATGGGCCGAGCACCCCGGCCGACACTCTCTGCTGGTCGACTTGCCGGCCGACTTGCCGGCCGTAGACCCGCAGTCTTCCGGCAACGCAGCCGAGGAGCTCGCCTCGGCGCTTCGCGAAGCAGGCGATACCGTCCAGACCCGAGTCGAAGCCTCGGCGGGAGACGATGCCATCACCGGAGCGGTCTTCGCGCTCGGCATCATCGGCCTGTTCGAGGCGGCGCTGGTCATCTCGGCGGCGTTTGCCGTCGGCCTGCGGCGCCGACAGGTCGAGATCGGGCTGCTCGGCTCGGCTGGCGCAACGGCTGGCGGCATCACAGCCGCGCTGCTGGTCTCGGCGGCGATCCAAGCGCTACTCGCCGGGCTCGCGGGGACCCTCCTGGGATACCTCGGCGTCGCCACCGTCTACCCCTACCTCGACGGCTGGACCCACCGCATCAGCGCGCCGTTCGAGATCCTGCCGCTGCAGGCGGCAGCCGCGATCTTCCTCGGCGTGGTCGCTGCGGTCGCCGCAGCGGTGCTTCCCGCACGAAGCGCCGCCCGCATGCCGATCCGCCAAGCGCTCTCCGGACGCCGGCCGACTCGCCACCGATCGCACAAGTGGCTGAGAGTCGGTCTCGCTATGGTGACAGCCGGCCTCGTCCTGCTGGTCTTGGCCTCCCATGAGCACACCTTGCTGCGCGCCCTCGGCGTAGTGCTCGGACCGATTTTCGGCATCATCGGATTCGGCGCCTGCGCCCCCTGGCTGCTCGAATGGTCGGCCCGGCGGGCTGCTCCGCTGCCCTTGGCCTGGCGCCTGGCGGTACGCGACGCCGGTCGCTTCCGTGAGCGCAATGGCGCGGTCGTGACCGCTGTGCTCGCTGGCATGGCGATGAGCGTGACCTTCGCCTCTCTGGTGGCGAGCCTGGAAGATGCCATGGCAGCCTTTCCCACCGTCTACCGCAGCGATCAGCTATTGATCGAAGGCCCAGGAGCCGAGGAGGCCGCGAGTGCGATCGCCGAACGGATCCCCACCTTGGTGACAGCACCCCTGAGGGCCGTGTACACCCATGGAGAACCGGTACGGGTGCGACCGGACGGAGAAGAAGCGCCGCGGCGTGGAGGCTGGATCGCTGTCGGTGACGAACGCTTGGCCCGAGCGCTTGGCGCCGACGGAGGACAGGCCGCGCTGCGCCAAGGGCGCCTGCTGGCTCTCGACCCGATGCAGGACTTCACGACCCTCGAGCTCACTTCGTGGGTCAGCGGCCATGCCGTCGAGAGTCCTGTCTTCGAGAGCTTCACGACCGGCCAGCTGGTGCGCGAACCCGCGTACCTGATCGGCGCAGGTGCGCTTGGCCGATACGGGTGGGAGACCGGACCACCACCTCGATCCAGCTTGATTCCCTGGCTGGTGCGCACCGCCAAACCGGTGACGCCAGAGCTGCTCGAGCACGTCCGCCGCCTCGCCTCACAGTTCGCCCGCACCTCGGTCGACGCGGAGCTGCTCTACGGCAACAAATTCCGCAAATTCTTTATCGCGGTGACGATCATCTGCGCCCTGACCGGCATCCTGATCGTCATCGCGGCCACCGCCCTTTCCGCCGCCGAGTCAGCCCCTGATGAACGAGCTTTGCATACCCTCGGAGCGGCGCCGCGCGTCTTGCGCAGCCACTTCGCCTCACGCGCTGGATACTTGGCCCTGCTGGGCTGCTGCCTGGCGGTCCCGGCCGGACTCCTGGCAGCTGCCGCCCTCGCCGGTGCCGTCAACTTCACTCTCGACTTCGTCGTCCCATGGCGTGATCTGCTGGTGATCGTGGTCGGACTACCGTCGATTGTCTACGCCGGAGCCTGGCTGTTCGCCCGCACTCGAGGGCAGCATTTCGTCGGGTCGAGAGGGTGATTCGATGACGAGCATCCTTGGTCAGCCTCCCTTGACTTCTGCCAGGCCCGACTCCCCGCGAAGCAGTGGATTCCCTTGCTTGGGGATGACGAACTTCCTATTCACGATCGTGCTCCTTCTCAGCACGGCGACTGAGAGTTTGGCGACCGAAGCGGTAGAGACACTCTCTCGGCGCAGCATCCCATGGCAGCCCTACACCGGCACCGCATTCGACGGCCGGCCGATTCAGGGCGAGCTTGGGCGCCTGCAGGTACCGGAGAATCGTACCCGGCCTGGCAGCTCGACGATCGAGCTCGCGTTCGTACGCTACCGCACCAGCCACCCTAATCCAGGCCCCCCGATCTTCTTCCTGATCGGAGGCCCCGGTGGCTCCGGCGTCGAGCATGCGGCCCACATCGCCACCCACCCGCAGATCCGGCTGCTGGAGCACGCCGACGTCATCGGGCTAGACCAACGCGGCACCGGTCTCACCATTCCCAACCTGATGGAGCCTGAGACCCCGGTTTACCTGCCCCTCGATCGGGCGCTCGATCGCGATGACTACCTGATCGCCCTCGACGACGCGATGCTGCGGTTGGTCGCTGACTGGCGAGCGCAAGGCGTCGACCTTTCAGCCTACAACACCGTCGAAAGCGCCGACGATATCGACGCTGTCCGCCAGGCACTGGGAGTGAATCAAATCGTGCTCTACGGATCGAGCTACGGCTCCCACCTTGGACTCGCCTACCTGCGGCGCCACGGAGAGTCCGTGGCGAGAGCGGTGCTCTCCAAGGTCGAGGGACCCGATCACACCTGGAAACTGCCGAGTACCGTCCAAAGACACCTTGAAGCGCTCCACCATCAGCTCGCCGGCGACCCCGCCGTCGCCGAGACGCTGCCTGATCTCCAGGGAGCTATCCGCCGACTGCTCACCCGACTCGAAGAGGCGCCGGTCACGGTTCCGGGCGCCGACGGCGAACCGGCCATCACGCTAGGCCCACTCGATCTCCAGATCGAGCTTTCGCGCGCCCTCGGCAACTCCCAGCTCATCGCCGCTCTACCCGCCGCGCTTCACCGTCTCGAGCAGGGCGACTGGAGCGAGCTGGCTTCAGCAGCGCGCGAGAACCGCCAGCTTGGCATTCCCGCCATGACCCTGATGATGGACTGCGCCTCCGGCGCTTCGGAGTCGCGGCGCCACCGTATCGCGATAGAGACCCGCGACCCTGGCTACCTGCTGGGCGACGCCATCATGGCACCTTTCTACCCTGAGGCCTGCAAGAATTCCCTCGCAGACCTTGTCCCCGCCGAGCTTGGCGAGAGCTTCCGCGCTCCCTTCAGCAGCGACGTGCCCGTGATGTTTACCAGCGGCACCCTCGACGTCCGCACCCCGATCGAGAACGTCGATGAGATCCTCGATGGCTTCCCCAACGCCGTCCACGTCGTAGTCGAGAACGCCGGTCACGAGAGCCGAGAGCTCATGTCCCCCGACTACCGCGACCTCTTCCAAGCCTTCTTGCGCGGCGAACCGATCGAAAGCTGCCGCGTCACCCTGCCGGAGCCGATCTTCGAGGAGATTGGGGACTGAGAGTCAGGCGCGCCGCGGCAATCGGAGCAAGAAATGCTCAACGCTGGTGAACATCCCATCTACCGTCTGCGATCTACAATGGAACCGAGCACGAACCGGCGAGTGGGCTGCAATCGGCCGCGCTTCCACTTCGAGGCCCGGAGAGCCCAAGCAGTCTTCGACGTAGCGTTCGGGCCAATCCGCTATCTCGGCAGCCGTCAGCTGGACGACGGCACCCGCAACCACGTCCTCGGTCCAATAGCCGTCGACCTGGTGCTGAGCTTGACGACAGTCGTTCCTCCCCCAGATCTTCAGCTCTACGATGAACGATTCCACATCTCCATTGCGCCGCAACAAGATATCGGTGCGGCCGGCGCCACGTTGTGCTTCACGTTCCGTTCGCCAGCCCAGGAGCTCGAAGCCGAGCGCCAGATGTGCCGAAAAGACCGACTCCGGCACAAGCCGTCTTTCGTCGGAACCTGAGCCACGGGACGGGCGAAAGAAATCGAGGCTAGAACGTTGAAAGCGGGCAAGCAGCCACGTCAAGTCGTCTAGGAACTGGGTTGTGAGATCCCCGGCGGGACGCGGGTCGCGAGACAGGTTGAGCAAGCTTGCGATGGGACGAGCGATGATCGGATCAGCACGCTGAATCGAACCTTCGATGCTGATCGCACCGGTAACCTGAAGTAGGTAAAGGGCATCATCCAGCCCAAGCTGTAGAGCCCCGGCTCCCGGCCCCAAAGACGATTCCAGCTCGGCGCGGGCGATGGGGCCAGGCATCTGCTGAAGACGCTCCCAAATCCGGCGAGGCGCATCAGAGAGCCGTGTATCGCTCAGGGCACTGAGCAGATCCCGCAGATATTCCCGGTATTGCTCTTCGAACGCCACATACAGCTCCGTCACATCATCCGGTGTCGCATCGCGTTCGAGCTTCCAGAGCTCTTGCAAACCGTAGGTCAAGAGCGCAGGGATGCCGCCGCTCGCTAGAAACAGAGCATCGAGCGTTGCTTCAGACGGTAGCCCTCGATCGGAAAATGGGCGCACCAGGACATCCATCTCGCCGCGCTGGAACGGCGTCAGCGGTAGATAGAGTGCTCGCGCTAGAAAGCTCGAGCCAAGCACGTCGCGAACGATGAAGACCCCCACCGAACCAGCGGCCAGGATCGACAGCCCCGGCAACGACCGCCGCGCGGCTTCCAGATCATTGAACAGCCCGCGTCCAGGCGGCTGGACAGCGTCTCCTTTCTCTGCGTAGCGATCGAACTCGTCGAACAGCAGCACGAGACGCTCTGAAGCGCCTTCGCGAGCAAAATACTCGTCGAACAGTCGGCGAGAGCTATAAGGATTGGTGGGGACACCGAGGTGCTCGGCGAGAAAACCCAGGCCGGCCTCGACGGTAAGGTCAGCCGGCGGTGCTTCAATGAGCAGGACCTCAGTCCCCTCGTCCTGCTCTAGCTCGACCGCAAGCTGGCGTAGGAAAACGCTCTTGCCCATGCCGCGACCACCCATGACCACAGCACTACCGTTGCTGCGCATGAGCTCGGCCGCCTTGGCCACGCCTTGGCGCGGGATCTGGACCGAAGGATTGTGGCTCTGCCAGTTGTAGGGATTGCCGCTCATGCCGCTTCCTTGCTGTGAGGCAGGATAGCACTCGCGGCAATCACCATGGTGATCGGGGCTCAAACCCCATCTGACCTAATACAAAACGGGACGCTCAGTGCCCGCTCTTCGCCTCGCCCGCTTCCGCTTTCGCGTCGACCAGCTTTTTGAAGTAGGTCCAGCTGGTTTCGTTGGGGCGCTTGTCGTCGACCGGAGGTGGGCTGTCAAAGCCCGGATAGTTGGCCGCGACTTCGTTGCGCAGGACTTCGGGTAGATCCTCCCAATTCCGCACCCGCTTGCCGGCGCCGTGGTAGATCACCTGGCCGGCGCGGTTGCCCATCTGCATCCAGGGCAGCCATTGGGCGACGCGGCTCCAGCTGACGTGGGCGTCATCGAGACCGCCGACACTATCGTCCAGCAGATCGTCAGCGCTGAAGTACCAGCCAAACATCTCGATCGCCTGGTAGGTGCCGCCAATGTACTTCTGGTAGTCGCCACCCAGAGGGTTGGGGTAGAACAGCGGCACCTCGAAGGCCAGCCAGCCGCGGCCGTCGCGAATCGTCGCGTCGAATTTGTAGGGACCGCGGGGACCGTTGGCGTGCAGCGGAGCGCGCGAGTTGACCGGATCGTTGGCGATGTGGACCACTTCCAGCGCTTCGCCGGTCCACGGATTCTTCCAGGTGCGCACGATCTCACCGGTCTCGGGATCGAGATAGAACAGGACCTCCTTGGAGACCATGCGATACCCGTAGCCCTTCTCCGGATCTTCCACCGTCTTGCAGGTCCGGATGTTCATGCCTTCATAGATGAAGAGTCGACGGTCCTTCTCACCGGGCACCCGGCTGTAGGTAGTGCCACTCCACCAGTAAATCGCTGGCTTGCCGTCTTCCATGTGGCATTGCAGCTTGCGCATCGCCTTGACGTTGTCCTCGGGCTTGTCGAGATCGAGGGCGGAAACGGGTGTCGCCGCGATCGCAGCCAGTGCGAGCAAGACGAAGAAGACAACTGAGCGGGCGGTGAACGAATGTCGCATTCGGGTCTCCCTGGTCGGGTTGGCGGCGGACGCCGAATCGACGTCGGGCCACGGGTCGAAACGCTGGTCGTGAACGCTTACAATTTATTGTACTATATCTAAGACAATTTAATGCAAGAGCCCATCATACGTCGAGCGCGACGAGGAGACGGGATGACTGGACGACGAGACAGCAGCTCTGACCGCAGTATCGACCGACGGCAGTTCCTGCAGCGCCTATCGTGGACGGCGAGCTCGCTAGCGGCCACCGGGCTGCTCGGCCAGCGAGCCTTCGCCACCGCGCAACCCAAGCGGATCGTGATCGTGGGCGCCGGCCTAGCTGGCTTGGCCGCAGGCTTGGAGCTCGATCGTGCCGGCGTCGAGGTAGTGATCGTCGAAGCCCAGGGACGGCCGGGCGGCCGCATCCAGACCCTGCGCGACGATTTCGCCGATGGCTTCTTCGCCGAGGCCGGTGGCGACCTCATCGGCGGCAGCTACCGAACGCTGATGGGCTTCGTGCACGAGCTCGGCCTGTCGGTGGTGCCGTTGGCCGGTCGTGGACCGCGCTCCGATGTGCTGGTGGTGCTCGGCGATCAACGCTTCCGGCTCTCCGAGCTGCGGCGCGACCCTTCGCTGTGGCCACTCGAGCTGACCGACGCCGAGCGTAGGGTGGCCCCCTTCGGGCTGCTCGGTCTCTATGTGACGCCGCTGGCAAGGGAGATCGGCGACCCGGCGCGGGTACTGGACGACGCCATGGCGCGCTACGACGCAATGTCGCTGCACGACCTGCTGGTGGAGCGTGGCGCCAGCCCGGCGGCGATTCGCATGATCGAAATTCCGCTCAACTACAACAGCACGCGCACCGTCTCGGCCCTGTCGGTGATCCGCGACACCGCCCGGCGCCTGAACGAGACCGCCACCTACGTCATCGCCGGCGGCAACGACCGCCTGCCGCAAGCGATGGCCGAGCGCCTGCGGCAGCAAGTCCGGTACCGAACCTCGGTACGCCGGATTGAGCAGCACGCGGGCGGCGTGCGCCTCGCCGTCGAGCAGCACAGTCGCTCGAGCGAGCTCGAGGGCGACGCGGTAATCGTCACCCTACCGTTCACCGCTCTGCGCGACGTCGAGATGCCGGGACTGCCGGAAGCGCGAGCCAACATCATCCGCGAATTGCCCTACACCCAGATCAGCAAGACCTTCATCCAGACCCGAAGCCGCTTCTGGCGCGACGAAATGGGTGCCAGTGCCATCTGGACCGACAGTCCCTTCGAGCGCACTTTCGACATTTCGAAGAGCTTCGAGGGCCCGCGCGGCCTGCTGGTCGGCTGGGTCAACGGCACCGGCGTCGAGGCGCTCGAGAATGCCAGCGAGGCCGAGATCAGCGCCCGCACGATCGATCACCTGCGGCGCAGCTTTCCCGAACATGCCGACACCTTCGAAGGCGCCCACACCGTCCACTGGGGCCGCACCTACGCCCGCGGCGCCTACGCCCACTTCGCCCCCGGCCAACTGCGAGCCATGGCCCCTTTGATCGCCCAGCCCATTGGCCGAATCCACTTCGCCGGAGAGCACACCGAGCTGGTGGCACCTGGCATGGAGGGAGCCTTGGTGTCGGGATTGCGGGCAGCTCAGGAGCTATTGAAGCCAGGTGCGCCGACTTGATTCCCTCAACTGGGAGACACAGAGCCCGTTACGCGGCTTACTCCGACTAGGCGGCGGACGGCAGCGCTGCGGCTTTCAGGCTTGCCGGCCTTCCAGCCTGCTGGTCACGCAGCCGCTTCGTACGACAGGCGCCCCGTCTTGAGCGCATCCAGAAAGCCACTATTGCTTAGCGAGGGCCACCGGTCGCTTGGCGTGCTTTCTAGATCAGTCAGGAGCGAAGAAACGACAAACTCGAAGGCATTTCCCCGCAGGGCTTCCTTCGGCAAGCTGCGGGTATAGTCGCTGAGGTCGAGCTCGAAGTCTGGCGGAACATCCCGAGGATCATTTTGGCCCCGCCAGAGATAAAAGGCCGCTGGCGTGATGATCCCGAAGTATTCGGTCTCAGGATGAGCCTGATGGGCGAGCAAGTTACGGCGAAAAGCGCTCGCCCATTGGGCTGTCGTCCCCTGCTGAGCCTTCGCTTCCAGTACCGCTACCGGGCGGTCTGCTTGATCGTAGATGACGAAGTCGTATTGCACCCTTGGCTCCTCGCTCCTAAGATTCTACCAAAGATCAAGCAGGCAGCATGGCAGTGTACCCCCACAGGACTGTCGAGAGGACCCGTTCTTGACACCCTCGGATACCCATCGCTACACTCGAAAGGTCCTAAAGTTATAACAATTTGGCTCGCTGCCTCGGAGCAGCTCGAGCGATAGGATTCGACCGATTCCCACAAACCAGACCAAGGAGCAACCATGGGGTATCGCCTCGGTGTAGATGTCGGTGGCACGTTCACCGATTTGATGTTGGTCCACGACGAGAGCGCTCGACTGTTTCGAGTCAAGACTCCGTCGACGCCCGCTGATCCCTCCGAGGGGGTGCTCAACGGCGTTCGTCGGATTCTGGACGAGAGCGGCGTCGCCCCGGGTGAGCTGTCGTACGTCATGCACGGAACGACGGTGGCGACCAACGCGGTGCTCGAGTCGAAGGGCGCCCGGGTTGGCCTGATCACCACCCAGGGCTTCGGCCAGATCCTGCACCTGGCGCGCTCGCAGACGCCTGGGCCGCTGGCCGGCTGGATGATCATGATCAAGCCGGACCCGCCGGCCGCGCTCGAGGATACGCGCGAGGCGGCGGAGCGCATGGATGCCCACGGCGAGGTGGTGCACGAGCTCGACCGCGAGCAGGTCGAGTCGATCGTGCACGAGCTGGTGGACTCCGGCGTCGAATCGCTGACCGTGTCGCTGATCAACTCCTACGCCAACCCGGCCCACGAGCGCGAGATCGGACGCCTGATCGAGGAGCTCTACCCCGACTTCCCGGTGACCCTGTCGTCCGACGTGCTGCCCGAGTTTCGCGAGTACGAGCGCACCCTCACCGCCTGCATGAACTCCTACGTGCGGCCGAAAGTAGCGGGTTACGTCAAGAACCTGGAGGCGGCCTTCCACGAGCTGGGCATCGACTGCGCGGTCAACATCCTGCGCTCCGACGCCGGCCTGATGAGCACCGAGATCACGCGTGAGAAACCCGTCTACGGCATCCTCTCCGGACCGTCCGGCGGCGTCGCCGGTGCCCTGGCGGTGGCCAAGCGCGCCGGCTTCGAGGACATCCTGACCTTCGACATGGGCGGCACCTCCACCGACGTTGCGCTGTGTCAGCACGGTCAACCGACGCTGGCGCGCGAAACCGAGCTCGGCCACTTCCGGGTCAAGGTGCCGAGCGTCAATGTGCACTCGGTGGGCGCCGGCGGCGGCTCGATCGCCCACGTCCCGGAGATCACCAAGGCGCTGCGCGTCGGACCCGAGTCGGCGGGTGCCGTGCCCGGGCCGGCATGCTACGGCAAGGGTGGCGACGCGCCGGCGGTGACCGACGCCAACGTCGTCGTCGGTCACCTGCCGCCCGAGCTTCTAGGCGGCGAAATGCGGCTCGACGTAGAAGCTTCGAAGACCGCCGTACAGCAGATCGGCGACGCCCTCGAGCTCGACGTTCACCAGGCAGCCCAGGGCATCCTCGACATCGTCAACGAGAACATGGCCGGCGCCCTGCGGCTGGTCTCGGTGCAGCGCGGCTACGATCCGCGCGACTTCGCGATGGTCGCCTTCGGTGGCGCCGGCCCGCTGCACGCCAATGCCGTCGCGGCACTGATGGGCTCATTCCCGGTGCTGGTCCCACCCGGCCCCGGCCTGCTGTGCGCCAATGGCGACCTGGTGGCGGATTTCCGCGAGGAGTTCGCCCGCACTTTGATCCGCACCACCGACCAGACCTCGGGCGACGAGGTCGCCGGTATTCTGCGCGAGCTCGGCAAGGAGGCGGCGGCCTGGCTCGAGCGCGAAGGCCAGGCCGAGGACCGCCGCGAGATCTCTTTCGACGCCGACGTGCGCTACTACCGTCAGGGCTACGAGATTCCGGTTTCGGTCACCCTCGAAGCGCTGGCCGAAGAGGGTGTCGAGCTGCTCGCCGAGCGCTTCAACGCCGCCCACGAGCAGCTCTACGGCTTCCGCATGGGCGACTCGCCATGCGAAATTGTCAACCTGCGGGCGGTGGCCGTGGGACGCGTGCCGGAGCCGCAGCTGGCGGCCGCGAGCGACGACGCCGGCACCGACGCCTCCGGCGCCGTGGTCTCCGAGCACGAGGTCTATGCGCGTGGCGAGTGGCATCCCACCAAGGTTTACGACCGCGCGCAACTGCGTGCCGGCAACCGCATCGCAGGGCCGGCGGTGATCACCGAGTTCGACTCGACCACCGTCGTGCTCGCCGGCTACATCGCCACCATCGACCGTTACAGCAACATCCTGATCAACCCGGCAGAAAAGGCCTGAGGAGCGCGCGATGAGAGGCGTCAAAATAGCTGAGATTCCCGACATCCCGATCGACCCGGTCACCCTCGACATCATTGAGGGGGCGCTGCGCAACGCCCGCCACGAGATGGACGCGGTGCTCTTCCGCACCGCCATGAGCCCGGTGATCCGCGAGCAGCACGACGAATTCCCGATGATCACCGACCCCAAGGGGCGCATGGTGGTCGGCCAATTCGGCTCCTACATCGCTCAGATGATGGAGGACTACGACGAGGTCATCGAAGAAGGCGACGTGATCCTGACCAGCGACCCGTACAAATGCGGCGGCGCAATCTCCCACGTCAACGACTTCTTGATCTGCGTGCCGCTGTTCTTCGACGACGAGATCGTCGGCTGGTCGAGCATGTTCGGCCACCAGATGGACGCCGGCGGCCCGCTGCCGGGCTCGCTGCCCACCGGCGCCAAGACCATTTTCGGTGAAGGCCTGCGGATCCCACCGATCAAGATCTTCCGTCGCGGCGAGCCGGTGGAAGACGTCTTCCGGCTGATCCTCAACAACGTCCGCCTGCCGGAGATGAGCCGTGCCGACATCATGGGCATCGTCGCGGGCTGCCGCACCGCTGAGAAGCGAGTGCGCGAGCTGTGCGAGCGCTTCGGCAAGGATACCTACCTCGCGGCCTGCGAAGCGATGCTGCAGCGCACCTACCGCGCCATGTCACAGCTGGTGCTGCAGAACATCCCGGAAGAGCCGCAGTTTTTCGAAGACTGGGTGGACGACGACGGCCTCGGCAACGGCCCCTACAAGATGAAGCTCACCATCTGGCGGGAAGGCGACCACGCCTACTTCGACTGGAGCGGCACCGATCCCCAGGCCATTGGCCCGATCAACTTCTATCTCAACGAAGAGATGTTCAAGATGTTCATCGGCGTCTACCTGATCATGGTGTTCGATCCCCAGATCTTGTTCAACGACGGCTTCTACCCGCTGCTGCACGTGGTGATTCCGGACGGCAGCCTGCTGCATCCCAAATTTCCGGCGGCCCTCGGCTGCCGCACCCACGCCCTGACCCGGCTGTTCGACGTGCTGGGCGGCGCCCTGGCGCGCAAGAGCCCCGAATACACCACCGCCGCCGGCTACGGCACCAGCCCCTACATGCTGTACTCGGGCTGGGACCGCAGGGGCGAGTTCTACTACCTGATGGAGATCTCTTACGGCGGAATTCCAGGACGCCCGATCGGTGACGGCATGGACGGCCACAGCTGGTGGCCGCTGTTCGAGAACATCCCGACCGAATACCTCGAGGCCTACTATCCGGTGCAGATCGACGGCTACACCACCGTCACCGACTCCGGTGGCGCTGGCTTCCATCGCGGCGGCAACGGCATCGAAAAACGCTACCGCTACCTCGAGCCGGGCGAAGTCTCGATCCACGACGACCGCTGGCTGACCTACCCCTGGGGCATCCTCGGCGGCGAGCCGGGTCGACGCTCCGAGAAGATCCTCGAGCGCGCCGACGGCAGCAGCGAACGGCTGCCCTCGAAGTGCGACGAAGTGCGCGTCGAACCTGGCGACGTGCTGGTCTACCGCACCGCGGGCGGCGGCGGCTGGAAGGATCCGCTGGATCGGCCGATGGAGCAGGTCGAGGCGGACGTCGCCAAGGGCCTGGTGTCGGCCGAGAAGGCGCGCGCCGGCTACGGTGTGGTGGTCGGCGACGCCGAGGCCACCGAGAAGCTGCGGGCACAGATGCGCGAGGAGCGCGGAGAGGTCAAAGACTTCGACCTTGGACCCGAGCTCGAAACCATTCTGGCGCGCAGCCAGGAAGAAACGGGGCTGCCGGCACCACAAGCCCAAGAGCAGCTGGCCTGGGCTCCGATGGAAACTCCTGAAGAAGCCATGCAGCGGGTGCGAAAGAAGGCGACGGCATGAGCGGCATCAGCCAACGAGCAACCGACAGGCCTCGACGACGGAACCCGGGCGCACCGCCGTGCACACCGCCGTGCGCCCCGACATCGCCACCCAGGCTGCTGGCGCTCTGTGCCGTCCTGCTAATGACATTCTGCGCCTTCCCGGTGACGGCCGAGGAGTCCCTAGAGGCTGATCTCGAGCAGATGCTGGAGTGGTTCACCGGTCGGTTCGACAACCACTGGCAGCATCGGCAGCAGATTTCGGCCGAGGAGCCAGTGGAGCATCCGCACGGTCGCATCCACTCGATCTTCTCCCGGGTCGAGTGGCCCGAGCTCAGCGACGCGGTGTTCTACGTTCAGCAGTACGCTGACGGTGATCCCGCCAAGATCTACCGCCAGCGCATCTACACATTCAGCATCGACGCCGAAGAAAAGGCGGTCGTGCTCACCATCTACGCCATGCCCGATGCGAAAGCGGTGGTCGACGCCCACCTCGATCCCTCCAAGCTCGCCGGCCTGACGCCGGGCGACCTCAAGAGCTATCCGGGGTGCGAGGTCTATTGGCACCGCAAGGGTCGCGGTACGGATGACGACCACTTCATCGGCTTCACCAAGAAGGACGCCTGCCAGGTGGTGTCGTCGCGCTCCGGCAAGACGCTGATCATCTCTGATGATCTGCGGCTCGACGCCCAGCAGATCTGGATCCAGGACCGCGCCACCGACTCCGAGGGCAACTGGATCTACGGCAACAAAGCGGGCATTCCCCACAAGCTCCAGCGCGTGCGCTTCTTCGAATGCTGGGCGGCGGCGCCCAAGGAGCAGACGGAAGCGCAGAAGGCCGCCGGTGAGAAGCCGGAGTGGGATCTGTGGCGACCGATCGAGATCCACGACCAGGGCGGCAGCTATGAATTCGTGCCGCCGGGGGCCGAGGAGGGGCAGCACTCGATGGAGCTCTTCCAGGCGACCTACAGCGGCGAGAATTCGGTGCCGGTGCTCGAGCTGGCGATCCGAGAGCGCGACAAAGAAAAGTCGATCGCCTACGCCTGGGCCGACCCGTCCTCGAATCGCATCGGCATCAACCTGCGTTTCCTGCAAACCGGCTGCACGCTGAAGAGCGAGGAATGAAACGCCTCACCGGTTTCTGGGGATGCGTCGCCGGACTGGTGCTGGCGGCCTCGCCAGCGACCGGCGAGAGCTCCGTAGCGGCCGCCGGCTCAGCTGCAGGCGAAGGCTCCGTGCCCGGCGTTGCCGAGCTGGTCGACGGTTTCAAGGAGACCGCCTTCGCGGTGCAGAACCTCGAAGGCGCGATCACCCTCTACACCGAGGTGGCGGGCTGGGAGGTGATGCATCGCGGCCGGGCGGACGCTAGCGTCGCCCGCTTCTGGCGTCTGCCGGAGGACCAGGTGATCGAAGAAGCGCTGCTGCGCAACCCCGGCACCACCGAGGGCTACCTGCGCCTCGTGCGTTTTCCTGGATCTCCACCCAAGCTGATCCGGCCCGGCGCCCAGAGCTGGGATACCGGCGGCATCTTCGACGTCAACGTCCGGGTGCTCGACATCCACGCCAGGCTCGCCGACCTGCGTCGACACGGCTGGCGAGCCTACAGCGAGCCCGTGGAGTTCAGCTTCGGCCCGTTCGTGGTGCGCGAAGTGCTGGCTTTGGGGCCGGACGGCCTGGTGCTGGCGATGATCGAGCGCGTCCAGCCGCCGCTCGAAGGCTGGCCCAACCTGCGCCGGATGAGCCGCATCTTCAACGCCACCCAGGTGGTGCGCGACTTCGAGACCAGCTTCGCCTTCTACACCGAGACGCTCGGCTTCAAGCCCTACCTCGAGCACGAGGGGGCGAGCAAAGCGGCCGGCCCCAACGTCCTCGGTCTGCCTCACAATCTCACTACCGAGATCCCGCGCAAAGTCGCCATCCTGAGCCCTCAGGGCGACAACTTCGGCTCCATCGAGATCCTCAGCTTCGACGGCGCCACCGGAGACGACTTCGCAGAACGCGCCGTGCCGCCCCACCTCGGCCACCTGCTGATGCGCTTCCCGGTCACCGACTTGGACGCCTACCTCGCGCTGCTGAAGTCGCGCGGCGTCGAGCCGGTCTCCGGACCCTCGACCGTCGACATCGCGCCCTACGGCCAGGTGCCAGCGTTCGCTATCCAGGCGCCCGAGGGGGCATGGCTGGAGTTCATTCAGCTCCCGGTGGATTGACGTTGGCACGGCGATCTGATTTGTGACTCTCCCAGGCCAGCAGGCTATCCTGGGCCGCTGAGAGCCAACTCTGATGTTTTGCACGCCGCTCCCTCGAAGCGCTCGTTGGGATGAGTCTCCATCCATGGGTTTGGACGTGTCGAATACAATCTCATCATGAGATTCGCACGGCTCGCCCTCGCATTCCTGGTTCCCATCGTCCTGCTCGCGACCTTCAAGTTCAGTCGTATGGGGTACGAATCTCCCGAATATCAGGTCGAGCTGAAAGACGGCCCGTTCGAGATTCGGCAGTACCCTGAAATGTTGCTGGCTTCAACGCCGATGCTGCGCGACACCAGCCGCGAAGACGACGGCTTCATGCTGCTGTTCGGCTACATCACCGGAGCCAACGACACGGGCGAGAAAATCGCGATGACCACCCCGGTGCTGACGACCGAGGGAGACGACGGCGATCGCATCAGCTTCATCGCCCCACAAGAGATGACGCGAGATGAAGCTCCTTCCGCCGAGGATGCACGCATCGAGATCGAGACGATGGAAGCCGGTCGTTTCGCCGTCTACCGTTTCAGCGGTAGGTGGCAACCCGGCGAATTCGGCGATGCCAAGCAGAAACTGCTGGCATGGATCGACCAGCAGAACCTCACTATTACCGGTGACACGCTCACGGCCGGCTATGACCCGCCGTTTACCCCTCCTTTCACCCTGTTCCCAGTTTGAGGCTTGGCTCACTCATTTGGCTAGTTCTCCAGTCC
>JBCCEE010000083.1:0-23457 GCA_039030415.1 Acidobacteriota bacterium
CCAGCATGGTGGATACGCTCGACATTCTCAGCATTGTTGACGCGCGCGATGACCGTCACATCAGGCGCTTGATCCTTCACGATCACCGTGGCGAACAGGGTGCTGGAGTCATTGTCGAGCGCTAGGACGACGGTCTGCGCCTCAGCGAGCTGAGCCGCCTCGAGCACTCCTGGCTCCAAGACATCGCCTTCGACATCGACTCCCGGATGATCGTGTCGGTCGATCACCACTACCTCCTCGCCCGCATCTTTCAGCAGCTGCCCAACCTTGCGTCCCACTTCACCGAAGCCGGCGATGATGAACAAGCCGTCAGCTCGGGCGGACCCCTGTTCGCCGGCAGCCAGCTCTTGCAGCCGTCCCAGGCTCTCTTCGCTGCCGACCGAGACCATGATCGATCGCGGCTCGAGCCGCCATTCACCCGACGGAGCAGTGTCGAGCTGGCCTCGGTTCCACCGGCCGATGATCGTCGCTCCGGTGCGGCTTCCGATCTCAGTCTCGGCCAGCGTCTGGCCGGCGAGCTCGCTGTCCGCGCCAACCGGGATCTCGGCGACCCGCAGCTTGCGACCCAGCTGCTGAATGCCACTGACGCGCGGACTGATCCGCAGACTGGCGCGAGCCGCCAAGGCGGCACCCAGCACATGCCTTGGCGTGTAGACGGCGGTCGCTCCCGCCAAGCTGATCGGTTTGCGATGGTAAGGCTCTTCGACCAGCGCGAGCACCTCACCGTTGAACTCATGCTGGTGCGCCGCCAGAATCATTGCGGCGTTTTCTTCGTCGCTGCCATTGGCGATCAAGACTCGCGCGGCCTCGAGGTGCACTCGCTCGAGTCCCAAGCCCACGGTCTCGGCGTAGATCACCGGCAGCTTGCGCTCGAGCAGACGGCGAACTCGATTTTCGTTGTGCTCGATGATCATCATCGGCATGCCAGAACGCACGAGCTCCTCGGTTAGGGTCTCTACCAGCGGCCCGAAGCGATAGATGACGACATGATCCTTCAGCTTCGGAGCCAGCCGTGGCAGGCGGGTTTCGAAGCGTTCCTCAAAGAACGGGATCAGGTACATCGGCACAATCATGTAAAACAGCACCAGGCCGATAAATTGCAGCGTGATCACGAAGATGACCATGGCAGGATGCTGCCAATTGGCATCGGCGCCGTAGCCGGTGGTGGTCACCGTCTCAGACGCGAACTCCAGCGCGCTCCAGAAGTCACGCTCCACACCCTCGAAAAATCGCATCCCGGCCTGGTACAAGATGGCTGCGAGAACCACGACCAGGGGTAGGATTGCGATGAGAATGAAGAGTCGCTTGCGGGCTCTGCTCATGAAGCCGATTGTAACCCTCTGGCGATCCGGATTTTCGACCCAGCAAATAGGTTGACGATGGATTCCAAAAAGCTCAAAGTTCTCTTCCTCTGTACCGGTAACTCCGCCCGCAGCATCCTGGGCGAATATCTGCTCCGCGCAGCGGATCCGCGCGTCGAGACCTTCAGTGCCGGTGCCGAACCGACCGGCAGGGTTCATCCCATGGCATTAGAGGTGCTGAAGGACGCCTATGGCATCGACGCCTCGGATGCCAGCAGCAAATCCTGGGATGCGCTGACCAAGATCGAGCTAGACCTCGTCATCACGGTGTGTGATCACGCTCGCGATACCTGCCCGGTTTTGCCATCGAGCCCGGCGCTCCAGGTGCACTGGGGCTCTCCCGACCCTGCCAGGAGCGGGGATGAAGCCGCCTTCCGGCGCGTGGCAGCGCAAATCCAGCGTCGAATCGAACGCTTCTGCGCCTTGCCGATCGAGCAGCTGGGACGCGATGAGCTGGCGGCTGAGCTGCAGCGCATCGGAACCGAGGTCGGGTGAGCGCGATGTCGGATTCTGTTGTCCGCCTCGACAAGTGGCTCCAGGTCGCACGGGTTTTCAAGACTCGCTCGAAGGCGACTCATGCCTGCACTCTCAGCCGAGTGCAGGTCAACGGAGCGACGGCTAAACCCCATCGGCGGCTGGCCCTCGAGGATCGGGTGGAGATCAAATTCGGCGACTGGACCCGCATTCTCATCGTCAAAGAACTGAGAGATCGCACTTTGCCCAAAGCCGAGGCAGCGCGGGTGTTCGAGGACCTCAGCCCACCACGACCGCAGCTCGATGAGCTCCAAAAGCTGCAGAGGCGACAGCCCGTACTGAGAGAGAAGGGCGCGGGAAGACCTTCAAAGAAGCAGCGCCGAGAGCTCGATCGCCTACGCCGCAGCCTCTCCTAGGTTAGATCGCATCCAACAAGCGATCGATAGACTGCCGTGTTGACGGGCTGCGCCGGGCTGCGGAACTCGCAGGATCGCTATGCGGCTGCGTAAAGCACTAACCCACCAAGGTTTACGAACAGGCACCTGCCCTACACGCTCAGACATCTCCGCCCTTGCTCGCTCCGTCAACACGGCCTGCCACCTCACGAACACTGTTCTAAGATGCGATCTAGGCTAGAGCTCAATGCTGTAGCTCTTGATCTTGTTGCTCAGGGTCTTTACGTCGATCTTGAGCAGCCGAGCTGCCGGCGCTTTTTTCCCCTCCGTGAAGCGCAGAGCCCGGATGATGTGCAGGCGTTCGATCTCGGAAAGCGGCAGCGGAGACTCGGTATCGTCGAGCTTCAGCGGTGCCGCCGGTCGCAAGTTGGGAGGCAAGTCCGGAGCGCGAATGACGTCTCCCGGCGCCAACAGCATCAAGCCTTCGACCGTGTTGGCTAGCTCCCGTACGTTGCCGGGCCAGGAGTAAGCCATCAGAATCTGCGCCGCCTCTGGCGACATCCGTTTCTGAGGGCCTCCCGGCAGCCGGAAACGCTCGAGGAAATGGTTGATGAGCGGCAGAATGTCTTCTTGGCGCTCAGCCAGCCGCGGCACCTTGAGACGAATGACGTTGAGACGGAAGAGCAGATCCTCGCGAAAGCGCTTCTCTCGCACTTCGGTCTTCAGATTCTTGTTGCTGGCCGCAATGATCCGCACGTCCACCCGCCGCGTTTTGGTGCCACCTACCCTGCGCAGCTCACCGTCGTCGAGGATCTGCAGCAGCTTGGCCTGCATGGCCGGCGACATGTCCGCCACCTCGTCGAGAAACAGCGTACCCCGGTCCGCCAGCTCGAAGAGCCCCGGCTTGGCAGCCACAGCCCCTGTGAATGCCCCTTTCTCATGACCGAAGATCTCACTCTCGAGCAGCTGCTCCTGAAACGCGCTGCAGTTGATCGCCACGAACCGCTGGCCAGCGCGCGGGCTTGCGGCATGAATCTCGCGCGCGATCAGAGTCTTGCCGGTTCCGGTCTCGCCCTGGATGAGGATCGAAGCCGAACCAGCAGCGACCCGGTCTACGATAGCCATCAGGTCGATCATCGCCTGGCTTTGGAACACGAACGGGTGGCCGGACGCGGTGCGCACCGTTGGCGGGGGCAGATCCTGCTGCTTTTCGAGCCGAGCCCTGGCCTCCTCGGCAACAAAGCTCAAATCCGAGGCCCTCAGCGGCCGGGTCAAGAACTCGGAGTCGACGCTGTGCAGATAGGCGGCGGCTTCGACTCCGGCATCATCGGAGCCGGTGCCGCTAGCGCTGCCGTCCTCTGAACCCGCACTCGAGCCGGTCGAATCCTGACTTTCCAACACCACCAGATCCGATACAGCTCCCCCACGCTGGCGATGGCGGGTTTCGATACGACCAACGCCCGGCACTTCGAAATCGAGCTGGCTGGTGTCGAGCTGCCGATTGACCAGCTCGGCAGCCTCAGCGCCAGACTGAATCGCGACCACTGTCGAAACGCTTTGGGGAAGATCTCGCTCGAGCAACATCTTCAGAGGTCGCTCACCGGCCATCAGCAATACGCGAATTGACTTACCCGACATCGCCCCTCCACCCCGAACGACTGCCTGAAAACCAGGTTGCGACAAACCGCCGCCGGGGTCGCAAGACTCCCGAGGTCTTCATGCTGTGGTCCGCGCGCAAGATGCTTGTTTGCTATGCACAGAAGCGGAGAGCCTATTCGAACTCTCCTGGGTCGAGCCCGGTCCCGTCGAGCTCATGCTTTCAGCAATTCCCTTACAAGCCGATCGCTTTCATAAGGGGTAGAGCTAAGACTATGCATTCTTTACCTCAAAGCCAAGACACCTGCCCAAAAGGGAACCCTGATCTGAAATCTCGCGAGGCTCCAGCGCAGCTCACAGAAACTCTCGGATCGCCCAGAGTCGATAGATTCTCTCAACCGTCCGGTCGGAATTCTCCGCTCGCGAGGAAAAAGCGTCAAAGAATCAGCTAAAATTGCTCTGGTCTACGACATCCAGCATCACACCGTCTCTCCCAGCTCCGCTCCCTCAAAACCGCGAAAGATCCCTTTTGGCGAAACTGCTCGTCAGCGACGACGATCCTCAGGTGCTCGACCTCGTGACTCTCGTGCTCCAAGAAGCTGGGCACACCGTAGTCGCTACCGACGATGCCACCGCGGTTCACGCGCTAGCGACCCAGCCGGGTATCGACGCGATCGTGCTCGACGTCAACATGCCCAAATCGGGTTTCGAGATTCTGGGCGAGCTGCGCGGAGACCCTGCAACTTCCGCTCTACCGATCCTCTTTCTTTCCGGGATGGGGGGCCGCGAGTACCGAGCGCGCGGATTGGTCGAAGGTGCCGACGACTACATGGTCAAGCCCTTCGAGCCTGCCGAACTGGTTTTGAGGGTGGCCAAGCTGCTTTCGTGGCGTCAAAGGACCACGCCATCGTTCGGCGAGCCGGAGTCTGCGAGCGAGAGCGACGACCAACCGCGACTCGGCCGCTACGAAGTCTTGGACGTCATCGGGCAAGGCTCGATGGGCACGGTCTACCGCGGCCGGGACCCGCGTCTCGAACGCCAGGTCGCACTCAAGACGATTCGCCTCGACGCTTCGAGCTCCAAAGAGCAGCGCCAGGAGCTGCTCGATCAGCTACGCAACGAGGCCATCACGATTGCCCGCTTCAGCCATCCGAACATCATCGCCGTCTACGATATGGGAGGGGTCGAGCGCTCGGCGTTTATCGCCATGGAGCTGGTCGACGGCCTCAGCTTGCGGGACTACCTGAGAGCCTGCGGTCCGATGCCCGAGGATATGGTCATCCCCATGTCCGCAGCCGTCGCCAAGGGGCTGACGATGGCCCACGAGCGCGAGATCATCCACCGAGACGTCAAGCCCGGCAACGTTCTGCTCGGGCGCGATGGGGCGATCAAAGTCAGTGACTTTGGCCTCGCATCGGTGGTCTCGGCCCTGGCGGTCGACTCCGGGGAGATCTCCGGCACGCCTGGCTACGTTCCACCGGAAGTGATGAACACTCGCCCTTACTCCAAACCCGGCGACCTCTTCGGCCTGGGAGCCACAATCTACGAGAGCCTGACCGGCGTGCACCCGCTCACAGGTAACACCCTGCGCGAGACAATTCAGAACACGCTGCAGGGTCAGATCAAACCGATCAGCGACTATCTCGACGTCTCCCAGCAGCTCGAGCAGCTAGTTCTCGAGCTGCTGTCGACGGATCCTGCCCGAAGGCCGACCGCTATTGAAGCTACCGAGACGCTCAGTCGACTGGCGGCCGAACGTAACCTCGAGTGGTCCGCAGAGATTCTGCCGCCGGTCGAGAGCTAGCCCTCTAGCCGGTCGAGAGCTAGAAGTCCACCTGCCAGCGGACGAGGAAGAAATCGGCCTCGCCCACCTGATCGACATCGGCATGGACCCAGTTGATCAGCAGACGAGTCGCCGGGTTGGGATACCAGTTGAGCCCCAGAGTCCAGTCGTCCATCTCGCCGCCGGTGACCCCACCATCGTTCAGGTCAATGGTCGAGTAACGGAAGGCGATCTCCCAAGCACCCTTGCCGCCCTCTTTGCCCCACGAGTCCTTGGGTTTTTGCCGATCGAAGGTACCGGTCTTGGTCTTGAAGCGACGGTAATCGCCTTTGCCGCCCAGATAGTAGCCGAACTGCACGTAGCCACCATCGAAGCTCGGATCGGCGCTACCGGGAGTGCTCACGTCAGCCTGGGTGTACTCGGAAGCGAACCAGAAGGCGTTGTGAACGCCCGCCACTTCCAGGCCGTAGATGAACGCATCGTCCGCGGCAAAACTGCCGGTATCGACGAAGCGATCCGAGAAGTGAGCCTCGGGACGAGCCCGGAAGCGAATGCTGCTGGCGCGGTCTTTCTGAGTTGCGGACAGGCCGACGTGGAGCATCCGCTTGCCGTCGTCTTCATACAGAGGGCGGAACGAGACGCGGCCGGTGACGTTGATGTTGTCTTCGTCTGTACTGACGCCGAACCCATCCGCGTCGTAGAAGACTCCGAAGCCCCAGTCCAACTTGTCACCACGGTAGCCCTGAAGCGCAACACCGGAATTACGTTCCGGCACGAAGGCATTGTTCAGTGAACGCTCCAGAAAAGCGATGTATTTGGAGCTGGTCAGCTGTTCTAGGCTGAAGGGCTCGAAGAAATGCCCAAAGAAGAGATCAGCCTTGTTCAGGTGGAGGCCGATGTAGACGTCCTTGAAGTCGGCGTCGCCATCCGCGAAATCATAATTCGCTTTGAAAAAGACTCGATCGTAGATCGTGCCCGAGAAGAAAAAACGGGCGCGACGAAATTCGAAACCGTCCCCTTCCGTCAAATCGACCAGCGAGTCGTCCGCATCGACAAAAGTGTAGTCCGCCATGATCCTGCCGCCGAACTTGAGCTTGAACGAGCCATCCTCAGAGTCGACCTTGAATCCATTGGACCACTTGGCGGTCCAGCCGTCCGCCGAGACATCCGGCGCAAGGCACAGCAACGCACAGGCTGCTGCAATCAACAAGGGAAGTCCTACAAACGAATCCACAGCTCTTCGAAACATCACTATCTCCTTCGTCTCGGCAGTGTCGCGGCCAGCCAGAGCCTCGAGACAGAACCGATCAGTTTCGCGTAGGCGCGGAAGCTAACACTACCTGCGTGCCTCCTTAAATTACTCTTCATATTTTTCTATGCTCTTTACCGAATCTTCCTTCTCAGTTTTTGTATCTTCGCCGGTCGACGAAACGCAGCAGATTGGCGAACACCCCCGCTGCCGTCACCGCCGGGCCGGCTCCCGGCCCGCGCAGCACCAGCGGCGCCGTGCGATAGCGTTCTGTAGTGAATGCCACGAGGTTGTCGGCTCCCGCGAGATGATAGGCGGGATGGTCCGCCGGTACCGCGGTCAGAGCGACTCGCGCTCCATGCTCATCGAGCGCGGCGAGGTAGCGTAGACGCTTGCCGCCCGCCTTGGCCGTATCGCTCTGCTGCTGCAGATCGGCATCGATCCGCTCGAGCTCACGCAAGAATGCCTCCGGCTCCAGCTCGCTCCAATCTCCTGCAATCACCGGCTCGACGTGGATGTCCTCCATCTCCACGGGGCGCCCGGAAAGCCGGCTCAGGATGCAGAGTTTGCGCGCCACGTCGCCACCGCTCAGGTCTTGCCAGGGGTGAGGCTCAGTGAGTCCTTGGCGACGAGCCTCCGCGACCGCCCGACTGAACGCCTCGCCGTCAGCCAGGGACTCGAGAATCGCATTCACCGAACCCGAGAGCACCCCTTCGATACGCACGACGCGGTCGCCGCTGCGCACCATATCCTCGAGGGTAGAGAGCACCGGTAGGCCAGCGCCCACCGTTGCCTCGTGCAACAAGGCGCTACCGCTAGCGCGCGCAGCAGCCCGCAGCCGCTCGAATCCCTCGGCCTTGCCGACAAACGGTAGCTTGTTGGCCGCAATCACCGAGACCCCAGAAGCCAGCAGTGCCTCGAACGAGTCGCCCAAGGCTTCGCTGGCGGTACAGTCGATCAGCACGCGATCGCCGGTACCGTGCCGCAGGAATTCGACGAGGCGCTGGAGATCGAACGCCTCCGCCTTCTCAAGATCGGGGCGCCACTGATCGAGGTCGATACCGGCACCGTCGATGCCGGCACCGTCGATCAGCAGTCGCCGGCTGTTGGCCAGCGCGACGACGCGAATCTGCTGCGCTTCTGAATCGTCTAGCTGGGATGCCTCGCTCAGCTGCTCGAGTAGTGCTCCCCCGACGTGGCCGACACCCACCAGCGCCACGTCGATTCGGCGCTCTCGGGGAGCGAAGAACGCATCGTGGATCGCAGCCAGGGCCTTGACCTTGTCGTTTTGGTCGATGACCAGCGAAATATTGAGCTCGGACGAACCCTGGGCGATCGCGCGAATACTGATCTCTTGCTTCCCCAAGACCCCGAACACCTTGGCGGCCAAACCGGGTCGCTGCCTCATCTGCTCGCCGACCACCGCAATCACCGACTGCTCTGCTTCGACGACCATGGCGTCGACCATGCCGGCCTGGCGCTCCAAGGCGAGCTCTTTTTCGACAGCAGACCGCGCGCGCGCCGCGTCCTCCGGCGAAACAGCAAAGCAGATCGAGTGCTCCGACGAGCTCTGACTGATCAGGATGACGGACACGCCGCTGCGAGCCAGGGCTCCGAATAGACGCATGGCAATACCGGGCACCCCTACCATGCCATCGCCCTCGAGTCGCATCAGCGCGACGTGGTGAATCGCCGAGATCCCGCGAATCGGCAGTTCATCGGCTGGCGCCGTCTCGGTCACCAGGGTGCCTGGAGCCGCCGGGTTGAAGGTGTTCTTGATCACCAGCGGAATGCCCAGGCTGCGAGCCGGATGCACACTCGGCGGATAGACCACCTTGGCACCGAAATGCGACAGCTCCATGAGCTCGGCATAGCTCAGCCTTGGCAGGGGGAACGCATCCGGAACCGCCCGGGGATCAGCGCTCATCACGCCATCGACGTCGGTCCACAGCTCGACCGCCTCCGCCGCTACCGCCGCGCCGACCAGCGCTGCCGTATAGTCCGAGCCACCGCGGCCGAGCGTCGTCGTACAGCCCGATGGCGTTGCGGCGACAAAGCCCGTGATCACCGCGACCTCATCGCGATCCAGCGCGGTGCGCACCTTCGGGTAGGTGGCATCGAGATCGACCACCGCGTTGCCGAAACTGTCGTCAGTGACGATCAGCTGGCGAGCGTCCCATGCACGGCCCTCGAGCCCGGCAGCGCGCAAGCTGGCCGCCACCACCTCGGAGGACAAGCGCTCGCCATAGGACAAGATGCCGTCGAGGGTTCGGGGACTGGTCTCCCGCAGAAGGTAAACGCCGTGAAGCAGGTCACGCAGGTCTTCGAGCATGCTGCCGAGACGCTCGGCAAGCGCGCCGTGCCCTAGATCCAGCTCGCGGATGGCGGTCAGGTGGCGTTCCCTCAGAGCCTCCCACGCCTTCCGATAGTGCGCTTCGCGTCGCGATGCCGTGTCGGCGGCCGCAATCAACGCGTCGGTAACCCCTCCGAACGCTGACACCACCACTGCCAGCGGCCCTTCGCTGCGGGCTGCAGCGACGATTCGAGTCACGCTCCGAATGCGCTCGGCGGTGGCCAACGAAGAGCCACCGAACTTCAGTATTTTCATTTCAGATTCCTCGCTCCGAACTACGCTTCGCAAGCAGTCAACAGACGCGCGCACTGTACAAGTTTCCACCGGATCAAACCAGAGCCCAAGCGAAGTGTTGAGCCAACCTGTTATCGTTTCCTGTTATCGTTTGAGGACGATTCTCGTATGGATTCGTATTGAGAGGTCTAACGGACTGGAGCCGGGGCTATGCCCGAGCACGAAAGCAGGTCTTCGCGTGCCTTGGAGCTCAGCGAGCTCGTGACTTCCATCGTCGAGGGCTTGCCGGCGCAGCAGCAGCGTCTCGACGAAGACTACTTGCGACGGCTATCAGTGGCCGGGGCAGCTCTACAACAGCTGGGTGAGCTCGTGCCCGAGAGCATAAAGCGCCTCATGGCACCTTCGAGGTGGGTGCTGAGCCAAACCGACGTCGAAGTCAGCGTTCAGCTCACGCGGGGTCGAGAGCAAGCGCTCCAGCTTTTGACTCGGCCACTCAATCTGGCGTATGCGCGCAAGTACGCTCATGCTGATTTTTCTGAAAGTAAATTGCGGATCACGGTGGGGAGCGTGGCACCTGAGCTGCGCAAACCCGGCGCTCCGCCTGAATGAAAGGGGATCGACGCGTGGCCAAGCCCAAAGTTCAAGAGTACTTCGACAGCCTGCAGAGCGTTGCCAAACTGGTAGGCGATCTCGCCCTCAATATTGCCGAGGCGCAGACCCGTCTCGATGAGGACTACCTCAAGACCCTGAGCGGTTTCGCCAAAGTTCTGAAGCAGGTGGTGGCGGATCAAGACCTCTCCAACGAACAGTTCATCGCCTTCTTCAAGAGCCTCGCTCCTGCCAGGTACCAGTTCACCGAGACGACGGTTCAGGTACGTGCTGATCTGCAGATGGCCGGCGGCTCGGAGTTTCAGGCGGCGGCCGAGCTCGGCTACAAGACGCCGGTGCTGGCGGCGACGGTCAATGCTTCGTACGTCAAACGTAGCGCCTACGACTACCGCGCCGCGGCCAACATCAGCACGGTGCTGCACGCGGTCCCACCGGATCTCGACGTGCTGCACACGCTGCTCAGCCGAGTCGACGTCCTAGCGCCGCTCGAGCTGCCCGAGGCCTCCCGTTTCCAGGGACTGGCAGAAGCTTTCACCCAGCTGCTCGGCTCTTCAGGCAGCGGTGCGCTCGACGACGCTCTCGCCACGGATAGCGACACCGCCGACTCGACGCTCGACAACCTGACGACCGAAAGCGGGGCCTAGGCACCGATGGCATCGGACATCGTCCGGAACGCCCAAGATATCGCGACCCTGATCAAGGATTTGGCAGAATCACCGGATTCAGCCCATCTCGAGAACCTGAGAGTCGCGGCTAAGGTTCTCGAGGCGCAGGCCGGCCTAGTTCTGAAGGAGGTCAAAAACTGGGAGAACAAAAATGAAGACGAGCGGGGCGAAGTGTTGCAGTCTCTGCATGCTTTGCTACAGCCAGCAAGCCTAGTTGGCGGCGCCACGTTCAACACCGAGAAGACCCGCCGCCCTGACTCTGAGGAGATGCGCATCAACACCTTCTTTGAGCAGGTTTCAGAAGCGGTGGTCAAAGCCCAGAGTCATCTCAACTCCGTCTCGCTGGACTACGTCAACAATCTGGACCCGCGCATCGCCCCGGCGTACTTCAGCATCCCGACCCTCAAGGCTGAGCTCAAGGTAGGGTTTCAACACCGGAAGGAAACCGGGCTCAACCTGATCCTGTTCTCCAACGCCGAGGACAAACAGGCCTACGGCGAAAGCACCGTGGCGTTCGATCTGGTGGCCGCCCCACCGCCCCCCGGGTTGGCGCCAGAGGGCGAGCTGGCGGTGCCGACCCCGCGCTTCTTGGTGTTGGGCGAAGACCGGAGCCGCCTGCTCGAGGCGACGCGTCAGCTAGCCGAAGATCGCGGCAAGAACCTGAGGGGGGCGATGTATGAGAACACGCTGCGCAGCGGCCTGGCCCAGGTGCTGCGATTCGAGCGTCCCGCGGAGGATTCAGAGCTTCTGAAGAACCGTTACCTGGTGCTGTGGCCGTCGCAGCAAACCGGAACCAAGGATCCCAACAAGTGGCGCGAGCTGCTCGTGGCACCGCTGATCGAAAGTACCACCAAAGATGCCAAAAGCATCCGCTTCGACCCTGCAGCACCCTTTCAATCGCAACAGCCGTTCCTGGTGCTAGCCGCCAACAAGAGTCCTGCGAGCGACGAAGCCAAGATGACAGCCGATCTCGGTGCTTCGCTGAACACGATCGCCCTGGCGATAAAAGATTGGTCGCTGGCCATGCGACTCTCGACCGCTTTACCACCGATCCCAGCAGCGGATCCGTGACCGATCAGGCCGCAGAGCTTCCGGAGCTGACCCTGGAGGCGTTCGTCGAGCAAGCGACGCGATCGGTGCTGGCTGCTCAACAGCGCCTCGATCGCGCCGGCCCACTGGCTCGGCCCATCGCTCCCGGGCAGGAGCTCGTCTATGCCCTCCCGCGAGCCGCCTTCACGATCGACTCGGCGATCATCATGGACAAGAAGCGGGTACGGTTCACCCGCCGCAGGCGTCAGTCCACGCTATCTCATCGCCTGGGTTTCAGCCTCGTCGCGGTTCCCGAGCCGCCGATACCGCCAACGGGGAGCCCAGTCCTAGAGCTCGTCGAACCCGCCTTCCTGCTCTCTCGACGCGAGGAAGAGCAGCTCCTGAGCCTCCTCGTCGACAGTCTTCGAGATCCCGACGGCTGGTGGATCATCGACGAAGCGACGACGCGGGACCTACGCTCAAAACACAGTCGGCTAACCCGAAGAATCCGTCGCCTCGCCAACCGCCTCGAGCACGAGCTGATGGTGTTCTTCCGGCTCACCCGCGGTCGCTTTCTAGTGGTGCGGGTTCAAGGCATGGGAAAACGCGGCGAGAAAGGGAAGCGCGACAGCCTCTTCGTAGTGACGCCAGACAAAGACCCCAAGGTGACGATCTACACCTTTCCCAAAGACCCGTTCAGCGACACCGTCAGCTACCGGCCGTTTCATGATCTCGCGGTCATCGTGCGACGCTGGCTCCGCAACGAGCTCATCGAGCATCGATCTCCCTGGAGGCCGAGCGACAGCCTGGGCTTCGAAGCCCTGGATGGCTTTGTCCAGAGTCTCAGCCGCGCCTACGATTCCAACCTGAGGCTGCTCGCCAGCCAAGAGGACGAGGCCTTGCTGCCGAGCTACTTCGACCTGAATGACGTCGAGGCCCAGCTGAGCTTCTCGGTGGAGACGTCGAACGGCCAGATCAGCTTCCGGGAGCGCTTCCAGGCCGAAGAGATCGACGCAGGTGTTGCAGCCCATGTCGGCGCAGGCGCTGCCACCAGTCGAGTCACGCTGCATGCCGAGCGGCGCCAGGGGCGCCCGGCCCTGGCCGTCCACCTCGATCGCATCGAATTCCTGCCGCGCGGTGCGACCCGCCAAGCCTTGCTCGATCAGGTGCTCGCGTTCAAGGATCAGATCGCCCAGCGCATCGACCCGGCTCATGAACAGCGCTACCTCGACCTGCTGACCAACGCCGAGCTGCAGCGCGGCGCGGTGGTGTTCCGCTCGCTTCAGGTACGCAAGGTCGGTGAGGAGCTGATCGTGATCTGGCCGGGACGCCTTGGCGATCGGCCCAGGGATTTCGTCTTCTCCTATGAGCGCGTCGGCGACCGGATCGACCACATCACCAAGATCATGGCCCTCGAAGAGGACCTCGACAACATCACGATCGATCTGAAGAGCTTCGGGGCGTTTCACCGCTTCTTTGCGGCGGTCCGCCTGTGGCGCGACCGAGGCGCGGCATGAACGTCCGAGCCTGGGTCGCCTGCCGGAGGCTGGCCCAGCGATTGAGAGGATTGCTGCCCTGCGCCCTGGGTGCGCTGCTGCGCCGGGTTCCACCGCTGCACCCGAGAGCTCACCAGAAGCCCTGGCCCGCTGAGACGGTCACCACCCGGAGCGGAGCGCTCGAGATCGCGGTGGTCGAGACAGACGCGCCGTCCGCTCGCGAGCTTGCGGAGCAGGTCCCCGGACTCCACCCCGGCCAGCTCGACGTGATGCTCGCTCGGTGGACAGCTCATCACCGCCAGACACCAGCCTTCCCGATCGCCACCTACCGGCGATCGGTCGCTGGGTGGAGGGTACCGCCGTCGACTCAGTGGATCCATCGGGTGCAGGCGAACCCCGGTCCATCCGAACGCTTTTGCAACGCCAGATTCAATCCGGAGTCAGCGACCCACGAGCTACCGTCGCGCGCCGAGCCGGAGGAGCTGCTGGTCCACGGTCGCTTCCCAGCCGAGCGCTGATCGCTTCAGGGAAAGTAGCCGCGGATCGTGCGCGCCTCGAGGTCTCCGGCAACCCGCACCTCGACCGTCCGAAACCGATCGCTGCGGCGTTCCGCTGCCTGGTAGACCAGGAGATACTGCGACCGCAGCTCGGCCTCGAGCCGACGGTAGATCTCGTCGAGCTGTGCGACGCGGTCCACCGAGAAGAAGCTACCGCCGGTCTCCTTCGCCAGCTGGCGAAGGCGCCGACGGGTCAGCGGATCGACCAAGTCGACCGCGATCGGATAGACCGCTACGCCCGCTCGCAACGCGGTCTCCAGCACTTGTTTGAACAAGAACCTGCTGCCCATATCCTCACCGTCTGAAAGCAGCACCAGAGCGCGCTTGCCTTCGATACCGCCAAAATAGTGACTGGCGTGGATCACCCCGTCGTAGAGTCGCGTCGCCTGCCACGCCGCCAGATCGAGGACGCCGTAGCGCAGGCGCTCGATATCGTTGGTGAACGGCACCCGAAGACGCACCGCGTGGTTGAAGGTCAACAGCGCCGCGCGATCGCGGGCGGGATCCAGCACGGTCTCGAAGAAACGCAGGGCGCTGGCCGTGGCGATCTCCAGACGCTCCGCCATAGATCCCGACACGTCGAGCAGCAGGGCGACGTGTATCGGCAGACGATCGACCGCGGAGAAACGGGTGAGCTCTTGAGCTCGCCCGTCTTCGAAGACCTCGAACGCGCTGGGTCGCAAACCGGTGATGAAACGGTCGTTGGGGTCCACTACCGAGGTGTAGAGCTCCACAGCGCGCACATCGATCTCGTCGACCTCACCAGCAGCCGTCAAGAGCACCAGATCTTCCCTCACATCGCCGTTGTCGAGGGTGGCGACGGCACGGACAAAGGTCGCATCGCGGCGCTCGACAGCCGGCAGCGGATGCAGGAACGGCGGCTGATGCAACGTCGCCAGCAGCGTCTCGTCGAGGAACAGCTCGACCCGCTCGAGCTTCCGCAGGTCCGGGACTTCGACCACGGCGCGCGCCCGCCACCCCGCCGCAGGCCCGCCGGCGCTTGCAACCGGCTCGACCAAGCGCACCGCGAATCGATGGGGGCCGCCGTTGACGACCAGCTCGTCCCGCGCCACTTCGCGACCCGAGTCATCCCAGGCGACAGCCGCCAAACTACGTCGACGCGGCAGACGCCCGAAGTCGACCCTGGTGGCAAACGGCGGCTGCTCGATCCTAGCCACGACCTCGGAATCGAGAAGCAGCTCGACCGCCGCCACCCCACCGGTCGTCACCGCCCGCAAGTCGGTGCGACCGACCACCGGGCCGCCGAGCTCGCTGCCCGCCGACAGCAGCAGCTCGATGCTGGGAAACGCCGTCTGCACCGCCACGCTGCGAGCCGTCAGCCGAGCGAGCTCGCCTCCTGCCTCGACCCTGCCGACATCCGCACGCTCTCGGCCATCACCGCCCGTAGCGAGCTCCGGAATCACAAGCTCCCGAACGGCACGCGCGATCCCGAAACCCTCCGCGTCTTCCACCCGCACGCTGAACGTGTAGTTTCCCGGCGCCAGCACGCGGTAGAGCTCCAGGCCTACAGCCCCGCTCTGCGGGCGGTTGCCGGCCAGATGATGCTCTATCCTGAAGTCGTCGACCAACAGGCCCTTCGACCATACGTCGCCGGCGACCACCAGGCGATCGAACAGGTGATCACCGGGGGAGCGCGCAATCCGATCGGCCGGAATCATTACTTCCCCCTTGACCACCGCACGACCGTTCAAATTCCCCTGGAGCTCCAACTGAAGACTGCCATCGAGCGCCGGTATCGCTCCGCCCTCGATATCGGCCGCCAGCTCGTCGAGCCAGGCAGGGTCCGGAATCGGCGGACGAATGCGGTGGAACAGAGCCGCCGGGCCGAGCGCGTGCCGCAACGCGGACTCGACGATCAGAGCCTGCTGCGGATCGAAGTCGAAACAGTTCTTGGCGCCCAGGGTCGCCAACATGCGTCCGACCCCGCCGCTTCCTTCCCCCGCTCCTTCGTCCTCGACAGCTGGGCGCGGAGCCCCACGCAGCAGGATTCCAAGCCCGTCTTCGGGCGACCACTGCCGAAAGGCCGGGGGCGACGCTTCTTCGTCGAGGAAGAACAGCAGCCTAAAGCCGGCAGCCGCGTCTTCCGGGGTCTCGAGCTGCCACGGACTGAAGGACCAGATCTCGAGCGCTCGCGCCCGGCCCGCACAGCCTCGTAGTGCCATCACCTGGTCAGGCTTGCCGGCGAGCAGAATCGCTCGTGCCCGGTCCGACTCGAGTCCTCCGAACTGGCGACGTGCCTCTTCGGTGTGACGCCGCCAGCGCTCGCGAGCGCGGTTGCGCCAGCCCTCGGGCTGATCAGAGCGAGCCTGCCAGAAGCGACGCAGGAACAGCTCGCGCTGGCCATCGCCCGCGAGCCGCAGGAACGCCTCGTATTCGACGTCCAGCATCAGATGCTCGACGCTGGCCAGCCAGTCCCGGTAGTAGCGGGTCCTGCTGTCTTCAGACGGATCGGCGGCCGAGACGCGGTCCATATCGCTGGCTTGGGCGCCCCAGGCCCCGAGGCAGAGCATCCACCCACAGCTCACTAGCCAACAGGCGGCTTGGGCTCGCCAACCGCGCGGCCGAAGTCGCCTCGATCCTGAGCCGATCGGCACCTCAGAACCTCCTCGAAAGGAAGGCGATGAAACGCGTGTCTTCATCCTCGGCATCTTCAATGCTGGTGGCGATGCCCTGGCCGAGGCTCAGGAAGAGATCCGTCTTCCAGGGGCCGTGGAGGGTCGTCACGAGCTCCGCCCCCAGCACATATTCCGAGCTCGAGCCGCGATCTCGATCGGACTGAAAGGTGGCGTAGTCGAGCCGCAGCTGGATGGGAATCCGCTTCATGAGGTGGCCGCTGTAGTTGAAGTTGAGTCCGAACCCCTGGTCGAAACGCACCAGGCCACTGTAGCCGGCGACCCGAAATCCACCGTATCCCAAGCGGATGCGAGAAAAGCGATCCAAGGAATCGCCCTCGAGATAGGCGGCGGTGACTCCCATGCCCTGGTTGCGGGCGAGCTGCCAGTAGAATCCCCCGCGCAGAATCCCCCGAAAGAACGACGTCTGCAGAGGAGCGCTCGTATCGAAACCCCAGGGTCGCCAACCGTCACGCTCGCCGTACTCGAGCAGCAGGTCGGCTGAAAAACCTTTCTGATCGTACTTGAGCTCCAGCCTGACGCTCCGCTCGGTATGGTCTGCCGGCAGCACGAACTGCGGCGAGGTGTCGTCGAGAGCCGAGAAGGTCACGTCGGCCTCGCGGATGCGCAGATACGAAGCGAAGGCCGGGCTCAGGGGCATCGCCAGCGCCAGGCTGGCGCTGGTTTGCTCGAATTCGAGCTCTTGATCGAAGCCGCTTCCGAGCACCCGATCGTATCGCTCAGAAGCCGGTTCGATATCGAGACTCAGCACCCAGTTCTTACCGATCACGCCCGGGTAGGCGATAGAAAACAAGGCGTCGTCCCGCACATTGAGAAACATCTGCAGCCTGGAGCCCAGCACGCTGAGATCGAAGAAGCTGAACTGTAGCTCGGTGAAGGGATTCTCGTCCCCAAAGCTCTTGTCATTGACGTAGAGGAAGCCCAGACGACGGTTCTGCGAGATGTGGTTGCGGTCTGAAAGCACGCGTTCGTAGGCTCCAGTCTGTATCTCGCTCTCGCGATCGACATCGAGATGGCGGGTGCTCTCGCCCTTGGCTCGCTTGACCTTCCGTCGCGTCAGCCAGCGCAGCCCCTCCGGCGTCTCGCGCATGATCTTGGCGTCCGACGCATGAGCGACCGCGAGCTCCTCGTCCGCCGAATCGGAGTTGAACTCATGTCCGCTGCGCTCGATCACCACGCCGACCGGCTGATGGAAGCCGAGATAGCTCAGCACCGCCGAGCCCTCGTTGCGTGACCAGGTCCAGTAGCGCTCGCCGTCCTGCTCGACCCAGCCGTAGGTCACCGTGTACTCGCGACTGACCACCGGCTCCAGCGTGCCGTTCTCGGCGATCGACAGCTTGCGATGCGCGTGGGTCCGCTGGTCGATCCACACCGTTCCGCTGGCCAACGCCCCGTCTCGACTGGGCTCGAAACCGATCTTGTGGGTCGCGTGACCATCGATCAGCTCGCTTCCGAGGTACGTGTACTCATAGGTTCGGTCGAGCTCGATAGCGAGCGGATCGACCAGCACCTGGTCCGAATCCAGAATGAACCCTTGCCTGAGCTTGTTCTTGGGAAACGGCACGCCGTTGACCGCGAGCCCGGTCCAAATGAAATCCGTCGGCTGCCCCGTCCTTTGGATCACCCGGTAATCACGCGTGAACGGCCGCGACCTGGCCCGTTGGGTCAGCGTGGTGACGGTCTCATCGACAACCAGATTGGCGACCTTCTCTCGCTCACGACTTTGGAAGACCTGGTTCTTCACCACGATCTCGTAGGGATCAATGATCTCGCTGCCCTCGACGATCACCTCGCCGTGTGACGGCTCGACACCCCGAGGCGATAGCTCGATCAGATACCAGGGATGCTCGCCGGACAGCGAAAGCTCGCTCGAGCGCTCAGTGCTCACAAAGTCGAACGTTGCGGACCGGGGATAGACGCACCGCGCCTCCAGGCGCTCACCGTGGGTCATCGAGAGACGCTGCGGCGCACCAACCTCTGCCTGGATCGCCAGGTAGCGACGCCCGGAAGCGGCCTCGGCAAAGAAGCGCACCCGGTCCTGCGAGATTCCGCTGACGCCGGGCTGCGGCAGCATCTCGACCGCCCGGGTCTGCTGAAGGGCCGCCAGCAGACCGCGCTGCTCTGCGGTGACGATGGAGTCTTCGAGCACGACCAGCTCGATCCCCTGAGCTGACGCCTGTAGCAGGGTTGCGAGAACCTCGGAGCTCGGAGCCGCGACGCGCCACCACAGCCGCGCCGTCGGATCGTCCTCGGGCGATGCGAGCCGCGCCCCGGAGAGCTGGCGGGAGCCGTCGTCCTGAATGACGTAGGCGTCGATATAGCGCGCCAAGCCGTGCGCGACCAGACGCTCGAGAGTCGCGGCGCTGCCTTGCAGCGCCACCTGCAGCTGCTCGGCTTCTCCCCGCGCTTCGACCACCAGGTTCTTGAGCTCGAACGCCGCATGCGACCAATCGTCGAACGTATCTCGTGACACGACGACGATCAGGAACCGGCTCTCGGCGGTCAGGGCGAGCGGAAACTCGGCCTGGGTCGGAAAGCTCGTCTCGTGCCACACCGCAGCGGCGTGACTGTCGTCGACCCACAGCGGCAGCACTTCGACCCCGCTACCCTCCGCCGCCAGCGCCAGCAATCCCCCCAGGAGCGAACCTACCCAGACCAGCATTCGTTGCACGCGCCACCTCCTTCGAGAACCGGATGATGCGAGCTCGGAGACCGAGTCCTCGCGCTTGCCGGTTAGACGGTGACGCTGGCCTGATCCTTCGCTGGAAGCTCAGGCCCCAAAACGCCAAAGGCTCCTCGAATCATCGAGGAGCCTTGGCTCTTATCCGTTGCTGACACTCGTGCCGCCCTCGGGCAGCGACCACGAAAGCCCTACACGTCGGGGATCAGTTGCCCCAGGAGGTGTCGAACTTGTAGCTCAGGCGGGCGTACCAGAACGCACCGTTGAAGCCGAACGGCGAGAACTGGCTATAGAGGTTGCCGACGCCGGAGCGGGCTCCCGGGTTTTCCGACGGGAAGGTGTCGGTCACGTTCTGGCCACCGAGGGTGAGCGTGAAAGCTTCGGTGAACGAGTAGGCCGCTTCCAAGTCGACGAGGTACTCGCCGCCGTAGACCTGGCCGTCTTCGGAGTCGAACCAGTCGTCGTAGTAGCTCAAGCGACCGAGCAGACGCAGGCCATTCTCGAGCCTGTGATTGGCGGTCAGATTCCAGCGCGTCTCCGGCAGAGACTCCTGCAGCTCACGGATGCGGGTGGCGTCCAGCGTGTCCGGATTGAACTTGGTCACCTCGGTCTCGGTGAGGTTGAACAGGAAGCTGAACGTGGTGTTGCCGCCCAACGCTTCCGGGACGTAGGTCGCGACGAGGTCGATACCCGAAGTCTCGGTGTCGAAGTCGTTGGTGAAGAAGCGGAAGTTCTGCAGGTTGCCGGCGCTGGTGATGCCCTCGGCGATGAGGTCGTCGACCTCGTTCTGGGTCAGCGAGAACAGCTGCGTCACCGCCAGCCGGTCTTCGAGATCGATCTGGAAATAGTCGGCGGTGAGAGTGAAGGGGCCGTTCTCGAACACCACGCCGAGCGCGAAGTTGGTCGACTCCTCAGCGGTCAGCGGCTCACCGCCGCGCAGCTGGGCGACCCGCGAAGACGACGGGATCGTGCCGTTGTTGACCAGATCCATCAGCACCAGGTCGAACTCGGTCGACACGTTGAAGGCGTTGGACTGACCGGGCGTCGGAGCGCGGAAACCGGTGCTGACGCTACCGCGAACCTGCCACAGGTCATTCAGCTTGTAGCGGCCAGCGAGCTTGCCGTTGGTGGTGGTTCCGAAGTCCTCGAAATCCTCGAAGCGGACTGCCGCACCCACCGTCCAGCGATCGTCGCCGCTGGTGCGTTCGAGGTCGACATAGACCGCGTAGTTGGAACGGCTCCAGTCGCCAGCGGCGATGGGGCCGAAGCCCGGGAAACCGTTCGACGCGGCGCTGAAGCCCTGATCCGCCAGCGGGCCGATCTGATACGACTCGAGCTGGCCGATGCCGATCTCGAACTTCTCGTCGCGCCACTCAAGGCCGCCCGCCAGGTTGGTGCGGTCGTTGATGGCATAGGAGAGGTCGACGTTGAAGTTGAGCTCTTCCTGCTTGTAGAGGCCCGGGTCGAACGACGTCGGGGTGTTCGGGCCGAGCGAAGCGTTGACGGTGTTGAAGATGAAGAAGTCGACTTCGTTCGAGCCCGTGCTGACGCTCACGTCCCAGTTGATGCCGCCATCGGTCGTGCCGCGCAGGCCCGCGACCACCGAGGTGTCCACGACGTCACCGCCGAAGTTCGGGGTGAAGCCACCCGGGAAGAGCTCCTGGAACGAGAAGCAGTTGGGATCGGCGAACACCTGCGCCAGCGCCGCCGGATCCGGCACGTTGTTGTTGACGCTGACGGTCGGGCAGTTGGCGGAGCCGTCGAGCACGCCGTCCTGAGCGTCGAGCAGATCGCCGATCAGCAGGGTGGAGCCGCCGTCGCCGGAGAACACCGAGCCGCGGTTGTTGGGGTTACGAAAGTAGAAACCGCCGGTCACCGTCTTGCTGACGTAGTTGGCGTGGCCGTAGAACTGCTGGCCGCCATCAGTGACGTAGCCGAAGTTGGCCCAGAACTTGAGGTCGTCCTCGATCTCCGGCGAGCCCCAGACCTGCGCCGGGTCGCGGACCGCGGTGTTGCCGGCGGCGATCAGGCCGGCGGCGTCGTCGCGCTGGACGCTGCGGTCGGTCGGATCGTTGGAGCCGAATTCGAGACTCAGGTTGACGAAACCGTTCTCACCCAGCGGCAGGCCGATGTTGCCGGCGACCGAGAAGGCGTCACCATCACCCGCGGTGTAGCCGCCGGTCCGCAGCTCGAAGCTACCGCCCGAGCTGGCGTCTTTGAGCAGGAAGTTCATCACGCCGGCGATGGCGTCCGAGCCGTACTGCGCCGAGGCGCCGTCGCGCAGAACCTCGACCTGGCGCAGCGCGATCGCTGGGATCGCCGAGATGTCCGGCCCTTGAGCGCCATCGGCGACGCCGTTGCCGAGCCAGTAGATGACCGCGGCACGATGGCGACGCTTGCCGTTGACCAGCACCAGGGTGTGGTCCGGCGCCAGGTTGCGCAGGTTCGCCGGTCGCACGACAGTGGCAGCGTCGCTGATCGGCTGAGTGTTGACGTTGTAGGAGGGCGCCAAGGTGCGCAGTAGGGTGCTGACGTCGGTGTCGCCCTGGTTGACGAAATCCTCGGACGAGATGACGTCGATCGGCACGATCGACTCGACCACCGACCGCGGCTGAGCGCGGGTACCGGTGACCACGATGACTTCCGAGAACTCTTCCTCGGCCTCAGCCTCGGTGGCCTCGGCCCCCTCGGCTTCCGTCTCCTCCTGCGCTACCAGCGGCAGGGGAACGCCTACCAGTAGGGCCAGGAGTCCGAATATTGCCAACACTCTTCTGATACTGCTCTCGGCCACGATGATCTCCTCAGGTTTTGCGGCACGTCCCACATTAGAAACGTCCCTTTTCGGCACGACCCTAGGCACAGGCAATGCCTGTGCCATTCGCGAGCACGAGTCGGGGACTCACGAAGCAGGGTTGACCGGGGTGCCAGTCTGTTTATTCCTCGAGCAAATCATAGCGATCGGCGTCTAGCACGTCAATGTAAAGGATTCCTGAGGATCCCGTTAATTCGGCGTTCGAGTAGCGAATCCGGAGCCCCCTCGAGGCTCAGAATCGCCGTGACAGAACGAGTCGGCTGCGCAGGTCGCCGGCCTCACCCTGCTGACTCGAAACCAGCCCATAGCCGACTCTCAAAAAGATGTCGGTCTTCAGCCAGGCGTCCAGGAAGATCTCGGCTTCGACGCCGAGCTGATCGCGATCGCCATAGCGCTCATGGCGCAGGAGCGCTCCCTCCAGGCGCCAGCTGATCGGCACCCGGCGGCCGATGTTGTGGCTGAAGGTGACGCTGGCTCCCAAGCCGCGATCGTAGCGCCGCGGCTGGAAGCCCGGAGCCCGAATGCCGTCGAAGCCGGAGAAGTTGTCGGAGAACTGATCGAGATGCCAGCTCTTCTGGGCCACGGCTCGCAGTCCGAGCGAGCGCCGACCCGCAAGGCTCGTCGAATAGCCGGCGGTGACGGCCAGGCGCCCCGGCCGCCGGGTCACGCGCTCCGATCCGTCGAGTCCCCAGAGCCCGGTCTGCTCGCGATGCTGCATGCGCAGGGCGACACGCGCCCACAGCTCGCGCTGCTGAATGTCGAGGCTCAGTTGGCCGATGTGCTCATCGAACGACGGCGGCAGCACGAATCCCGGCTCCTGCGCGCTCGCGTCCGGCTGCACCTCGATACTCTGCCCTGCCCAGGTGAAGCGCAGGCGGAGCCGCGCGCTGAGCGGCCGCGCCATCGACACCTGCAGCCGGGTGCGCTGCTCCCGGTAGGGCAAACGCTCGAGGCCGCGGCCCGGCACGCTGTTGTCCCAGGGCGAGAAGTTACGGAACAGTGAGGCCGTCCCCACCCAGCTGCTGCCGAAGACCTTGGGCAGGGTCAACGAGGCATAGCCTTGGGATCCGAACAGGCCGGCACGCAGCTCGGCGCCGCGCTGGAGCAGATCGCTGCGGTAGAAGTCGAAGCCGAAGCCGCTGCATTGAATGGTGTTGGTGCAGTTGTGACGCGACAGCCGGTAGATCTCCCAAACCGACGTGTGGGCGCTGGGCTTCGCCAACACCCGACCCTCGAAGAAGTCCCGCAGCTCGTCGGTATCGGATAGGCCGTCTGGGCGGCGTCCGTCGAGCTCGGTCGCGTTCGCCTCCCTCTGCTCTCGCCTGGGCTCGACGGCAGCCTGCGCCGGCCGCACCGGGTTCGCCTCGGACCGCGCCGACTGCGACCCCAGCCAGCGACCCAGCAGCCCTCGGCGCCGCGACCGCTCCTTGACTAGCCAGCGGTGGCCGTCGGGAGGCGCCGCGACGTGGATCGGCACGTCGCTGGCATGGGCTCGCCGCACCAGGTCGAC
>JBCCEE010000084.1:0-23339 GCA_039030415.1 Acidobacteriota bacterium
CTTCACTGCTTTGACATATCAACTAGATCGGCAGCTCCAGGCGCCAAACCAACAGACTAAACAAGCGTCAAGTGTCAAGCGCCAAGCATCAAGCGTCAAGCATCAAGTGTCAATGCATAGCTGCCATAAGCGCAACTGCCTTGTAGTAGCGTAATGGTCTGCTTAATACACTATTGTGCACGCTGTGCTGCTTTTCATTGGCATGCGCTGCCATAACTGTATGCGCACGTCACGGCTTCACTACTCTTTTCATCTACGCATTCACTGCGTACGTCGCTCACCAATGCCTTCACTGCGGAAATTCGCAACTGTCTTGCTTGAATACGTCACTGTGTCCGCGTCCGTGTCTCTCCCTGTCTTGGTCTTCTTGTCTGTCTCTTGTCTCTGTGCGATTGTTACCTCGCACTGTCTGTACTCGCACTTGTTGTACTGTCATGTTGTTCCTGTCATAGCTGCACTGTTGCAACTGTACGGTTGCAACTGTCTTGTCTTTTGCTAGCGCCACCAATGTGTTCTACTTCGTTAGACTTGTTGCGCTCAAGAGAGATGTTGCATGGTGGCTCACTGTGCCTGTGTGTAGACTCGGCCGAGGCCGAGGCTCGGGCGGGCTGGGGTTGGGGCAGTGCCAAGGTCTCCGGAGGCGTCTCCGGCAGCACCAATGCCACCCGTGAGGAATTCGCCAAGAACGTCGCTTCAGCAACTGAGAAGCAGGCCAACAAATCCTCGGCCAAACGCGACGTCCAGGTCGACACCAGCTACGAGGTTCGGGAGACGACGGAAGAAGAGACGGCGATCGTCCGTGAGATCCAGAACATCAACGCCAGCCGCACGCTGAATTTCACCTTCCGTCAGATGAACCAGGAGTTCATCACCATTCTCCATCTGGTCGACGTGCGGGTGGCCTTCTTCAACGGGTTTCCAGAATCGGTCATCGAAGTTCCGCTCCACGAGCTGGACTGGCTGCTCGAGCAGGTGATCGTCGCGGGCAAGCGGGGCGACGTTCAGATGCAGGTGATGGACGCGGTCACCAGCATCCACGATTGGCAGGGCGATCATGCCGCGGGCTTCGTGCAGCCCAAAACCTACATGGAGGGCTCGACCGCCAGGACCTTCCAGGCTGTCGATCGCTCCTACGTTTCGACCTTCGACGACTCGGAGCTCACCGGCCGGATGATCGATGTGCCGGGAGTAATTCTGTCTGTAGCCCGCAACGTGATGCGCACCGAAGGCGTGATCGTCGAGTCGCTTCTCGGCCAGTCTTCCGCGCTCGACAGCTATTCCGAGAACCTGCAGCTGTTGGCAGTCGAAGAGCGCGAGCTGGCCAACCAACGGGCGAGGCTGCTCAACCAGCGCGAGCAGCTGGCGCAAACCATCGTCGAACGCGGCGACGAAACCCTGGCCAAGCTCTTCGAGCAGCTTTTCGAAACCGAGGCCGAACCCGAAGCGCAGGCCGAGGATGCCGGTCGTTAACTTCAAGAGCCCGCTGGAGGACCGCGGCGCTCTAGCAGAAAAGGCATTGGAGGCCGATCCTTCGGTGCCGGACAGCAAGCTCCTCGATACCAAGGCTCTGGGATCTGAACCGCAGCCGCTGCCGGTCTACGTCCCGATTCCGCTGAGCTGCCCGACCTACATTCCTGGGCAGACCAACCCACGCGCACGCGAATTCGCCGAAGAGGCGGTGAAGGCGCTGCGCGTGCTGCTCGCGATCCACTGGCGCCATGGCGACGGCCCTCCGCTGAGCCCGCGTCAGATCGGCCGCATGCTGGGCGAAGCTCTGCTCAGACCGGAGAACGGCGATCCAGAGGCGGTCGCTGCGGTCGCCGCGGCACTTCGGGACGAAGTCGCCGAACGAGCCCGCAACGAACCCGCCGACTACCAGCTCTACGAGGTCGTTCCAGCCTACGCCGAGGTCGCAAACGAACGCTTCGGCCCCTGCTTCCCGCCTCGAGCGGTCAACAACTTCGAGCACCTGTTCTACGGCTTTGCTCAGGGGTTCGTTGACAGCGGCTTGTTCACGCCCCAGGCTGCCTACAGCCTGTTCGAGAAATACGCCACGTCGATGATGACCTGGAACGTGCTGTCGACGGCGATCATCCAGTGTGGCGTGGTCTACGGCATCCTCGAACGTTTCTATACGGATATCAAGGGCATCATCGATGCGATCGGCCTGATCCTCGACCAGGAAGAGCTGCAGCGCGTGATCAACACGATCGCCAGGGTCCTCTACGATCCCGAAGCCGAGCAGGAGGCCTTCGAGATGGGTCACATGCTGGCGTTGGCGTTCCTGCAGCCGATCCTCAACCTGGTCAGGGCATCCACCGGTTTTTGGTTCCTGTGGGAGCTCGGCAAGCTGTTGGGACCGATCTTCCTCGACATCCTCTTGTGGATCTTCGGCGTCGGCCCCGGCAGTTTCGCCAAGCAGCTGGTGACCGGGCCGGTGGGGGTCACCACGGTCGCTAGAATCTTCACCAAGCACCTCCGGCGGGCTGTGCCCAAGAAGGTCAGGGTACCGGACCAGGTTCAGGTTTTCCGCACCACCGTTCGGCAGCTCGCTGACAACGAAGACTCGCCCGTCACGGACGCCTTTGTCGAGCGCCTGCGCGATCCGGAGCTGCACGATCTCGTCGACGAGATCGTCGTTGCGATCGACGACGACGTTGCCGGTCTCGACGATTCACTGGAGATCATGGGCCGCCTCAGTGACAAGGAGCTGCGAGGGCTCGCCTGGTACCAGCGCATCTTTCGCGGCGCCGGGCGCGCCGACCACGCGAGCTCGACCTACAAGAGCGGCAAGGGAACCCCCGGGGCCAGCTACACCTTCACCAACCCGAATGTCGACTATCGATACCGCAAGGATCCCAAGACCGGCAAGTCGATCCGCCGCGCCACCAACGCCGGCGGTGCCCACTTCGACTGGCACAACTTCCTCACGGACTTCCCTGAAGAGTTCTGCCACAACCTCTTCGACGTACTCGACGATCTCGGTCCCAAGATGGTCGACGACAGCATCCGATTTCCGCTCGGCGCCATCATGCGCGGCGGCAAAGAGGCCCAGGGCGCCTGGGGTAGCTTGCTGGCGGCGCAAAGTCAGCTCAGGCGCGATCCCAACCTGGCCTTCCGCTTCGAAGTCCCGGACCACGTCATCGCGCCGAGCTTCCGCCAGGTGGAGTACGACTTCATCGCCTATCGCGCCCGCACCGAGGGCGAGCTGCGGGCGCTGGCCACCGTCGCCGAGACCCTCGACCCTGACTCGTTCAAGGACTCACCCCTGGTCGAAGTCGTGGTGCGAGCCGAGAGCAAGGACTACCGCAAGTCGAACATCACGGAAGGCGGCCGGATCCGCGACCAGATGATGCGCTACCTGGTCGATGCGATCGAAAACGGCGACCTCGAGTTCAAAAAGTTCGCCTACTTCGTGCCTGCGAGCAACGAGACGAAGCTGAGAGCCGCAATCGAATCCGAGCTGCTCGAGGCGTTTGACCTGCCCGAAGTCGAGAGCGTCATCTTGGCCGACTCGGCTCTCGACATCAGCGTGCTTCGCGCTGCCCTGGTCAAGCAGATCGGAACCAAGAACATGGTCCGCACCTATGGCCACACTCCGGGCTCGGTCAGCGCGCCGGTGCCGTCGTCTACGTCGACGACGCCTTGACGCCACCTCAGCGTCGGCGACCGAGCTTCAGGGGGCGGTCGCCGGCGAACTTGGCGTAGAAGTCGTTGCCGTCTCCTATCGAGCCTCTTCTTCGCTGGACGGGGATCCAAGAATACTGCAGATCCCGGAGGAATCGTCGCTGGGATAAAATCGCTGGGCTCGTCGTTGCTGACCGAGATTCTGATCGGAAGACCGGCTCGCAAAAGCCGGATCAAAAAGGAGACTGCGAATGCGTCGGATCCTGCACACGAGAAACCGCCTGGCTTTAGCCGCCTGTCTGACGGCTCTCGCTGGCCTCGCCTATGGCGACGTGCTGGTGACCCAGGACGGTGAGCGCATCGAGACCGAGGGAGCGTGGGAGGTCAAGGGGCGGCAGGTGGTCTACACCGACGCCCGCGGCGTGCTGTCCGCCATGCGTCTGGCTGACGTCGACCTGGAGGCCAGTGAGCAAGCGACTCGGGCAGCCCGCGAGCAGCAGGCGGCACCGGCAACCGCGCCGACTCGAGCCGCGCCGCGCAAGGCGACGCGCTCATTCACCAATGACGACATCGGCGCCGCGCCAGACAACGTGGCCGAGGCCCCGGCGGCGACCGAGGAGCAAGAGCCAGGCGCTGAGAATCTGAGTGCGACGTTTGGAACCGTCGCCAATGGCTACTCGGTGCGCGTTTCCTGCAACGGCCGGGTGCTGCCCGGCATCACCGGCGGCCAGTCGCAAGCGGTCCAGCTGTTCCACACGGACCACCCAAACCGCGCCAAGATGGAGGCTGATCTCGCGGTCCAAGACCAGCCCGAAGAGAATCGCCAGTATCTGAATCTCTTCTGCCTGCAGGAAGGCAGCAACACCATCGACATCGGCTACGAGCCGACCGGACCGAGCAATCTCAACCTCAAGTTCTACCTCAACGCGCCCAACTACACCTCGGCTATCTGGGAGTTCGAGCAAGAAGAGCGCGTCGCCGGCACGTTCAGCACCAGCTTCGAGATCTACCGCGAGATGCCGGAAGACCACCAGACGCGCATTCTGAGATAGCGCGTCTCACCCGGCGTCAATCGCGGTCGTCCTCGTAGAGTGGACGCTCTCCGTGCTTGCGGAAAGCCAGCGGCGGCAGCTCGATCTCTTTCGGCAGGCCGTCGAAAAACTTGGCGGGAGCCCGGACGTCGAAGTCTTCGTTGATGAAAGCCAGCACCTGGCGTGCGATCTCGGGCCGCAGCTGGATCATCTCGACGAGGGCCCCGTGGGTGCCGTCACGAACCGTCACCAGGTGGCCGTTCTCCAAGTAGGGCAGGAGCTCGAGGGCGTTCTCGATCGGCGTCGAGAAGTCCATATCGCCCTGGATCATCAGCACCGGAATGGCGGTCGACTCGAAACGTCGGAACGTATCGTCGACGACCGGGGTCGGCGTGACCTCTCGCGTTGCGGTGTACCAGAGGTTGATATCTCCCAGGGTTTCGAAGGCGGCCTCCTCTTTCAGCTTCGCCTCGCGGCGGCTCGAGATGCCGAGACTGCTGTCGATCAGCAGGCCGATCATCGGCCCGGTGATGGTGTCTTGCCGGGTCTCGGCGACATCCGCGGCCACCATACGCAAGTCGCCGGCAACGACCTCGGCGACGAAGCTCGGCCAGGCTGCCAGCCGGTCGCGCAGCGAGCCGGGCAGCGCGCCGGTGATGGCGCCTTTGAGATCTGCCGAGCCCAGCAACACGTCGACGTTGCCGCCGTCATCAGGATCGCCGATCCCAACGGTCGCCGGTGTCTCAGCCAGCTCAGCAACCTTTTGCAGGAAGCTCGCCAAGAGCCCGCGCTCGGCCAGATCCGGCGGCAGGCTCGCTACCAGCTCGGCGTCCGCGAGCGCTCGACGCTCGAGTCTCTGGAGCGCGTTCCAGAGCCCTTGGGGACTGTCGTAGGCGTGATCGAGCGGCTCGATTCCAGACAGCAGGGCTCGATCGACGCGCTGCGGGTAGCGCCGCATGTACGACAGCGACCATTGTGAACCGAAGCTCGTGCCGCGCAGGGCGATCTTCCGGTAGCCCAGGGCCTGACGCAGGTCTTCGAGATCGTCGACGATGTTCAGGATGTCATAGCCCGCGAGGTCGATACCCAGCTCCTGCCACCGCTTCACGTTGCGCTCGACCGTCTGCCGGATCTCCTGGCGCAGCTCGGCTTCGCTCAGCGTCTCATCCAGCCCTTGGGCCTCCCACTGCCACCTCGTATCAGGCTGCATGCCGGGCGCTCTGGCATTGCCGCGCTGGTTGACGATCACCAGGTCTCGTCGCTGGTTCAAAATCTCCAGCTCAGTCGTGAACGCCTTCGCCCGGGGGCCTCTGTAATACTCGTAGAAGCTGCGCTCGCTGATCGAGCCGCCGGGCCCCCCGGGCAGGATGAACACCGGCGCCAGCTCGGGCTTCTGCTTGGCGGGAAAGCGGAAGAAATGCACGGCGATCTGGCGGCTGGTCTCAGCCGCGCGGTTTTCCGGCACGAAGAGCAGGCCTTCGTGGCCGACAAAATCCAGGCCCTCGGCGGTGATCTCGATCGGACTGAGCAGCACCGAGCCGGTAGCTGGCGGCTTCACCTTCGGCGGCTGCGCATTGGCTGCCGAAGACGCCGAGACACCGGCGCCCAGCAGGGATGCGGCAAGCAAGATCATGACAAAGGCAGGACCGCGGCGGTTCACGCGGACGGATTCGGGACCTTGGGATGCAGAGTTTTGACGGCTCACTGGCATGGAGTCCTCCTCGGTGATCGGTGGCGCTTCAGGCCGGGCCTGCGACGCTGTGCTGCCCGGCAATTTATCTTTACGTCGAGATAAACTCAACGTTGCACGACTATCCACATTAAATTAGCCAATTAATTTGTTTCGACGCCGAGATATCCTGCATTAAGCTAGGTGCATGAGCACAGATGCAGCATCTGAGGATCTCCTCGACCAGCTGATCGAAGACTGGCGGAGGGAGCGTCCCGAGCTCGATGCCTCGGCCATGGGGGTGGTCGGCCGGCTGCTGCAGCTCGGCCGACGACTCGAAGCGCGCGCCGGCCTGGCGATCAAACCCTTCGGCCTGCCCTACTCCGATCTCGACGTGCTGGCCACCCTCAGGAGGCGCGGTGAGCCCTATCAGATGACCCCGACCGAGCTGCGCCAGTCGATCCTGCTGTCGTCGGGTGCCATGACCGCCCTGCTCGATCGCCTCGAGGCCAAGCGGCTGCTCATCCGCATGCCCGATCCGGCCGACCGCCGGGTTCGCTCCGTCGCCTTGACTCCTGCCGGGATCAAGCTGATCGACCGCGCCATCGAGGTACGGTTCGAAGAGGCGCACAGCGCGCTCGCGGGCCTCGAGCCCGCCGAGCGCGAACAGCTCGCCGACCTCCTGCGCAAGCTGGTCCTGACGCTTTGACTCCTCCGCTCCCCCTGGAATCCGAGCGGCTGCGCGTATAGAGTTGGCGCTCTCCACGCGCCGCCCAGAGATTTTCGGTTCTCCGGCTCTACCTTCGAGAGCAAAGGCACGCTTGTATAGCAAAAGAGGCCTCCCGCTGCCCACGGTCCGCTCGATCCTCGGCTTCCGAGCCACGATCAGCCTGCTAGTCTTCCTGCTGAGCGCGCTGCATCCGAACGCCGCCTCGGCACGACCGGAAGCCAACATCCTGCAGCTGTCGGACATCACCGAGAGCTACGGCGTCATCCGAGAGCAGCGCCTGGTAGACGGCGTGATTCCGGCACCGGAGTCGCCGATCGACGACTTCGTCGCGTCGCTCTTCCTGGGCCCAAACTCCCAGGTACTGTTCGACCTCGGAGAGACCAGGACCGTCACCGCCATTCAGCTGGTTGCCATGGATGATGCGATGGTGATCGAGATCTCGGCCGACGGCGAGACTTTCGAGCGCGTGACTCTGACCGAGGCGGGCGCGGCCGAGCCGATGAAGCTCTACCTGGCTGATGGGCTAGAGCTCGCGACCCGCTACCTGCGGATCGAAGTCTCGGAATGGCGCAGCCGCGGTGCAGTGGCCGAGCTGCTGGTCTTCGAGCGCACCCCGGGCACCGCGCCGGTCGAGCTGCCGGTCGAGATGCCGGTGCAGACGCCGCCGACCTACCAGGAAGCCGCCCAAGAGATCATCGAGGCCGAGCGTCGCATCAGCCGCATCATGCTCGCGCTCGCGCTGGTCGCGCTGGGCCTGCTGCTGTGGGCCCAGGCCAGCGGTGGCCGCAGGCAGACCGTGCTGTGCCTGGTGCTGGTCGCCGTAGCGGCAGCCGGCTGGCTGCGTCTCGGGACCCTAAGGGTCGACGGCACCTGGATCCACGCCTGGGATCTGATGCATTACCAGCTCGGCGCCAAGTACTTCCACGAGCTCGGCTACCGCGAGCTCTACCGCTGCGCCGCGGAGTGGGAGCGCCAGGCCGGCCGCGCCGTCATGGTCGACCACGCCAAGATTCGCAACCTCGACGACAACCATCTGCATCCCGGCAGCTGGGCCGAAACCGATGACGGCCAGTGCCGCGCCGACTTCGACGACGCGCGCTGGCAAGCCTTCGGCGGCGATCTCGACGACGTCCGGCGGCTGTTCAAGTTCCGCCGCCTGCACCAAGCGCTGCGCGATCACGGCTACAACGCGACGCCGCCCCAGACCCTGCTGCTCGAGTCGCTGGTCGGCCCGTTCAGCGCCCGCCACGGGACGCTGTTCGCCCTGTCGCTGCTCGACGTGCTGGCGATCGCCGGCGCCATTGGCTGCCTGTGGTGGGCGTTCGGCCCGGTGGCGGGCGCCGGTGCCGCGCTGCTGATCGGCTTTGGCGATCCCTGGGGCTTCTCGTGGGTCGGCGGCAGCATCGGACGCTACTTCTGGCTGCTGGCGCTGTGCGCCGGCCTGGCGCTGCTCGCCCGCCAGCGCTGGATTACCGGCTCGGCGCTGGTGACCGCCGCCGGCCTGCTGCGTTTGTTTCCGGTGATGCTCCTGGCCGGTCCCGCGCTGTGGGCGCTCCGGGCTTGGCGCCGCGGAGAGCCCGAGGACCGCAGGGTCGCGAAACGGCTGGCGCTCGGCGCCACCGCCACCGCGCTCGTCGGCCTCCTGGCCCCAGCCCTGGCCTACGGTCCCGACGTCTACAGCGCCTTCCTCGACAACAGCCGCATCCACGCGTCGGTACCGCCCTCCAACCATATGGGCTTCGGCGTGCTGGCGTCCGCCCAGCTCGAGAGCAGCGCCCTGGCGGCAGAGGCACCCGGGTGGCGGCGTATCGTCTGGATGCTGGCGCTTGGCGGTGCTTTCCTGTGGCTGGCCTGGGCCCTGCGGCGACCCCATGAGCCCTGGCAGGCTCTGGCGATGTCGGCGCCGCTGCTGTTCGCCAGCATTCCGCTATCGAGCTACGACTACGTGTGGATGGTGATCCTGGTCCCGCTGGCGGCGAGCTCCAGGCTTCTCTTGGCGACATTGCTCGGCTATGTCGCCCTGACCAACTTTTTGCCCGAGCTGGTGCCGGAAGGCAAAGACTTCTACCTCATCGCCAGCGTCGGAGTGCTGCTGGTGCTGATCGCCTTCGCTTTGAAGGCTCGCTCGCGGACTAACGCGTCGACAACCTGATCCTAGAGCTGTCACCGGTCGGGTGACGCCCATCGAAACGGGTGTCGGGTGACGGCGACACCCCTGTCGAGTGTCCAGACACCTGCTCGAGGGGTGCGCTATCGCGCTGTTTCGGGCTCTCGAGGCATGGCACAACGCTTGCTCTCAGTAGAAACCGGACTCACCGGAGGGTCCCGTCGCTGGGGGGCGATGATTCAGCACAAGGAGTCATCCATGTCCAACGATTGTTCCAAAGTCCCCTCGTTCGTCCCCGGCATCGTCCTCACCGAGATCGGCCCCGGCATCTGTCAGGACGGAGCCAAATACCTCTTTGCCCCCTCGGCGCCCATCGGCCACCTGCGGGTCAAACCGCTGAATGACAGGGCTGATCAGGACCTCGCGAAAGCGCTCCGAACGCGCGAAGAGGTAGTGATCGGTGGCTACTTCTGCAGGGGCGTCGAGCCGGGATGCGAACGCTTCGACTGCTTCGTCGTGCGTCCAGCCGCGAGCTTCGCCGAGCAAGCCGCCAATATGTGATCTCCACGCGCGGCTCACATCCCAACGCTCGATGACTCGAGCGTAGCCCGCTCTTCGAGCTCGGTCCGCGCTCCGCCACCGTCAGCCATGGGCGCGGCCGGCTCGCCTCACATTCCCTGAATCGCCCTTGTAAGGAGACACACCATGGGCTCTCACCATCCGACGGTATTCCACTACCCCAACGTTCTCGATTCCAAACAGCATCCACGTCCCGCGATCTTCAGCCAGGCCACGACTCCAGGGCTCGACAAGCCGGAAGGCTTCCGGATTCCACTCGTCTACTTCAGCTGGGGCGTGCTCGAAGGCTCGCGCTCGGCCCACCACCATCCCGACAACGACGAGCTGCTGCTGGTGCTCAAGGGTAAGGGAAAAATCAACCTCATCGGCCCCGGCAAGCCGAAGATGCGGCTCAATGAGACCTACGAGGTGTCCAAGGGCGACGTGGTGCTGTTCCCTCAGGGTTGGACGCACTCGGTGGAGGAAGATCCCTACCATCCACTCAGGGTGCTGGTGATCTTCAACACTCAGGACTTCAAAGCGGTCGAGCACGAGCAGGACGACGCCAAGATGCACCTCGGCGAGAACTTCTAGGCCGTGCGTCTGTGATCGCTGGAGCTCGAGGACGCCGGTCGTCGATTTCCGACCATCGGTACCTGCGGGTAGACAACCGTAAGGGGAGCACCGTAGGCCATCACTAGGAACGTTCCTGACTGCGCATCGAAATCACCTTCCCACTGCGCGAAGGCTGCGGCCTCGCATCCTGGAGATGATCATGGCACTCGAACGTTTGCTCGCCTTCCCGCTTCGCCGCCGCCGGCCTGCTCTCCTCACCCTCGTCGCGGTTCTGCTGCTGGCTGGCCCCACCTCAGCCTCGACCCATCCGTCCGTCTGGGGCGGCGCCGACTGCGTCGCCCCGGCGGATCTCCGGCAGATCGTCGACGACGCTGCCGCCGCCGCGCCAGCCGGGGACTTCTCAGTCAACGGTCGTGGTTCCGGTGCGTCGGGCTTTTCAGTGGCGCTCTCGCAGCGCGGCTGCGGACGCTTCGTGTACGCCGTCGGTCAGCGCGACGTCGAGCGCGGCTGGCCGATGACGCGTCGCACTCGCCAGCACATCGGTAGCCTGACCAAGGCGCTGACCGGAATCATCGCGGTGCGCCTGGCCGCCGTCGGTGCCTTTGGAGCGCAAGGGCTGGACGCCACCGTCGACCGCTTTCTCTCCGCTGAGGACCTCACCACGCTCACCGTCGGGAGAGATCCTGCGGCCCCCGCCTGCCCCGCTGATATCGTGGCGCTGAATCGGCTCACCGGGGTGCCCGAGCCAGTCTCGGCAACCTGCCCCAACCTGTCGACCGTCACCCTGCGCCAGCTGCTCAACGGTAACCACGGCATGTTCGACTTCGTCAACGAGGTCGATCGCGACGGCAACGGCTTCCTCGAGACCGATGAGTACGCCCTGGGAGCTTTGCTCGACGTGCTCGGCGTGCCTCGCCGGACCCTGCCGCCAGGCACCGACTCTGCCTTCGAGCTGCTCGCCGCCTACGGCCTGCTGGCCCATCCCGGAGCGACGATCGGCGGCACCGGACTCGAGGACTATGAGCGCACCTTCGGCACGACGGGTCACACCCTGTTCGGAATCATCGCCGAGCGCGTCACCGGCCTGACCCTCGACGACCTGTTGGCAGTAGCCATTCCCCTGTGCCGCAGCGCCCCGCCGATGATCTCCCTCACCGCTCCGCCGTCGCCCGAACGCGGCATCGCCCGACAGTACCTGGTGACCTCCGGCGCCGACCTCGTCGGCCTGCCGGAAGATCTCTTCGGGGTCTACCCGCAGGTGGACGTCGCCGGCAACCCGGCGGTCAACGTCTACGACCTCGGACCGTTCATCGTCACCAACTCGGGAGGTGCCGCCGGCTCGGTGGTGGCGACGCCGGACGCTTACCGCCGGACGCTGCGCCGGCTGCTGACCGGGCGTCTGCTGGGCCGCGCGGCGCAGCACCTGTTCGACGCCAGCTTCCAGCCGATCACCGAGATGCCGGGGGTGTTCCACGGTTTCGGGCTGTTCCGCTTCGACGATCCCGAATTCGGACCGGGTTACGCCAAGAGCGGTCGGGTCACCGGCTCGAGCTGCCAGGCGCTCCACTTCGACGACCGCGTGACCACCGTCGTCGCCTGCAAGAACGGCTTCGACGCGTTCCTCGGCGGCTCGGCACCGCCTAGCTCGACGCCGGTCGCGGACCTCGCGCGTGCCCTCGTGCGAGCGGCCGTCGAGGGTCCGCACTAGCTGAGCCCGGCGTTTTGATTCCGCGAGCTGCCGTGCCAAACTACTGTCGCGTCGATTATGAGGCTCGCGCCGGGCTGGCCGATTCGTCAACCCCAAAGCGAGCCAGCGACTTCTCAAAGCCATACGTTCATGCCTCCTGCGACACTGCCCAAAGGCAAACGCGTCACCCTCAAAGACCTGGCGGCGCACCTCGACCTCTCGATCGCCACGGTCTCGCGCGCCCTCAGCGGCTCGCCGCAGGCCGATGCGCTGGCCGTCGAGACCCGTCAACGGGTCGAGGAGGCGGCGCGTCAGCTGAACTACCGCCCCAACGCCCTGGCGCGATCACTCCAGGGCAAGCGCACGTTCTCGATCGGCGTGCTGGTGCCCGAGATCTCGGAGGGTTACACCGCCGGCCTGATGAGCGGCATCGAGGTGCAGCTCAGTGAGCGCGGCTACCGCTACCAGATGGTCAGCCACCACTCGAAGGCCGCGCTGCTCGATGAAGCCCTCGACATGATGCTGGGGCGCGGCGTCGAGGGCTTCATCTTGATCGCCGTCACCCTGCAGCACGCGCTGCCGGTGCCCGCGGTCGTGCTTTCGGGAACCGCCGGCGATGACGAGCATGCGGATCGCGTGATGCTGGACCACGATCGAGCCGCCGAGCTCACCCTGGATCACCTCCATGACCTCGGGCATCGACGCATCGCCTTCTTTCGTGGTCACGAGGGCAACGTCGACGCCGGGGAACGCTGGCGAGCCATCTGCGAGGCCGCCACCCGCCACGATCTGGCGATCGACTCCGAGCTCACCCTCACGCTGCGAGGCGCAGCGTACGGCGAAACGTTCACCGCGGAAGGCGGCTACCGCGAGGGCTACCGCTACGGCCAGAAGCTGCTAGAGACCGGCAGGCGCTTCACCGCATTGTTCGCGTTCAACGACATCTCCGCCATCGGCGCCATGCGCGCCTTCCAGGATGCCGGACTCGACGTGCCCGGCGACGTCTCAGTCGTGGGCTTCGATGACATCCAGAGCGCGGCCTACCATCGTCCCAGCCTGACCACGGTACGCCAGCCGCTGCGCCGCATGGGAGAGACCTCCAGTCGCCTGCTGCTCGATCGCCTGGCCGCCACGCAGCACGGTGCCTTCCAGCAGGTCGTGCTCGAGCCGGATCTCGTCGTCCGCGACTCCACCGGGCCCGCCAAAGCCAGCACCTGAAGCGCCCGGTGCTTGACATTTCCCAGCAGATGTGGGACTTTGCAAACCATTGATGCAAACGTTTTAATCAGGCTAGTCTTCATCCCGGAATGATCGACAGGGGTTGCCCCGGTGGGCTGCGCGCCGAGCTGCCTATCTCGCCTCAGCGATGCGGTTCTGGGAAGGTATCTAGGCTGGGAAACACAAGCGGGGAACACGTATGCCTTTACAAGATCTGAGATCCCAAGCGACGCGACGCTCGCCCGAAGAGCTCGTTCAACACCTCGACCGCTTCGAGCTCGACCTGAAGTTCTCGGCCGGCATCTGGTTTTTCTCACCCGCGGACAGTCGATTCCATGGCAAATACAAGCCGGACCTAGATCTCGAGCAGCGCCTGGAGATCGCCGCGGACCTCGGCTCCTACGGCCTGTCGGCGATGGAGGCCCACTACCCGAACGAGGTCAATGAGGACAACGTCGACCTGTGGCAGCAGTTCGCGCGCGATACCGGCATCAAGCTGATCACCGTCATTCCCCTGCTGTTCTACGATGCGGACTTCGAGTTCGGGTCGCTGTCGAACCCGATTCCCGAGCCGCGGCGCAAGGCGATCGACCGCGCCAAGCGCTCGCTACAGCTGGCGAAGGAGATCGACGCCGATTTCTCGGTGGTGTGGGCCGGCATCGACGGCTACGAGAACCCCTTCGGCATCGACCTGGTCGCCATGCGTCAGCGCTTCGCCGACGGCCTGGCCGAGGCGATGGACGCCGTACCCGGCGTGCGCATCGCTTTCGAGCCCAAGCCTTACGAGCCGCGCGGACGCATCCTCTACGGGTTGACCTCGGAAGGCATTCTGCTCGGCCACGAGGTGGAATCCCGACTCGAAGCGCCCGAGAATCGCAGGCTGCTAGAGGAAGGCCACAAGCTGGTTTGCATGAACCCGGAGGTCGGCCACGCGCTGATGGGTTTCGAAGATCTGCCCTACGCCTTCAGCTGGCCGCTCGGCGAAGGGCGCTTGGCCCACACCCACTGGAACAGCCAGCCGCTCGGCAACTACGACCAGGACCTGAACGTCGGCGTGATCTCGCCGGAGCAGATGGAGGCCGGCCTCTACACGCTCAAGATGCACAGCTACGAAGGCTACTTCGGGATCGACGTCAACCCCGAACGCATGCCGGTCGACGTCGCGCTCAAGAACTCGATGGACGCTCTGCGCGCCGCCAACGACCGTATCAACGGCATGGACCACGCCAGCATTGTCGAGGCTTCGATGCGACCTGACCGCCATCGCGGCTGGCTCGAGGCTTACCTGATCCGCCAGCGGGCATCGAATCCCGACGCCCTGCCGCCGCTCGCCAAGGCGGTGCAGTCGGTGACTTCGTGAAGCACCTGCTGGGCCTCGACGTTTCGACGACGGCCACCAAGGCGGTCTTGCTCGACGAGCAGGGCAAGGTCGCCGGGGTCGCGGCCTCGACCTACGACCTGTCGACGCCCAAACCACTGTGGGCCGAGCAGGATCCACGGCTGTGGTGGCGGGCGGCACGCTCAGCGATCGCCGAGGTGCTGAGCACTACCGGCGTCGCGGCGGAAGGCATCGCCGCGGTCGGCCTCACCGGCCAGATGCATGGCCTAGTGTTGCTCGACGAAGCGGGCGAGGTGCTGCGCCCGGCCATTCTGTGGAACGACCAGCGCTCGGCCGCCGAGTGCGAAGCGATGCGCGAGCGCCTGGGCCTGGAGCAGCTGGTGCGGTGGACCGGCAACGACGCCTTTCCGGGCTTCACCGCTCCCAAACTGCTGTGGGTGCGCGAGCACGAGCCCGCCGTATACGCCAAGATCCACCAGGTCCTGCTGCCCAAGGACTACGTGCGCTTCCAGCTCACCGGCACCTACGCGACGGATCGCGCCGGTGCCGGCGGTACCCTGATGCTCGACCTCGAGCGCCGCGACTGGTCGCACGAGCTGCTCGAGACGTTCGAGATCCCCAGGGCGTGGCTACCGCCGACCCACGAGGGCACCGAGGTCACCGGCCGCATCAGCCGCGAAGCCGCCGAGCTCACCGGCCTGATGTCGGGCACGCCGGTGGTCGGCGGCGGTGGCGACCAGGCGGCCCAGGCGGTCGGCGTCGGCGCGGTCGAGCCCGGAGTCGTCGCTCTGACCCTCGGCACTTCCGGCGTGGTGTTCGCCGCCAGCGATCGACCGTTGATCGATCCGCGCGGAAGCCTGCACGCCTTTCCTCATGCGGTACCCGATACCTGGCACGTGATGGGCGTGATGCTGTCCGCGGCCGGCAGCCTGCGCTGGTATCGCGACGTCGCGGCCGCTGGCGCCGGATTTGGTGAACTGGTGGAAGAGGCCTCTGGCATCGCGCCGGGCGCTGAGGGGCTGACCTTCCTGCCATACCTTTCCGGCGAGCGCACACCGCACGCCGATCCCGAAGCGCGCGGCGCCTTCGTCGGGCTGACGCTGGCCCACGGCCGCCCGCACCTGACCCGTGCGGTGTTGGAAGGCGTCGCTTTCGGCCTGCGCGACAACCTGGCGCTGATGACCGAGGTCGGCCTGACCGACATCAGCGAGGTGCGGATCTCCGGTGGTGGGGCGCGCAGCCCGCTGTGGCGGCGCATCCTGGCCGACGTGCTGGCTGTCAACCTGGTGACCGTGCGGACTGACGAGGGCGCGGCTTCCGGCGCCGCCTTGCTGGCGGGCGTCGGCGCCGGCGTCTGGCCATCGATCACCGAAGCCTGCGGCGCCGCCGTCGAGCTCGGCGACGTCACCCAGCCCGACGCGGAAACCGCCGCCACCTATGACGGCATCTACCAGCGGTTCCGCTCCCAGTACCCGGCGCTGAAGCCTCTCTTTGGAGAGGTTTAGATCCCATCCATCAACAATCGATAGACGGCCGCGCTCGGTGGACCGCGCGCGACCTCGCAAACTCGCCGGGTCAACAACGAACGGCATGAATCCCGGCCCTTCGGGCACTTGCGAGATCCAGATACATTTCAAGCTCAGACAGTCCTCGGCCGTGCTCGTTCCACCAGCGCGACCTACCGCTCACAACGGCTCTTTGGGATGCGGTCCTGCTAGCCTGACCTCCTACTCCACCAGCGCGATCTGGACGCCCCAGGCGTCGGGATCATGTGGTGGGGTAGCGTTCCAGTCGCGGTAGGCGTGGGAGTCGTCGGTCCGGTAGTGCAGCACGTACTGGCCGGGCCTGAGCATGAGGGTGCCCTGGAAGAGGCGGTTCTTGGAGGCGCCGCCGGCGCCATCGGTCATGCGGTAGGTCATCTCCCAGATCACCTTGCCGTCACTGTTCTCGATCCAGGCGTAGTCGTACATCTCGCCGTGGGTGCCTTCGCCCAGGGCGTAGACCGAGACCTCGGCGTCGCCGGTGAGCATGAACTCGCGGCGGCGGTGGCTGTCACTCTTGACCCGGGCGATGCGCGCCAGCACATTGGGATCTTCCTCTTCGCGGTAGGCGGCGACCACGCTCGGGTCGAAGTCCTCGGTGCCGAAGACGGTGATGCCCCAGCGCTCGGGGCGGGACGGCGGGCTGGTGTTCCAGTCGCGGTAGGCGTGGGAGCCGTCGGTCACGAAGCTGACGATGTAGCTGCCAGGCTCGAGACGGAGGACTTCGTCCGCCACGCGGTTCTTGGAGCCGCCGCCGGCGTGAACCGTGCGCTCGTAGTCCATCGCCCACACCTTCTTGCGGGTGCGGGCGTCGACGATCCAGCCGTAGTCGGCCATGTCGCGGGGAAAGCCTTCGCCGACGGCGTAGATCCTCACGTCAGCGGCCTTGCTCAGGGTGAAGCCCTCCGACACGTGCTCGTCGTCCCGCAGTCGCGTCAGCTCGACGATGGCGTGGCCTTCCGTCGGCAGATACTGGTAGTCGAAGCGCTCGACCCTGGCCATCTGATCCGGATTCTTGAGCCACAGGGTCATACCCCAGAACGCCGGATCGCGCGGCGGCAGCGCGTTCCAACGCTGCGGCGAGTGCGAGTCGTCGGTGACGAAGTGGGCGACGTACTTGCCCGGCGGCAGCGTCACGACATCGTGGGCGACGCGATTCTTCTTGGCGCCGCCGGCACGGTCGGAGTTGTCCCAGGTCATGCGCCAGACGCGCTCACGGGTCTTGGCGTTGGTGATCCAGCCGTAATCGTAGCCTTCATCACCGGCGCTGAGCTCGCCGACCGCATAGACCAGCACTTCGGTCGGCTCCTTGACGAGGAAACCATAGCTCTTGGTGACGCTGTCATCGCTCGCCACCGCCGCCACCAGCGCCTCCTCGCGCAGCGCTTCGCGAGCCTTCTCCAGTCGCTTCTGGTCGACTGAGCGACCGGTGCCGCGCACCACGATCTCGAGCTCGTCGATAACTTTCAGGTATTGCTTGTCGTCGTCCCAGCCGAACATGCGGCCCACCGCCCTGGCGGTGCTCTCCAGCCAGTCGCCATACTCGTCGTAGCGCTCGGTCGGAAACGTCGCGTAGTAGACCTCGTAGATGCCGGGACCGAGGCGCAGCCCCTGCTCGAAACGCCGCAGGTCGCGCTGGCGTCGCACCGGCTTCGCGTCCTTCAGATCCCAGACCACTTCCCGGCTGCGGGCGTCGAGGATCCAAGCCGAGGCGAGCGAGAACGCCTTGTGCTCGTAGCGCCGGTCGGGATTGAGGCCCCACGCCTCGATCGTGACGTTGCGCGTGCTGTCGAGCTCGAAGCCACGGACCTCGACGTCGCCGGGCTCGAGACGATCGATGCGCGCCAGCACCGATTCCTGCGCCACGACGGGCAGACCGGCTAGCAGGCAGATGGCGGCGATGCTCAAACACTTGGTCTTCATAAGGGTCCTCGCAAATCTGGCTGGCGTGTCGCTGCGCTGGGTTCGAGTGTCCCGTCTCATGGCGCTCTCACGTAACTTATACGTAACCTTTACTCGATGGGTTCCGTCATCGAACCCGAGAGCACATAATTTCGTAGTTCGAGGTAGATCCAGGGCGGCTTGCGACGGGACCGGCGATGATAGAGAGATGATAGACAATGGTCTGGCCGTGCGAGACGCCTGGAACAAGGCACCGATGACGCTTCCCCCCACAGCACCCGAGGTACGACCCGCAAGCGTGGCAGCGCTGCTGATCGGTCTGGCGCTGGTGCTGACGCTGACCTCGGCGGCTTCAGCAGCCGCGCCGGGAGAAACGCGGGTGGAGATCTCGGCCAAGGAGATCAACGAAGAGGCCGGCCACCTCACCCTGCCGCCGACCTGGAAGTTCTCGCCGGAAGATGATGAAGCGTTCGCCGCCCGCAGCTTCGACGATAGCGACTGGTCGGTGGTCGACGCCCTGCTGCGGGCCGAGAGCCGGCCGTCGACCTGGCAGGGCAGTGGCTGGTTTCGCCAGCGCCTGCGCGTCTCACCAGACCTGCGCGGCCACCCCCTGGCGCTCACGATCCATCACTTCGGAGCCGCCGAGATCTACCTCGACGGCGAGCTGCTGATCGCCGCCGGCGACGTCGACGGCTCGGTGCCGCGGCTGCAGCGCCGCCCCTACCTGTTCAGCTTCGACAATCGCGCCAACCACGTCTTCGCGATCCGCTACACCAATCCCGAGGGCGACGCCTACGAAGCGGCCGGACACATCGCCGGTTTCGAGCTCAGCCTCGGAGCCGCCAACCGCGAGCTGCAGGCCTACGGTCAGGACGTCCGCGGCCTGAGCACGTTCCAGGCGCTGTTCTCGGGGCTGTTCGCAGCCTTCGCGCTGCTCCACCTGCTGTTCTACGTCTTCTATCGGGAAGCCGAGGAGAACCTCTACTTCGCGGTGCTGGCGGGCATTGTCGCGCTCTTGGTCTACCTTTTCTTCCACAGCCGCTTCACCGAGGATCCGCGCTTCTTCCTGACCTTCGAGCGCGCTACCAACACCGCCTGGCTGCTGCTGTGCCTGGCGGCCCTGCGCTTCGTCTACGCGGTCTATCAGAGGCCGCCCCAGCGGCTGTTCATCGCCCTCGCTGCGATCATGCCGCTGGCCGCCTTCGCCTGGTTCCGGCCGCTCGACGCCCGCCCCTGGATCTTGCCCGCCCTGCTGCTGACCAGCGTCGAGATGGTGCGGACGGTGATCGTCGCCAACCTGCGTAAGCAGGCCGGCGCGCGTATCGTCGGCTTGGGCATCCTGATCTTGGCGGTCGGCATCTCGATCGGACTGCTGGCCAACATCGGCGTGCTGCCGTCTTCCAGCGTTACGATCTTCCTGATCCCGGTGGGCTCGGTGCTGGTGCTGATCGTCACCATGTCGATTTACCTTTCGCGACGCTTCGCGCTCACCAGCTACGAGCTGCGCAAGCAGCTCGATCAGGTCAAGGCGCTGTCTGAGGAGCAGCTGAAACAGGCCCAGCGAGCGCGCGACGACGAGGTCCAGCGTCGGTTGCTGGAAGCCGAGAATCGGCGTCAGGCCGAGGAGCTGGAAGAGGCCCGCAAACTTCAGCTGTCGATGCTGCCGGCCACCTTGCCGACCCTGCCGGACCTCGAGATCGCCGCCGGCATGTACACCGCCACCGAGGTCGGCGGCGACTACTACGACTTCGATGTGGCCGACGACGGCACCCTCACCGTCGCTATCGGCGACGCGACCGGTCACGGGATGAAGGCCGGCACGATGGTGACCGCCACCAAGAGCCTATTCAAGGCGATCAGCAGCGCACCGGGCAACGGTCGCAGCGTCGCCAGCCCCTCGTCCGAGTCGGACGCCGCTGCCAACGGGGATACCGCAATCCAGGAAGACGCTGCCGAGCTGTCTCAGACCCTGGGGCGTTTCGGCCGCGCGCTCAAGCGCATGAACCTCCACCACTTGAGGATGGCGCTGACGCTGGTGCGCTTCAAGCAGGGTCGGCTGAACCTCGCCGCCGCCGGCATGCCACCGGCGCTCGTCCACCGCGCGGCGTCTGATGCCGTCGAGGCGATCGGCGAAGGCGGCATGCCGCTCGGCAGTCTCGACGCGTTCCCCTACCGCCAGCTCGATCTCGAGCTGCAGCCCGGTGACACCGTGCTGCTGATGAGCGATGGCTTCCCCGAGCGCCTCAATCCCGACGACGAGATGCTCGGCTACGACAACGTCACCGCCGCCTTCCAGCGCGCCGCCTCCACCTCGCCCCAGGCGATTATCGACCGGCTGGTGGACGAAGCCGAGACCTGGGCCAGCGGCACCCCCGCCAACGACGACACCACCTTCGTCGTGCTCCGCATGCGCCACGCCGACACGGCGGGCGCCTCGGCACGTTAGATTCCATCCAAGAAGCGATCGATAGATGGCCGTGTTGGACGGGCTGCGCCGGACTCCGGAACTCGCAAGATCGCTGTGAAGCTGCGAAAAGCACTAACTCACCAAGGGCTACGAGCAGGTCCCTGGCCTACACGCTCAGACATCTCCGCCCTTGCTCGCTCCGTCAACACGGCCTGCCATCTCACGAACGCTGCTCCGGGATGGAATCGAGTTAAGATGCGGGCATGACCTCAGAGACTGACGACAATGCGTCAGACGTCAACGCGCCAGACGTCAACGCGCCAGACGTCCCGAGCCTGGGCGAGATCCGCGAGGCCCGCCAGCTGCTCGGCGAGCGCATTCGTACCACTCCGACCTGGCGCTGGCAGGGACGCGACATCGCCGAGGTGGCCGGCGAGGGTACCGAGGTCTTCCTCAAGCTCGAGCTGTTTCAGTACGCCGGCACCTTCAAACCGCGCGGCGCGCTGCTCAACACGCTGGCCCTGGACGAAGCCGCCAGGGCACGCGGCGTCACCGCGGTCAGCGCCGGCAACCACGCCATCGCCGTGGGCTACGCGGCGCGGGCCGTAGGCACCACGGCCAAGGTGGTGATGCTGGCTTCGGCCAACCCGGCGCGGGTGCAGGCCTGTGCCGACTACGGCGCCGAGGTGGTGCCGATGCCCGACGTCCATCAGGCCTTCGACGAGGTCTACCGCATCGAGCGCGAGGAGGGGCGGGCCTTCATCCACCCCTTCGAGGGCCGACGCACCGCCCTCGGCACCGCCACCGTCGGCCTCGAGCTGAGCGACCAGGTCGCCGGGCTAGACGCCGTCATCGTACCGATCGGCGGCGGCGGCCTGTGTGCCGGCGTGGCGATGGCGATCAAGCTCGCTCAGCCCGACTGCCAGGTCTACGGCGTCGAGCCCGAGGGCGCCGACTCCATGCACCGCAGCTTCGCCGCCGGCGAGCCTCAGTCGATCGACAAAGTGCGCACCTTCGCCGACAGCCTGGGTGCCCCCTACGCTGCCCCCTACAGCTTCGGCCTGTGCCAGCGCTTCGTCGACGATCTGGTCAAGGTCAGCGACGACGAGATGCGGCACAGCATGCGTCTGCTGTTCCGCGGCATGAAGCTCGCCGTAGAGCCTGCCGGCGCCGCCGCCACTGCCGCCCTGTGTGGTCCACTGCGGGAGCGCCTCGAAGGCAAGCGCGTCGGCGTCATCGTCTGCGGAACCAACATCGACACGCAGACCTTCCATCAGCAGATCGCAGATTAGACATTTTCGATGGTGAATGGATTCCATGGCTGAGCCGTAGCATCTAATGCAGCCCGAGCTGTGCCCGCGGGCCATCTCCGGTGGTCCGCCACGACCCCCAACGAGAGAGGACAGATTATGATGTTTCCCTTCCGTCTCCTGGCAGGTCTGGCGATCGGCTATCTGATCGTCAGCAGTTGCCGTTCCAAGGTCGAGTCGTCTGCCGACAGCGAGCCCGAAGCAGCCGGTGATGGCGACGCTTCGGGAGCCGCCGGTGCCGGTCCTGCCGCCGCCAACGACACCACCGATCCCGACGCGCCCGATGACGCTAACCTGACCCTCGTGACCCCCGCCGAACCTGCGGCCAAGACCGAGGCCAAACCTGGCGCCAAAGCCAAGGCGAAGCCCAGAGCCAAGGCGAAGCCCAAAGCCAAGGCGAAGCCCAAAGCCAAGGCAGAGCCCAAGAAGCCCGCGACTCGCGCCAAGAGCAAGGCCAAGCCGGACGATCTCAAGAAGATCGAAGGCGTCGGCCCCAAGATCGCCGACGTCCTGAAAGCCGGCGGCATCGCCACCTTCGCCGACATGGCCGCGGCCGACGCCGAGCAGCTGCGCAAGATCCTGACCGAGGCGGGTTCGCGCTACCGCATCGCCGACCCTACGACCTGGCCGGATCAGGCACGGCTCGCGGCCGACGGCAGCTGGGACGAGCTGTCGGCCCTGCAGAACGAGCTCAAGGGCGGCCGCAAAGCTTGACGCGCCGTCGGGCGCAGGCCTGAATCGAGGGCGCCGCGTCTCCGAGCGCCCGTTCGAAGCCCAGACAGGGTCTCTGTAGCTCGCGCCGTCTCGTGGACTACAGAGGCTGCCGTCAGCCGTTCGAGCCGCGAGAATCCGCCAGCATATTGCAGAACAGAGCGCCCTGCTCGATGGCGTCGTCGAGGGCGACGTGGGTGTGGGGCAGATCGTCGAACCAGGCGCGCGGCATGTTGCGCTTGGTGGTCTGGCGGTAGCGCGAGCCAAGCGTCGCCATGGCGAACGTCTTGATGTCGAGCGCCGAGTAGGAGAACGCGCTGCGGCCGACGAAACGCATCAGGTACCAGTAGACGAAGGTGAAGTCAAAGCCGGCGGGATAGGCCACGAACACCGGCTTACCCGGCAGGCGACGCACCCAGGCGTCGTACTCCGGCATCGCCTCCTCCGGCGGACGCGTATTCTGCCGGCAGGCCGCCCACGCCTCCGGCTGGCGCCGCCACCAGCGCATCGTCCGCGGATCGCCCTCCGCTCCCGGCAGCAGCTCGAGATTGACGGAGTAAGTATCGACCAGAGTCTTGTCGGCGAGGTAGGCGGCCGAGCCTAGGCTCAGCATGGAGTGTGGACCGGGGATCGGTCCGTCGGCCTCGACGTCGGTCGAGACGTAGATCTCAGGCTTGCTCTTGCTCACGCCTTCGAGTCTAACCGCAGTCGAGAAGAAGCGACCATGCTCGGTGCGGACCCCCAAACATCCCCCTTGGATCTCGCTTCCACGTTGCATCTATGATCTGCTGACGCTCAGCACAGACGAAACACTCAGCCGCAGACGTCTCGCAGCCACCACTCATGGGCAGCTCGACGCCCGTGCAGACGGGGAAATCGCTACCGTGGCGGAGCAGCAGGTCGCCTCCTCTCAACCGCGCCTCACC
>JBCCEE010000085.1:0-23196 GCA_039030415.1 Acidobacteriota bacterium
CGAGGGGTTTCAGGATTCGGAGTCTGCTGAGGAGGCAGCAACGAAATCGGCTCCGTAGCGACGGGAATCTTCCGGGTTGGCCGTGATGTCTGACTGGCGGTCGAGGTACTGGCTGAAGCTTTGAGGAATGAAGCCCGACCGCGCTCGATGTTGAAACTAACCTTGCGAAACCCCGTCGCTATCGGAGCCCGCTCTCTGCCCCTCTATCTAGCAAAGCCAGTGCCAACCTTTTACGGCCGTAGGCAAATCGAACAAGGGCTTTCTAAACAACTAGAAACAAGCAGCTTAGAAACACGGAGTCAAATTGCTCAGAGTCTGCAGCAATGTCCGCAGGTGGGCAAGTGTCCACTGGCGGACAGGGCACCGTGTCCGAATGCGGTCACCCCTGCCTGGGAGCGTGACCCCCTTGCTTCACCGCGGGGGGCGCCAGCCGCCCGATCCGCTCCATCCGGCGACGCAGGCTCTGGCGCGAGATCCCCAGCAGCTTGGCCGCCTGGACCTGATTGAAGCGACACCGCCTCAGCGCCTCTTCCACCGCCCGATTCTCGAGCTCTTCGAGATTGAGCGAATCGAGTCCCAGTCCGATCGATCCCGGCATGTCCTGGGCGTTCGCCGCGTCGGCCTCGGCTGCCTCCGGGTCGGTCGCGTCCGTCGCCGGCGCCTCGTACTCGCGCAGCGTCGGCGAGAGTATCGACGACTCGATGGTGCGATTCTCCTGGCAGAGATAGACCGCCCGGTGGACCTCGTTGGAGAGCTCGCGGATATTGCCGGGCCAGGGGTACTCGCACAGCAGCCGCAGCGCGTGCACGGTCAGACCACGAATCGGTCTCCCCAAATCCTTGGCGCAGCGCCGCAGGAAGTGCTCCACCAGCGCCGGTACGTCTTCCGGACGCTCGCGCAGCGGCGGAATCTCGAGCATGTAGCCGGCGAGGCGGTAGTAGAGATCGGACCGGAACTCACCGCTGGCGATCCGCCGGGTGAGGTCCTGATTGGTCGCCGCCAGCACCCGCACGTCGACCGGCACCGGATCGCGCCCCACCGGATGCACCTCCTTCTCCTGCAGGGCGCGGAGCAGCTTGGCCTGCAGATCCGCCGACATGTCGCCAATCTCATCGAGCAGAATCGTGCCACCGCTCGCCAGCTGCAGGCGCCCCTCCTTGGCCGAGACGCCGGTTGCCACCCCTTCGCCGATACCGAAGAGCTCGGCCTCCAGCAGCTCGGCGGGAATGGCGGCACAGTTGATCGCCATGTAGGGCCCGTCGCGACGCGGCGACGACTGATGAAGAATCTGCGCCAGATACTCCTTGCCAACGCCGGTTTCGCCGACGATCAGGACCGGCAGATCGCCCATCGCCAGCGTCTGCATCAGGCGATAGATCTTGGCCATGGCGGCCGACTGCGCGTAGACGTAGTCCGGCGGAAAGACCAGGCCCGGGAATTCCTTGGGGCGTTTCGCTTCGGCCTCGGTCTCGACCCGCGGCCGGTACGGCACCAGCATGCGCACCAGTAGGCGCAGCAGCGGCTCGCTATCCACCCGCCCCGGGAACGTTCCCCAGAGCACTAGCACCAGCGGATCGGCTCCGGGGTTCTTGAGCGCCGCGAGGGTCATCGGCGGGCTGGTCTCACCGGTGGTCTGAAACGTCAGGTCGGGGCGAGGTCCGGTCGACAGATAGGCCCGGCAGAGGCGACGCAGCTCATCGGTCGCCTCGTGCACGATCTGTCCTGAAGCTGCGAGCACGATGGGATATTCGTCCTCCGGAATCTCCAGGACACAGGCGCCGTCCAGGTGCAGCTCCTCCACCAGCAGGCCCATCGCCGCGCCGAGATCGCCATCGCTCTTGTTGAGCAGGCGCAGCTGAAAGAGCTCGCCGACCCGCAGCCAGCCGCGGGCCAGCGTGCCGCCCAACCCGGCCGCCGGCGACTGGACGATCGGCACCGTGCCGGTCTGCTCGGAGATCGACGTATCGAAGGCGATCGCCAGCTCGCCGTCGTCGCGGTGGTAGGTCTCGAAGGTCAGACGCACCGGCCCGAAGCGCACCGCCTGACTCGGATTGATCAGCACCTGATCGATCCGCCGGCCGGAGACGAAGGTGCCGTTCTTGCTCCCCAGGTCCTCGATCTCGAGCTGGCCGTCGACGACCTTGAGGCGCGCGTGCAGGCGCGACACGCCGTTGGCCGGCAGCGCGATGTCATTCTTGGCCAGCGAACCGAGCTGGTTGACGCCGGGCTGCAGAGGGTAGACCTGTTCCATCCCTCCAATCTCGCCCCGCAGGCAGTAGCCGACCGGGGGTGCCGATTCGCGAATCAACATATCCGCCATAAGCTTATCCGACCCTCACCTCGGGGTCTGGGTCTCGTGATTCCGCGACCGGTTTTGGGAGCTGACAGTAGCTTTCGCGGACCGTCGCTTCTCGCCCTCAGCCCGCTTGGGCCGCGCCGCCCCGCCCCAGCCGGCGGTAGAGCTCGCACCAGCTGGCCGCGGCGGGCTCGAGCGCGAAGTCGGCGAGCGCTTCGGCTTGGACGGCCAGCAGCTTCTGCCGCCGCGCCGGATCGCCGAGGATCGCGCTCGCGATCTCGGCCAGCCCAGCAGCGTCAGCCGGTGCCGGCCAGGCCAGCGCCGGTTCGAGGCCTTCGCTGAGCTCGGGCAGGACGCCGACCGCCGTGCCGACCACCGGGCAGCCCGCGGCGACCGCTTCGAGCACCGCCATGCCCTGGCTCTCGAAGCGCGAGCTCTGGATCATCAGATCCGCCTGCTGGAGCACGCCGCCGAGCTCGCCGTGATCGATCGCGCCGTGCGCCACCACCTGCTGCGCGAGCCCGCGCTCCGCCAGCCGCGAGGCTGGCGCCGGCCCGTCCGTCCCTTCTCCGATCAAGTGCAACCGCGCCTCGGGGTGGTGACGCAGGATGCTGCTGAAGGCATCGAACAGCGACGCATGGTCCTTCACCGGACTCCACGACGCCACGTGAACCAGCTTGGGAGCGCCCGCCAGCTCAGGGGTAGCCGGGGCGCCCGGCACGCGCCGGAAGCGCTCCACCTCGACTCCGAGCGGCAGCCGGCAGACCTCCGCCACATCTACCCGCGACGCGATCTGATCGCGCAGCCAGCGTGAGCCCACCGTGATGCCGCCCGATCCAGCCAGCGCCCGCGCCACCAGCCAGCGATTCATCCGGCTGCGCTCGCCGCCGTAGTCGATCTCCGGCAGGTCGGCCAGCTCGCCGCCGAGGATCGACACCGCCACCGGCACGCCCAGCCGACGGCCCGCGAACGCCGCCAGCGCTCCGGGCTCGTGGGCCCACAGGGCGTGCAGCACGTCGAACGGGCGGTGCCGCGAACGCTGCCGGATGGCGCGCCAGGCCTTGGCCAGGATAGAAAACCGCGCCAGGCCACCGCGCTGGCCGCCGCCGATGGGGAAGACCCTGGCGCCGTAGACCTCGTACGGCGTCGAGCCATGCGGATAGCGAAGGCTGAACACCTCGACGTCGTGGCGCGTCGCCAGCGTCCGCACCAGATCGAGCAGCGCCGGCACGCACCAGTCGTCCTCCGACGCGCTGAAGCCCGGGGTGATCAGGCCGAGGCGCAACGCGGCTCCCGCTAGAAGCCCGACGTTTCGGGGCGCTGGTATTGGAACAGGCGGTGGAAGGCGCGCAGCTCGAGCGGCAGGGAGTAGACCCCGGTCTTGTAGCGCCAGCCGCCGAGCGCCTTCAGCGCCAGCCGCTTGATGCCGCGCAGCCGCAGGTCGGTGGTGGTCGGATAGTAAGCGTTGAGCACGCGCTCGAAGTTGCGGACGCGACGCTGCAGGCGTTCATCCAGCCACGGGTTCTGGGGATCGCGACGCAGCGAGAAATCACGCCAGTCGCCGCTGATCCAGCCGTCGAGGGTCTCCGGGAAGCTGAAGCCCAGCGCCCGCGCCTCCTCCAGCAGGGTGCCGTCCTGGGGCACCGGCGTGTACATGTAGAGGATGACCTCGGTGGCGGGATTGATCTCCTTGATGCGCCGGATGAAGCGGATCGTGCTGTCGATATCGGCCATCGGATCGGGCGGATTGCCGAGCACGAACGACAGCTCCGGCACGATGCCGTACTCCTTCATGCGCCGCACCAGCTGGAGGGTCGCGTCCGGCGTCACCTTGCCGCCCTTGTTCATGCGCTCGAGCACTTCCGCCGAGCCGGCCTCGGCGCCGCAGAAGATCATCTTCAGGCCGCTGTCCTTCATCTTGCGCCAGGTCGCGTCCTTGTAACGCACCAGCTCATCGACCCGGCCGAGCGCCCACCAGTTGAAGTCGAGCTCTTTGACGCGCTCGGCAAACTCGGCGGTGCGCTTCTCTCGAATAAAGAAGTCCATGTCGTGGAACTGCACCGCGTCGGCGCCGTACTGCGCTTTCATGTGCCGCAGCACCCCGACGATCCGCTCCGGCGACTGAGCGACCCAGCGTCGATTCACGATCGACACGATCGCGCAGAAGTTGCAGGCGAAGGGACAGCCGTACGACGACTGGTGCGTCGCCACCCGCTTGCCGAGGTAGTGGCTGTGGAAGTAGCGCTCCATCGGCACGCGGTGGTAGGGCCAATCCGGGAAGCTCTCGAGCTGCAGCACGTCGCGATTCGGGTTGTGGTGCACGCTGCCGTCCAGCCGGTAGCTGATGCCCTGGATCGCCGACAGATCCCCCCCGTGCGCCAGCACCCGCGCCAGCTCCAGGAAGGTTTGCTCGCCCTGGCCGCGCACGCAGACGTCGACCGAGCCGTCGGCCAGCACCGTCTCATGATGCTGCGACGCAAAGTAGCCGCCCCACACCAGCGGCACACCGGGTAGCTCGGCCTTGATCCGCCGGCTATGCGGGATCGCCCGCTCGAGCTGCGGCCCCGGCATCACCGTCACCGCCACCGCCGTCAGCTCGTGGCGTCGCCCCAGCTCGACGATCCGGCCGACCGGATCCGCTTCGAGGTTGCCGTCGACAAACGTGACCTCGAATTCCCCCTCCAGCGTCGACGCCACCGCCAGCAGCGACATCGGCAGCGGATGCTTTTGGGAGGTGGTGCTGAACGGGTTGTAGAGGACGAACATGGCGCTCTGATTCTAGCTGCCCGGAGGCTTGAGCGGCGGAACGCTCCAACCTATCTGCCTGGATCGAGCCAAGCGCGGCGCACTACTCAGACGTCGAACGAACCTGCTGCTTCTCCCAGCCTTGTCGGTAGCGGTATGCCTCTTCTATCGATCGAAACTTCCGGACCCCGGGCTCAAACTTCCAAGGGCGGAGTCCATAGGCCAGCTCCGACAGCTCACACGCAATCTCGAGATTTCTAGGATCAAGCGGACGCAACGGCCGAACGCCCGGCATATCCGTCACCGAACGGTACTTTCTAACCGGCATCACTCGTCTCCAAGATCAAAGGCCTCACGAATCCGGGCGGCATCTGCCCGGTCTTGAGGGCGGACCGTGTCTCTCTTCATGCGGTAGAGCATCTGGGGGCTGGCAACTCGGACGATGAGATCGCCAAGCTCGATTTCGTCACTGTGCTCGAGTAGATCATTCCAAGAAAAGGCGTCGCCGAGGCGGGTGAGGATATCCATGGAGTAACGACCGTGCGGTGGCGTGTACTCGACCGCAGGATAGTCTCCCGCCAACTCCTCGGGATCGATCTCGTGGATACTCGGGTCTTCGAAGAAGGCCAACAGAGCTCGCTTGAGTGCCTCGAGATTTTCGATCTCCGGAGACACGAAAAGGTCCAGATCGTGGGTTGCACGCGGCAGGCCCTGGGCGGCCATAGCCATCGACCCGATGACGACGAACTGAACATCGCCTCTGCTGAGTGCAGCCAGTACGGCTTTGGCCTCATCGAGAGTCATGACGGGACTCTATACGAATCGCCAGTTGGGAAGAGGAAGAATGAGGAGGAGGAACGGCAGTCGTTCTTGCGGTTCCTCGAGCCACCCAAGGGCTCACCCAAGTCGCTTGGGGCGTGTCGTCAGTCCTTTTCGGAGGCTCCAGAGGGAACAGTTCTTCTCGGATTCTGACCAACTTTGGGCAAAAGAAGCCCAGTTCTTCTCAGCGGCAGGGTACATTTCTTCTCAGGAAGCCCAGTTCTTCTCGGTTTCACCCCAGTTTTGCCCGCCGGAAGCCCACTTCTTCTCGTCAAATGGCGTTCCGGCGGCCGTTCAGGGAACACTTCTTCTCACTTTTGGCCCCTGCCACTAGTGACAGGGAACACTTCTTCTCACCCGGAGGGCCGTGTCACTAGTGGCAGGGAACCCAACTTCTCGCATCATGGGCCGTGTCACTGGTGACAGGACCCAGAACTTCTCGCACCATTCACCGTGTCACTAGTGGCAGGGGCTACCTTCTGCTCTAAAGTCTTGATTGTCAGTCACCTACCGGGATTCCAGGGCTTACAGCAGCTCCTGATTCCCGGCCCAGCGAGCCCGATTCCGCACCCGAAGAGCGCTCTGCGGGTGCAGATGAGGGCCCCTGAGCCGACGATTGGAGGCGCGACGGGCAGAATCAAATGTTGTACAAGAAAAGTTGTACAACATTTCTTGTACAACTTCGGCCGCAGAAATGACCGAAAAAAATGACCGGAAGTAATGACCGAAAGAAATGACCGGTTTTTCATCGAAGCCATCGGGCAGCGGCTGGAGTGGCTGGGATGGCGGACTCGCAGTGAAGCCCAAGAGGTCAAGCCCGCTACGTCTGGCCTGCTACGTCTCGCCGCTGCGAGCGCTGCGGAACGCCTGCTCGAATGGCTCGTAGAACGACGCCGCTTCCTCGACGTCTTCGACGAACTTTTCCTGAAAGTACGCGGCCTGCGTCTCCTCCAGCGAGCGCGAGAATTCAGCGAGCTCATAGTGATTGAGCAGCTCATAAAACTCCTCGCACTCCCACCCCGCACCGCTCGCGTCAGCGTACTCCCCCGCTTGTCTCAGGAACGTAGCCCACGAGATCTCGCGGCACTGATAGCGCAGGAATAGGCAGCCAATCCAGAAGTCCCCGTAGTCACCTGGACGCCACACTTCCTGGAAGTTGCCGTGCGCTGCCTGGGTCAGGATCGTCACCGCTTGGGACGGGTTCTCGGTGACCGTCAGCTCGAGCATCCAATACGGCGGATCGTCCTCCACCTCGATGATCGCGTCGCACCACGGCATGTAGTGCCTATGCGTCACCAGCCCGGCGTCGACCGCGCGCATCAGCCGCATGAGGAAATCGTTGTTGAGCTCGGTCATAGTTTCTCAAGGCTCCTCCGCACGGCCACCGTAACGGTTCTCGAGAGCTGGAAGCGAGACTACTCAGCCGACAGTTTTTCGGAGTTGGTCGAGCCTCGCAAGTAGTCTGCCGGAGTCTGCCCGGTATTTCGTTTGAAGGCCTTGCGAAATGCCTCACTGGAACGATACCCAACTGCCCGGGCCGCATCGGGTAGCGAAGCTCCCGCCAGGAGCAACCGCTTGGCGCGAGCCATTCGCACCTCGGTCAGATAGCCCTTGAGGGGTTTCCCAAGGGAGCTCTTGAAGTTGCGCACGAGGGCGGCTCGAGAAGCCCCTACCTCTTTCGCGAGCCTCTCGAGTGTCCAAGGCCTGCCGATCTGGCTATGCATGAGCGCCACGGCCTTTCGGACCTCCGGATAACTTCGAGCGTCACTCAGCTTTTCAGCCTCCACGTTGGCTGCTGGGACTCTCGAAAGCAAGCTCAAGAAGAGCGCCTCCGCTAGCCGATCGAGAACACGAGTGTCGTCATCTCTAAGCGACGTCGAGGACGCGACGATGGCGTCGACAATGCTCCAAGCTCGTGCAGAGCTAGCGTCGTTTCGACGACGGATGACGACGATCTCCGGCAGCAACGCGGACAGCCAGCTGTCCTCAGATGTGAGCTGAGCCGTTCCGCAGATCAGCTCGTGCGTCAGGCAATCGGTCTGGAAGGGATGATGCTCCTGCTGGCAGAACAGCTCTGCTTCGGTGCTCGGGATCAGGGGCCGCCCGGGCTTGTCAGCGATCCAATACTCCTGACCGCCTCCAAGTAATGCTATCTCGCCGCGGCGCAGTCGGAGCGGGCCGCCAAGGCTAGGTCCCCCCAACCAGCATGAGCCTCGCGTGAGCACATGCATGCGGAGGTCGAACTTCGAGGGCAGCTCCATGCCCCACGGGGAGCCGAGCTGGAGCCGCATGAAGACCGAGGCGTTCAGCCGCAAGGAGTCAGCCAGCTCCGACAGGAAGACTTGCGGCATCGTGGTGCCCTAGCGGGAGACTTGTAGGCCGGCTGCGCTCCCGAGCGCTCCTCTGGTCTTGAGCTGGCTCGGCATCAAAGGCGTTTCGACGGTGACACACGGTGGGTAGTCCCCTAGCCTCACGGGCTCGCCGTCGGCGTATCTCCTGAACGCGACGTCTGCCGCCGGGGTCAGGACACATGGCACAGCTGCCGTCACGATGAATCGATTCTTGCACACCCGTCGAAATCCGCTGAGCCGACAAGAAAGGCGGCCGCTAGGCCCGAGGACACGATGGGTAGGCGGGGTGGAGCCGGCGTCTCGTCGGTGAACGCGGACAGGATACTGTGCGGAGCGCCGAGTGCGGTAGGCCCGACAGGCTCTGATTTCAGTGCAAACGGCTCACGCTCGCAAGCTCGCGGCGAGCAACCCCCAGCGTCAAGCCCGACACCACGCGGTCCCCGAGGCGGACAGGCTCTGCGTCATAGATCGGGTGTTCTGCCGCAGAGCTCCGGCCGCGAGCAACTGGCCGGCTGCCCACCTATCGACCGAGCCCGTCCGACCAACTCTCATTGCAGTCCGTCTTGCTCGCACGCCGGCCCAGGCGCTTTTGGAGGGGCACAATGCCCGGCAAGGAGGAAGTGGCCATGCCCGAGTTCACCGTACACACAGAAGAGTCCGCCCCTGCCGCCAGCAAGCCGATCATCGGCCAAGTCAAGGCAACCTTCGGGATGCTTCCCAACCTCATGGCCACTCTCGCAGAGTCACCGGCAGCCATCGAGGGCTACTCCACCCTCATGGGAATTTACGAGAAGAGCGATCTCACGCCAACAGAGAAGCAGATCATCTTGATGACGAACAACCGTCTCAATGGGTGCACCTACTGCATGGCCGCCCACTCCGCTGCATCCAAGTTGCAGGGTGTTCCTAACGACGTCATTGCCGCGCTGCGATCGGGATCGTCGCTGGGCGACGCGAAGCTCGAAGCGCTTCGCTCCTTCACAGAAGCGATGTTCGTGACTCGAGGCAACGTGAGCGACGCCGACGCGGATGCCTTCCTAGCCGCCGGCTACACGAAGGCGAACCTGCTCGAGGTAGTGCTCGGCACAGCGCTCAAGGTCCTGTCCAACTACTCGAACAAGTTTACCAACGCTCCGGTCGATAGGTCCTTCCAACGCTTTGCTTGGTCCGCTACCGAGGAAGCTAGCGCCTGAGGGGCATTGCCCGCAGGAGCACCTTCCTTCGAGAGATCCACTAGCTGCCTTGGAGAAGTCCGAGAGCCCAGCTAAGCCAGGCAGGAACCGCCCCTCAACCGAAGCGGCTCTGAGAAGAAGCAAGCCAACAGGGACACTCAAAACAGAAAGGGCCCCTCGCAATGTCATTCGAAGTTCAAGGGAAGACCGCTCTGGTGACCGGCTCCAACCGAGGAATCGGTAGAGCGATCGTCGAGTCGCTGATCGCGAACGGCGTCGGCAAGGTCTACACGGCCGTCCGCGACCTGAGCAAAGCTGACGAGCTTGTCGCGGCTCATTCCGGCCGCGTAGAGGCGATCGAGATCGACCTCGCCCGTCCCGAGACCATCAGTGCCGCTGCTGCTGCCGCCGCGGATGTGGATCTCGTCATCAACAACGCCGGCATCCTGAAGATGGCGAACCCGCTCTCCGAAGACGCCGTTGAGGCGCTCCAGTCGGAAATCGAGGTCAACGTCTTCGGCTTGATGCGAATGGCCCAGGCCTTTGCCCCGGTGCTCGAGAGCAACGGCGGCGGCGCGTTCGTGCAGCTCAACTCCGTTGCCTCGATCAAGAACTTCGCGGACCTCTCGACGTACTCGGCCTCCAAGGCTGCGACCTATTCGATCACCCAGGGTCTGCGCGACTACCTAGGCAAGCAGGGGACGACCGTACTCAGCGTCCACCCGGGAGCCATGGCGACCGACATGGCCCACAGTACCGGTATGGGCGACATCGCCGAACCGGTGTCGCTCGTGGGAGACGGGATCGTCACGGCCTTGGCCAACGGCGACTTCCATCTCTTCCCAGGCAACATGGCCTCGGGGATATGGGGTGCCTATGAGGGCTTCGCCCGCGGGGTGGTCGAGGTCGACCTGATGGCCGGCTAGTTCTCGATCCTCGTCGCCACGCCGTAAATCGCGTTGTGGCCGACCCACCCATTGACGCGCCCGCGGTTGTTGCCGATCTGGAATCTCTTGCCGTCGATGGCCTTCACGAGATGCAGGTAGTCGCGGCCTGAAACCCGGACCAGGACGATACTCCCGACTTCTAGGGATTCAGGATCAACAGGCTCGACGGTGACCGTCGCGCCACTGTTGACTTTGCCCTTCATCGAGTGACCGCGCGGGCGGATGGTGACCGTCTCGCCACGACGCAAGGCTTCTTTTGCATACTTTGCCCAACTCATTGAATTTCAATTTCTCCTGATCAAACCCAACGCGGCGTTACTTCACCTCGACCGACGGCCCCCCGACGATCTGATAGCCCCCCGGATAGGGGAAGTAGAAACGCAGCTGATACCGACCCGACGAGACATCGAGACGCGCGCCGCTCACGGAGCTGGGGCCGGCGACTTTCCTCCCGCCCTTGACATTGACCACGTCGAAACGCTCAGGCGAAGAATTGCCTGGGGTGGCTCGCGCCCGGAGGTCGAGCCCGGTCCCGCTCTGGACGACGCCGGCCAGTGGATTGTCGAGATATCCCCAAACATCCGCAAAGACCTGGGTCGCCCGCAGCTCGTTGCCCTCTTGCGTGATGCCGACGCCGAGGTGGGTGAATTCGTCCCGCAGGATGTTCTCGCGATGACCCTCGCTGCCCATCCAGCTTTCGACGATGCGCTGCGCCAGGGCGTCGCTGTCCCGTGAGCTCAAGCCGACGGACTGCCAGATGTTCTCGCCGACGGTGCCGATCAGCCGGCGGTGGAGGCGCGCTACGCGGTCGCCGGGGCCTTCTCCGTCGGGGTTGCCGTGACCCCAGAAACGCCGCGTGAACATATCGTGGTTGTGGCTCCTCGCCGCGTCGCGCAAGCCGTCCTCAGAGCTCAGGTCTCGCCTTCCGACGCGCCGACGCTCCCGATTCGTGAGCTCCAGAACCTTCTGCTCGACCGACGCGAGATGAATACCGGGCACGGAGACGGAGCCCTGGGAGGGGAGCTTTCCTGAAGGCGCTTTGGCGGGTACCTCTCCAGCGCGGGTCTCACCGCGTACCGCTTCGACCCGGCTGGCCTCCGAGTCGTCGACACCGTCTCTGAGAAACCAGACTCCAGCAACCGCCACCAGGGCGATGAGGATGGCCGTACAACCGATTCGCAAGCACATTATTTGATCCTAGACCGTATTGATCCCAGCCCGTGTCTCGTTCCCAGCCCGTGTCGCGTTCCCAGACTTGTCTTGATCCTAGACCTGTCTTGAACCAGACCTGTTTTGATCCAGACCTGTCTTGATCCTAGACCCCATGAAGCTCATCTGCTCTCGGAGCGATGATATCCCTTGCTGAGGTCAGATCCGCTGCTGAAAGCCTCTCGCCCGGTAGGATCACGTGGCGGCACGCTGGTTCCGGTAACGGCAAATCCGATAAGTTCCATCAGCGAGCTCGGGGCCCTATGTGATTCAATGATCTCCCTTGACGCTCGCGAACCCCTGAGAACTGGCCCCACATGTCACGCAACGAATCAACGCCCAAGACCTGGGACGGCAACCTCGCCAGCAAAGATGCCGCGGCGCTGGAAGAGATGCCCGATCGTATCGACCGCTATCTGATCCTGGGCGAGATCGGCGCCGGCGGCTTCGGCGTCGTCTACGAGGCCGAGCAGACCGAGCCGGTGAAGCGGCGCGTGGCGCTCAAGGTTCTCAAGCTCGGCATGGACACGAAGCAGGTCATCGCCCGCTTCGAAGCCGAGCGCCAGGCTCTGGCGCTGATGGACCACCCGCACATCGCCAAGGTGCTCGACGCGGGCGCCACCGAGACCGGGCGCCCCTTCTTCGTGATGGAGATGGTGCGGGGCGAGCCCATCACCCGCTTCTGCGACCGGCACAAGCTGACGATCGAGCGCCGCCTGCGGCTCTTCCAGCAGGTGTGCAACGCGGTTCAGCACGCCCACCAGAAGGGCGTGATCCATCGCGATATCAAGCCCTCGAACGTTCTCGTCGCAACCCACGACGGCGAGCCAGCACCCAAGGTGATCGACTTCGGCATCGCCAAGGCGACGAGCGCGCAACTGACCGACAAAACGGTCTTCACGCAGTTTCAGCAGCTCGTCGGCACGCCGGCCTACATGTCACCCGAGCAGGCGGACCTGTCGAGCATCGACATCGATACGCGCTCCGACGTCTACTCGCTCGGCGTGCTGCTCTATGAGCTGCTGACGGGCGCGAAGCCGTTCGACGTGAAGACCTTGGCCAAATCAGGGTATACGGAGATCCAGCGGCTCATCCTCGAGCAGACGCCCACCAAGCCTTCGACCCGCATCGGCCAGCTCGAAAAGGCCGAACACGTGGCCCTGGCACGCCAAACCGAGGCCCGCAAACTGGGCTCGCTGATCAGCGGCGACCTCGACTGGATCGTGATGAAAGCGCTGGAGAAGGAGCGAGCGCGGCGTTACGAGACCGCCGTTGGCTTCGCGGCGGACATCGAGCGCTACCTCGACAACAAGCCGACGATCGCGTCGCCGCCGAGCACTTCGTACCGCATGCGCAAGTTTGTGAAGCGACGTCGTGCGGAAGTCATCGCGGCTTCTTTCGTCGGCATGGCGCTGGTTCTGGGCATGATCGGCACCTCATGGGGGATGAAGCGGGCGATCACGGCGGCCGAGGAAGAGGCGCGAGCGCGGCGAGAAGCCGAGCAGCTGGCGGACTTCCAGGCAGGCATGCTGGAGCAGATCGACCCGACCACGGCCGGCGTGCGGTTGACCCAAGACGTCAACCGGCGATTTCGCGAGACGCTGGCGGGGTCAGGCGTCGCCGAGGCGCAGCTCGCGACCCAGACCGAGACCTTCCGCGCCGAGTGGCGACGGATCAACGCGACGGACGCGGCGACGGCACTGATCGACGAGACGATCCTCAAACCGGCGGTGGCGGAGATCGATCGCAGGTTCTCGGACCAGCCGCTGGTGGACGCCAAGCTGCGCCAGGTGCTGGCGAACCGCTACCGTGACCTGGGCCTGGTCGATGCTTCGCAACCCCTACAGGAGCGGGTACTGGAGATCCGGCGACAAGAGCTCGGTGACGAGCACGCCGACACGCTCGACTCGATGAACCAATACGCTTTTCTGCAGCTCGCACTGGGCCGCGTCGAGACGGCGGAGACCGCGGCTCTGCAGGCGCTGGAGACGGCGCAGCGGGCGTTGGGCGGGGAAAATGAGATCACGCTCGACGCGATGTTTCTGGCGGGGGTCGTGTACGGGACCCTGGGCCGTTACGACGAGGCCGAGCAGCATCTGCGCGAGGCCACGGACAGCTCTCGGCGCGTACTCGGCACGGAGCATCCCCGGACGATCGGCTCGATCGCCAGCATGGGAAGCCTGCTGCAGCGCATGGGCCGCCATGAAGAGGCCGAGCGGTATTCGCGAGAGGCGCTGGAGCTTTCCCGCAGCGTGATGGGCGCCGAGCAGCATGGCACCCTTGTCTCGATGAACAACCTGGGCTTCCTACTGCAGCGCATGGGCCGCCATGAAGAGGCCGAGGTGCACCAGCGCGAGGCGATGGAAACGGCTCGGCGGGTGCTGGGCGAGGAGCACCCGGAGACGCTCGCCTTCATCGACAACATGAGCCAGCTGCTGGGCAGCCTCGAACGCTTCGAGGAGGCCGAGGCCTACGCCCGCGAGGCGATGGCCAAACGCCGCCGGGTGCTGGGGGAAGGGCATCCGGACGCCCTGGTCTCGATCCACAACCTCGGGCTGCTGCTCAGGAAGGTGGGACGCGCTGATGAGGCCGAGCCCTACTACCGGGAATCGGTGGAGATGGGCCGGCGCGTCCTCGGTTTGGAGCACCCGTTCACGCTCATCTTCATCGCCAACACCGGCCAGCTGCTCACCGACCTGGAGCGCTACGACGAGACGATTGCCCTTCTGAGCCCCATCGAAGGCATTGCTCGCGAGACTTTCCGCGGCAGCAACGAGTTTCGCGTGGCGCGGCTGCTGCTGGCGCTGGGACTTGCCCGGTCCGGGCTCGGCTACGACGCCGAGCGCTTCGCGCTCGCCGAGTCCAACCTGCTCGAAGCGCACGAGACCTTCGTCGCCAGCCGCGGCGAAGATCACGAGACCACTCGAGAATGCGCTGAGGCGCTAGCCGCTCTCTACACCGCTTGGGACGGCGCCGAGCCGGATGCAGGCTACGACGCCAAGGCCAGCGAGTGGCAAGAGAGCGCGGGTGTCGTCGCGGTCACGGGCGGTTGAGGATCGACAGGTAGGCGCTCCAGGGCCCGACCGCGTCGCGGTAACGCTTCGACATCACCCGGCTGATCTGGGCGATATGCCCCAGGTCGTGCACGGCCCAGGTAGCGAGCATCTGCCGAAGGTCGACGTCGCCGAGCTCGGGATGACGGCCCGGCAGCCCTAGCTGCTCTTCGCTCAGCCCCCAGCCTTCGACCGTTTCTAGGTTACCGCGGCGCAGCTCGCTGAAGCGATCCAGCAGCCGCTCGAGCGACCAGCCCTCGAATCGGCAAAACTGGGCTTCGCGATCGAACGACTCGAACGGCCGCTCCGGTCCGTATTCCAGGATGATGCGGGCACGGGCCATCCAGTCGGTCTCTTCACCGTGCACCAGGTGGCCGACGATGACGAGGGCGCTCCAGGTGCCCTCGCCTTCGTCCACCGCATGCCAATCCGCGCTCGTGCCTCGCAGCAGCGTATCCAGCACTGCTGGCGTCCGGCGCAGGATGTCGAAGGTCTGATCCAAATCGAAGGTCATAGGGACTCCAGCGGCCCCAGGTTCAAGGTGCAGACGCAGCGGCGGCAGATCGGGTCGCGCGCCATGTCGAGCTCACGGCGAAAACGCACGGCGTCGGGAGAGTCCAAGATGTCATCCAGCGGCTGCTCTTTGATGTTGCCGAGCGCCTGGTGGAAGAAGCAGGGCCTTACGGTGCCGTCGGCTTCGATGACGGTCGACACCCAGGGCGCGTTGCACACCACCTCCGGCAGCTCGCAGGCCCCGTGCAGCGCCCGGTAGTACTGGGCGATACGGCGCAGCTTGTCCGGCCGCTCGACGATGAAGCCGCGCTCGAAATCCTCGGCGCGCTCGGCGACCAACGTCTCGATCAGGCGCGCCAGCGCTTCGGCCTCTTCGAGGCTCAAGGCGACCTCATCGGCGCGCTCGTCTTCCCAACCGCCCGGGCGATTGAAGGCCTCGCTCGAGACGTCGGCGGCGAGAAAGGAGATGCTCTCGAGCCCGAGATCGCGGGCAGCCTCGACGATCCTCGGTAAATCGCGGAAGTTGAGGCGGTGCAGCACGCAGCGACCGGTGACGCGGTAGGTGGGATCGATCGCTCGCAGGGCGGCGACGCCTTTCGCCAGCTTGTCGAAGGCGCGCGGCACCCGCCGGATCGCATCGTGCACGTCGCGCGAGCCGTCCAGCGAGACGATCACCTCGTCGCACCACGCGACGATTTGAGACGCCCAGCGGTGCAGCTGCAGCCCGGTCGAGAGCAGCGTGATCTTGATCCCGAGCTCCTTCAGCATCTCGCACAGCGTCCACAGGTTGGAGTGCATCAGCGCTTCCCCACCGGACAGCACCACCCAGCGCACCTGCAGCCGCCGGAAGGTCTCGATGTGCGGCGCCAGATCGTCACGGCTGAGCTCCTGGGCGTTGCGATTGCCCTTCCAGATATCGCACATCACGCAGCGACAGTTGCAACGGCTGTGGGGCATCAGCACCACCACCGGCAAGCTGTGGATGCGATGGGTGCGGAGCGTCAGCTGACGCTTGGCGAGATCGATCAGGCTCATGGCGTGTCGGTGGGTGTTCAGGACCTCGGGAGCTCAGGCCCGCGGGTCGGCGCTCAGGATAGCAAGGTCCTCTATCTAGATCGCATCCCGAAACAGCATTTGTGAGGTGGTAGGTCGCGCTGGTGGAACGAGCACGGCCGAGGACTGTTTGAGCTGGGAACGTATTTGGAGCCGGTAAGCGCCTGAAGAGCAGAGGTTTATGCAGCCCGCAGCTGGCCCGGCGAGCTCCGCAGGCCGCGCGCAGTCTACCGAGCGCGACCGTCTATCGCTCGTTCTTAGGTGGAATCTACCTAGACCCAACGATAGCGGCTGGGCGCGTATACTCCCCGCCCATGCCCGAGCTCACGGTCGTCATGCCGGCCTACAACGAGGAGGAGGCGCTCGCCGGAGTCGTCACCGCTTGGCTGCGCGCCCTCGACGCCGCGGACGTCGACTACCAGCTACGACTCTATGACGACGGCTCGCGGGATCAGACGCTCAGGATCGCTCGCGACTTGGCGTCCCGGGAAGCGCGTCTGAAGGTCATCGGCCAGGAGAACCGGGGCCATGGGCCGACCCTCCTGCGGGGTTATCACGAAGCCGCCAGCCCGTGGATCTTCCAGACGGACAGCGACGGTGAGATCGGCACCGAGCGCTTTGTCGAGCTGTGGCGCCAACGGCACGAGCACGACTTCCTGATCGGCTCACGGCAGGGCCGCCAGGCGCCACCGGTACGCCGAGCGATGACGGCAGTGGCCCACTGGATGACCCGCGGATTCCAGTTGAGACTCCAAGGTGAGCGCATCCAGGACACCAACATTCCGTTCCGGCTGATGCGACGCGAGCGCCTGCTGCCTCTGCTGAGCTACGTCCCGCCGCAGACCTTCGCTCCCAACGTCGCGCTGTCGGGCCTGGCCATTGCAGAAGGCTTGAGGATCTTCCAGCTGCCGGTGCCCAGCCAGGAGCGTGCCGGCGGCGTGCCGTCGCTGCGACAGCTCAACCTGCTGCGGGCGGCGGTCCGCTCGTGGCGCGAGACCGCGGCCATCGCCTGGCGCTACCGCCGCTCAGCGCCTTAGTCGCCTCACCAGCACGCCAGCGCCGCTCAGCGCTCCAGCCCGGTCACCGCGCAGCGTGCGCCGCAGCACTTCGGCGGCGATCCGCGCCTGGGACTCGAGCTCGATGCCGGGAATCGCCTGATCGAGAAGCACCAGAGCTTCGGTGATCCTGGCGTTCGCACCGGGCGTCGGGCCGGGCGTTGGACTCGGTGTCGGGCCGGGCGTCGGGCCGGGCGTCGAGCCTTCCAGGCGGATGCCTGCTTGGTCGACGATGATGCGGTACAGCGGCTCGCCGCTCGGAATCGGAATCGAGGCGTTGACGGTGAAATGTCCTTCACCGCTGGCCGCGCCGCGACGGTCGATCGGCGGCCAGTCGCCCTGGCTGCCGCCGGCACGCACGCTCTCGGCCTCCGCCTGGATCCGGTCGCCCACGCGGCTCGCCGAGACCCGGCCGACGGCATTGCCGTTGGGGGTGCCGCGCAGGTGGGCCGGGTGCAGCGCCAGGGTGCGATACTTGCCGCCCACCAGCGACTGGCCCATCAACGGCGGCGTCGACGCGTGGGTGTTCTTGCTGAAGAAACTGTAGCCGTCGCCATTGGCGTAGCGGGCGATCTCCAGCCGGGAGCGCGAACGCACGCCGAGAGTGCTGAGCTCGGCGATGATCGGCTCCGGGTTGGGATTGGCGATATGGGCTTTCAGCAGCTGGCGGTCCTCGTTGCTCAGATAGGCGTGCGGGGTGTGCTTCATCACCCGGCACGGCCAGCCCTGAATCCGCCGGTGGGTTTGGCGCCAGGTCGGCAGGGCCGGGGCTTGCGACCGCAGCTGCGCTGCCAGCGCATAGGTCAGGAAGACGTTGCCGCGAAACGGCCACTGTGAGCGCATGCCGCCACAGCAGACGTGGAAGGGCAGGGCACCGTTCGAGTAGGCGCCTTCGCTGCCGCTGCCTTCCCCGGCTTCCCGGCGATAGCCCCGGGGCAGAGTCAGCAGGGTCAAGAAGTAGGCGTGGGCCCGCAGCACGGCGCGGATCTCGGGATCCGGCTTGGCCTCGAAGGCCATCGCCAGATAGGGCACGGGATGCGGATAGATGTGCGACAGTGATTCAGCGCCCCACAGGCCCTTGTGGGTGCCGTCGAGCTGGAACTTGCAGTACTGGCGCACGGTGTCCCAGTGCTGATTCTCCATCAGCCCGAGGAGCACGGCGGCGGCGATCGGATGGTTCCACGAGCCGCCGCGATTCACCTCTTCGGGAGTGATCGGGCTGACGTGCCGCAGAGCCGAAGCGCGCGCCTTGCCGCGCCAGTAGTTTTGGGTCGCATCATCACCGCGTCCCAAAGAACGAAAGTTTTCGAGCGCGTGGGCCATGATCTCGGCATCGTTGGCGCGCTGCTCGACTGGCGGAACGGTATAACGCATAGGCTCCTCCCGGGATCTCTCGAGGTTTGCACTCCTCCTGTTTGGCCTCTTGAGGTTGGGCCACCATCTCATTGGGCCGTAACCTCTGCTTCGAAACGGGGTTGCGGACCCCGTTCAAAAACAGGTTACGGTAAAAGACATCTTAACCCGTCACGGCCGGATGAACAGAATCACGTGGCGGATCGACAGTCGTAGACCTCGACGGAGCCATAATCCGGGCTCGGCGGCTCGACGCGGCGACCCCGGCACTGGCTGGCGAGGTATTCCCCCAGCTCCAGGAAGCGCCGACGGACCGGCTCGTTGCCGGGGCTGGCACGCGGATCGGTGGCGTCACGCTCGAAGTAGTAGCTCTCGATCACCACCCAATCCGGCGCCAGCTGCCGCATGATCTCGGCGACCGGCGTCGACGGCGGCTGCAGGAACACCAGATTGACCGAGCGCAGGTCACGGTAGCCGTGGCGGGTCAAACCGAGCCAATAGGGCTGTGAGATCAAGCCCTTTCCCCCTGCCGGCAGCTCTGCCGCTATCGCGCTCGAGATCGCTTCATAGCGCGTCACTGAGCGCGCCTTCTGATGCATCGCCAGGACCCCCGCGCCGCTCTCGGCTAGAAGCAGCACCAGAACGACCCCCACCAGGTAGCGCATCGCTCGTCCGCCACGCCACATCCGATCGGCCAGAAACGCCAGCTGAAGGGCGAGGAACGGCCACACCAGAATCGTGTAGTAGTAGCGCTTGAGCGCGACCAGCAGCGCCAGACACAGCGCCAGGCTCGGCAGCGCCAGCAGCAGGAAGCGATCCGAGAAGACCCGTGCGGCCTGCTGCTCACCCACCGTCGTCCGCCGCCAGAGCAGAAACGAGCTCACGGGCACCAGCAGCAAGACCAGCCAAATTCCGACGCGCGGCTGCAGGAAAGCCGCCTCGAGGCTGCCGCCGGACCAGGCGGCGTAGCGCCAAACCTCGCGCTGGAGGTTGTGCCAGTAGAAGCTCGGGTCGAGCAGATCGAAACGTCCCTGATGGCGCGACATCTGGCCGGCATAGGCTTCCGGGTCCTGCAGCACATAACCGATCCACGGCAGCAAGGCGAGAACGAAGCCTGCGGCCAGCAAATAAACTGGTAGCGAGCGGAACATCCGCAGGCCGTGATGCCAGAACAGGACGCCGGCCAGCGGCACGAGCACGAAGGCGCCGTAGACGTGGGCCAGCGCCGCCAGACCCGCCAGCAGGCCGGATGCTAGATAGCCCAGCATTGGGGTCGTCAGCGCAGTGAGTCCGAGCTCGGAGGATCTCTGGACCGCGGATTCTTGGACCGTAGATTTTTGGACCGCCCATACCAGGCAGCAGCAGGACGCTAGCACGAACACCGGCACTAGGATGTCGTAGCGAATCACCCGCGCGAAGTCGATCACCGCAACGCCCGTGGTGCCGGGAATCAAACCGAGCCTGAGGGTAGCGAGTAGGGTGGCAGCGAGGACGCCGGCACGCACGCCGTAGAGCAGTCGTCCCAGCTGAAACGTCAGCAGCAGAGCCAGCCAGCCACACAAAACCGAAACCAGACGCGCCTGCCACACCCCGAGCCCGAAGAGCTTGTAGGACAGCGCCACGAGCAGCGGATAGGCCGGCATGTACTCGTAGTTGCGCTGCTCGCTGCGGTGGTAGCCGGCGAAGAGATCGTTGCCGTAGACGCCCTCGGCAGCCAGCTTGTGGGCCGGCGCGGCGATGCCCATCTGAGGCCAGTCGAGCAGCGGATAGTCCCCCAGGTAGGGCAGCGTCGCGGCGAAGTAGCCCAGGCTCAGCAGGCCCAAGGCCAGGGCTGGCCACAGCTGGCTTCTCGAAGGTTTGCGCGTCGACGGCTCGTGCTTCGACGGCTCGCGATTCGACGGTCTGAGTCCTTCGCTTTCCCCGGTCATGGTTCGCTCGCCCCTAGATTTTCAACCCAGCGCCTCTGGAACGCCATGGCGCGCCGCAGCGGACTGCTGCCGGGATAGGCCGGACCGGTCCAGATCACCTCGAGCTGTTCGGCACAGTTCATCTGCGACGCGTATTGAGCAAACGGTTGGCTGGCGTCGAAGACGTCGACCAGGGTGTCGATACCCTCGCGCTCCAGGTAGGCGCAGAGGTCATGGCTCTCGACGAGGAAGTACTCCCACGAATTCACCAGACCATCCAGATTGACCACCTGGCGATCTGAGAAGAAAGCCAGAATCCCAGCGTTCCAGGCTCCGACCCGAGCGTCCGCCGGCAGATGAGCGCGGATCCAACACGCGGCGGCGTACAGGGGCTCTTCGCTGAAGCGCCCCTGCTGATGGCGAAATCGCGCCGTGTTGACGGCGGTGGAGACCAGGATCGCGACGATCAATGCTGCCACTACCCAGCGGCGCCAGGCGGGCTGCGGCACGAGCGGTAGAGCGCGATCGATCAACCACCCGGCACACAGCACCGTAACCAGAGGTTGCGCCACAAAGTACCAGGGATGGAAGCTGAAACCGCCGTGGTAGAGCGCTACATACGCGAGGTACTGCAGCGCCGCGAAGGCTGCCAGCGGCCACAGCACTTCAAGCTTGCGGGTCCTGCGGCGCGCCACGGCAATCCAAGCGACGCCGCCGAAAGCTCCCAGGAGCAGGCTCCAGGCATGCGACCGACTCGCGCTCGCCAGCGGCGTCCACGCGTACCAGGCCTTGGCGACCCACCAGCCGTGGTCTTGGTACCGCGGATCCTGCGCCAATGCGTCAGCCGACCAGGCCTGCTTCACGGCGCCGCTGACCGGCGCGGGATGACCGAAGCTCCATAGGTTGAGAGCGACATAGGCCACGACCGTCAGGATCACCGGCCCGGCGAACCACGCGGCGGACCGCAGGCGTTCAGGAATCGCGATCCCGTATGAAGCGGCCGCTGGCTGTCCCGGGTCCCGTCGTCCAGCGAACAGCAGACTCGCGAGCAGCAGACCGGCGAGCAGCAGATTGTCGAGGCGGGCCAGAAACGCCAGGCTCGCGATCCCTCCCAGCTGGAGCAGCCATGGCTCCACGTTTTTCGAGCGCGGCCCTTTAGCGTACTGAACGAGCAGCCAGACGATCAGAAGGGCCTGCAGGCTGTACTCCATGCCGGCCCAGGACGTCCAGTAGGTGCACTGAATCCGGATCCAGCCAACCGCCGCCACCGCGGCTCCGACAGGCCCCATGACACAGCGCGCCAGGCGATAGATCCCGACGGTGGTTGCGGCCGCCAGCAGAACCTGCAGCGCAAAGCTGGCGAGCAGCAGATCCTCCGGCACCGGAAGTAGGACCGCCAGCAGCGTCAGACACAGCAGCCACAGAGGGTGGTAGCCGTTGGTGGGATTCAAGCCGTCGAAGGTCGAGCCCGAGCCGGCAGCGAGATGGCGGGCGATCTGCAGATAGTAGAAGCCGTCGTCGTAGTAGATGCCGGCAATCCCACGCGCCAGGCCGGCCTTTAGGCTCACCGCCCCTGCTTCCTCGCCGAGGCGAGCGCCAATGGCGTCCTGAGGCGCAGGCGGCCGACCACCCACCAGCAGCGGAACGATGACGATCACCGCCCAAAAGCCCACGGCGGCCGAAAGCCAGCGTTCGCGTGAAATCGTTGATGGCTTCGCCACGTCGCCCTCAGATCACATCAAAATCGCCGCCCATCAGGCTCCAGCGACTCGGGTCTCGCAACCCATCGGGATCCATCACCTGGCGGAACGGCAGGCACTGGATGCCGAAGCTGCCCCAGCTGAACCGGTAGCCGCGCCGTCGCCAACGACGGTAGAGGTCGGTGCCGGGAATCGACAGGGTGGCGATCGCGTCGACGCCAGCGGCCGCGAGCCGCTCGGTACCGGCGGTGATCAGCGCTTCGATACCGTCCGGCGCGTCGCCCTCCGCCACGGTCTCGGCGATGAAGCCGAAGTGGCGTCCCGCCAGCTCCTCGATACGGTAGGCGAGATAGCCGACGCTGCGCTGGTCCTGCGCGAGCCTCAGCAGCCGATAGTCGTGCTGCGGACAGTCGAGATAGCGCCAGCGCAGCCAGTCGGCACCGCGCTCCAGCCCCCAGGGCGCGGCCGGCAGCGGTACGCTCGCCGGCGCGCCGAGCCAGCCCCCGGCGTCGTCATCGGCGCCCAGTGTCTCGTCGCCCAGTGTCTCGTCGCCCAGTGACTCGGCGCCCAGGGTCTCGACGCCCAGGGTCTCGTCGCCCAGTGACTCGACGTCCAGACCGCTCGGCAGCTGGGCTCCGCGATCCCAATAGCGGTTCCATAGATCTCCCAAGCCTCGCAGCCGGCCGAGGCTCGCGAGCCGCAGGCGGCGGGCCAGGATCGCCTCGGGACGCAATGGCCGGATCTGCCAGCGCAGCGGAAAGAGCGGCCGCCAGCCGAGGAACCGATCTCGCGAACCAAACTGCTCGTTTGGCGCTCCCAGCAGGCCGGCGTAACCGGCGTGACGCCAGTGCTGGTGGATCCAGCTGGCGCAGCGCGTAAAGATGCCCTGCCTGCGGTATTCGGGTAGCGTCCAAAAATCCACTCCCACGAGGATGTCGAAGTCACCCGCCGGCAGCCGCAGGCGGCATGGGATGCCCGCGTAGTGGAAGATCGGCCGCTGGTCGCGGTCTACCGCCACCCACG
>JBCCEE010000086.1:0-23009 GCA_039030415.1 Acidobacteriota bacterium
CCGCCGATGACCCTCATTGACGCTCTGAACGTCGGGAAATTCCGTCAATGACCCTAATGAGCGCTTTGAACGGCAGGAAATTGCGCCAATCACCCTCCTAGGCCGCCCGAGCCAAAGGACTGGGCTCACACTGCGTCGATGAGCTCCTCGAGCTCGAGCGGACGCTGTCGTGACGACCTGACTGCAATGATCGAAATCAACTGCTTAGACTCTTGAACCTGATACACCACAATGTGTCGCCCGATCACTAAACGTCGGATATCAGGTCCCGAGCTCTTAGAAAAGGGAGCGCCTATTCTTGGATGCTCCGCCAGGATTTCAACCTTGGTCAGCAGGCTATCGACGACCTGCCTAGCAGCGACAGGACTGTCCTCGGCAATGAAATCGAGAATCTCAATCAGCCGTTCGAGACCCGAAGACGTCCACTGAACGCGAAATGTCACCCTGGATAGCGAGCCAAGAACAGCTGCCGAACTTCATCATGCGGCTTGACTCTGCCTGCCTTCACATCCGCCAACCCCGCTTGAACATCGCGGAGCAGCTCGAGCTCATCGACAAGACTCTGGTAACTATCGATGTCTACGACAACTGCTACGTTCTTGCCCCTATGACGCAGCGCAACAGGGTCCTTGGTCTCGCGAACAAAGTCCAGCAAAGCTCCAGAGTTGTCCCCAAGCTCCGAAGCTGGCTCACATCGCATTGTCTTCCGGCCGCTGACTTTCACAGGGCACCTCCTGATCGCCAGCAAGCATAACAGGGTCGTTCGGGGCTTTTCGAACGTCGATACGGCGACCGGCTCGCTCCGATAAGACGCACCCGGTGAATTCAAAACAATCGGAGATCTCGCAAGACATCGAACCTGATTGACTAGATATCGTGCGCTTCCTGATCATCCATGGGAATCGCCTACAATTCCGCCATCGATCGAACACGCGTGCGTTTCTGCGAACCCTGGTGGCCGGATGCCTCGAGCACGACCCCTAGCGGCTCGAGGACCGACCCTATCCACCGTGTTGCCGCCCACGGGTATGAATGAGCCAGGGAGCCGACCATGGAACACGAATCCGCCTCGAAGACTGACGATAGCCCCTCACGCCGCGACCTGTTGAAGATGGGTCTGGGCGCCTCGGTTCTGGTGGCCACGGCCCGCAAGTCCCGGGCGGACGACGCGACCGTCTTGGAGCGCCACGACGCGGCGACCCTGACGGATGACCAGAAGCAGAGCTTCTGCCTGGCGATTCGCACCATGAAGACGATCCCGGCGCCGTGGGATCCGACGCTCAACACCTACGACGCGATCGTCAAGATGCATGCCTTCGCGGTACGGGACGCGATGCTCGGACGGCCCGCCCACGGCGAGAACATCCCTGCGCGCAATCCGAGTGATGACTCAGCGAACTTCGGCAACGGCCACAAGGCAGCGGCCTTCTTCCCGTTCCACCGCAAGGTCGTGCGCCTGTTCGAGCACGGCCTGAACGTGGCGCTGGCCAAGAACGGCAAGCCCGCAATGGGTGCCCCCTACTGGGATTGGCGCGACAACGTTGCGCACGACGTCATCTTCGACAAGGATTTCCTGGGCTCTTCCACCGGCGATCCCACTCAGAACTATGCGCTGACCAAGAAGCTCTCGACGCACTTCCACCCGGACGTGTTCCCGATCAACATCGTCACCACTCCCATGGGTAGCGGCGATGGCGTCAACCAATGTCCGTTCCCCAACGTGACCCGCGCCGCCGCCACCGCCGGTACGCAGCCCATTTTTCCGACCAGTCTATTCACGGAGATGGCCCTCCCGACCTCGACCGAGGTCGAGCAAGCCCTGGCGATCGAGACCTACGACCTCGCCCCCTACGACGGCTTGGCCAAAACGCTTTACGACGTCAACTTCGACGACCCCGGCAACGCGGCCGCCGCCTCGCAGGCCAGCTTCCGCAACCATTTTGAGGGCAACTGGCCGCCGCCGCCCAACTTCAGTCCCGCCAACCCCGGCGACAAGAGAATGTTTGCCGGTGGCGGCCTCCACAACCGCGTACACGCTTGGATCGCCGGCAGTTGGAAGCCAACCTCCAACTCTTGGCGCTTCAACGGTGGGTCCAGGTCCTGGGATGCGCTGACGACGGCCGCCAGCACCAAGGCCGCGACCGGTGGCAGCTGTACCGACGCTGTCTGCACGGTGGACGCTCAGCTACCCTACTACGTCGGCACCATGCTGGCGCTCCAAACGTCGCTCAACGATCCAATCTTTTTCCTCCACCACTCCTACTGCGACTACATCTGGCAGCAGTGGATGGAGAAGCACCAGAAGCTCAGCGTCGAATCCGGCAGCTACCTACCGGTGTCCGGCGCCGCCACCGGCTGGAACGCCGATGACGCCATGTACCCCTACTCGATGTTCCAGGGCAAGCCGGGCATCGGAACGGACATCACGCCGCGCTCACTGGCCATCGACACCCAGAAGCTAGGCTACACCTTCGTCAAGAACCGGGCTTGATCGCAAGTCAGCTCTAACATCGGGCCCCCTCCGCCATTGCTAACATGAGGCCACGATGGTGGAGAGCCAGGAAGACCAGCCCGACATCGACGGGCTCATTGCACGACTCACACTCGACGAGAAAGTCGAGATGTTGTCGGGCGGCATCGAGTTCTGGACCGGGCTCCGCGGCCTGGCGGACGGGGACCTCTACCACAAACGCGGCTTTCCGGCGGCTGGCAACGAGCGCCTCGGCATCCCCGGTCTTTGCTTCATCGACGGTCCCCGAGGGGTGGTGATCTTCGGCGGGGCTACTACCTTTCCCGCCACCATGGCTCGGGGCGCGACGTGGAATCCCGAGATCGAGAGCCAAATCGGCGACGCGCTGGGCAAGGAGCTGCGGTTACTGGGCGGCAATCTGACCGGTGCGGTGTGCATCAACCTGCTGCGCCACCCGGCTTGGGGGCGAGCCCAGGAAACCTACGGCGAGGACACCCATCACCTCGGTGCCATGGGATCAGCCCTGACCGCAGGCATTCAAAAACATGCCATCGCCTGCGTGAAGCACTTCGCCCTGAACTCCATGGAGAACGCTCGGTTCAAGGTCGACGTGACCATCGACGATCGAGCCCTGCACGAGGTCTACCTACCGCACTTCAAGGCCTGCGTCGACGCTGGCGCCCAGTCGTTCATGAGTGCCTACAACAGCGTCAACGGCGAATGGGCCGGCCAGAACAAGACGCTGCTCACCGATATCTTGAAGCGACGCTGGGGGTTCGAAGGGTTCGTGCTCACCGACTTCATCTTTGGAGTCCGGGACGCGGCCAAAGCGATCGACGCCGGGCTCGACCTGGAGATGCCGTTCCCCATGGTGTGGGGTCCCAAGCTCCAAAAGCTGGTGGCCAAAGGGGAGGTCGCCGAGTCACTGTTGGATGGCGCGCTCAGGCGCCTGATCCGGCCGCGGTTCGAGTTGGCTTCCATCGAAGACTATGATCCCGAATGGCTGGGCTGCGAGGCTCACCAAACGCTGGCTCGGGAGGCCGCCGTTCAGGCCATCACCCTGCTGCGGAACGAGCCCGTCAAAGGCACACCGGCGCTGCCGCTGCCACCATCGGCCAGGGTGGTCGTGCTCGGCGAATTGGCCGATCAAGCCGTGCTCGGCGACCGAGGATCATCCGACGGCCGCCCCGACTACAGCGTGTCTGCGTTGGCCGGGATCCGGGCGGCCGGAACCGGTGGGGTTGCCCACTTCGACAACCCTACCCAACCAGGAGCGGCCGACGCCATCGGTGAGGCCGATGCCGTCCTCGTGGTGGTGGGCAACACCCATCTCGACGAGGGCGAGTACGTCGCGCCTCTGAACGAGCTTCAGGATCTGGCCCCGCTGTTTCCTCCCCCGCCATTGCTACGCAAGATGGTGAGCCACCCGTTCACCGAACGGATTTGGACCGGTATCGTGACACGGCTCCTCAAGGTGCTGGCGTTCAAAGAGGCCAGGAAAATAGAACGCGACAAGGCCGCCTTCGGCAAGGGCGGCGATCGCCGAAGCCTGCGCCTGAAGACGTCCGACGAGGAGCTCATCGCCGCCGCCTGTGCCGCTCATGAGCGGGTGATCGTTGCCCTCATCGGTGGCAGCGCGATCACCATGGAGGCCTGGAAGAACGACGCCGAGGCCATCCTCATGTTCTGGTACGCCGGGCAGGAGGGCGGCCATGCGCTGGCCGACATCGTCTTCGGCGCTCGCAACCCGTCCGGCCGGCTGCCGTTCTCCATCCCGACGGACGAGGCCCACCTACCCTTCTTTGATCCAGACGCCACCAAGATCACCTACGACCTGTGGCACGGCTACAGGAAACTCGGCCGGGACGGCCATGCGCCTGCCTTTCCGTTCGGGTTCGGGCTCGCTTACACCACCTTTGTCGTCGAAGACCTCACCGCCCACCGCCCGTCATATCGCCCGACCGACACCGTTCGCTTGACGGCGACGGTCGCCAACACTGGGTCCGTCGACGGCGCCCTGGTGCTCCAGATCTACGCCGAGGTACTGGGCTCAGCGGTCGAACGCGCCCCTCGGGAGCTGAAAGCCTTCCAGCGAGCCCATGTGGCTGCCGGTGACCGAGTCGAAATCACGATCGATCTTCCCGTCGAGAGACTGGCGTACTTCGACACCCGCGTCGATGACTTCATCGTTGAGGCTACCGACTACCGGCTTTATGCCGCACAGCACAGCGCCGATGCCGACGCTCCCTCCGTCGACGTCCGAGTGACTTCGTGACGCTGGCTTTGGCCAAGGAACGATCTGCCGCTCCGCAACTCAAGCCCAGCCTCGACACAACGCTCCCGTTGAAAGCAGATCGCGTTTCTTTGGAAGCCGCATGACCGAAAGGTCTTGGGCTCAGCCTGTTCCAGGCGCACCGGCGCAAGTGAGATCGGCTTGATGGGAGCCCCGGAGCTTTCGCCCGACGACTTCTACAAGCTGGTCTAGGCGACTGTCTCGACCGGCTTGGCGATGCTCGCACCCTGTCGCCTCGAAAACACGCATGCGAAGGGCCAGCTCGAGCTAGGAGCTGGCCTCCACGGGCCGCTTTGACGCCCGCTGCAATAAAGATTCCGACGGGTCGGCCGGGATCTTTGAGCACACTTTTCTTGGATTGCCGCCTAACCGAGGTAGCGATAACCCGGCCGAGTTGACGCGAGCTTTCAGCGTCGACTCGGAGGCCCCTCCACCCGAGTCTTTCTGGAGACGCAGATGAAGCTCCGACTTTTCTTCCTTGGTCTTGCCATCGCGATCACTCTGCCGGTCTTTCCCATTCCCCTGCTCAACCCAGATCTTGCGATCACCGACGACAAGACGCCGGTGATGATCGACGTTCTGGCAAACGATTCCGGATCCGGCGGCAGGCCGATGATCCTGACCGCGGTACGCAACACGAGCTGCCCCGGCACCGCGATCATCTACTCGGACGGCACCATCGTGCTCGATCCCAATCCGGTCGCCGCCGACACCCTGTGTGAGCTCGAATACGACATCCAAGTCGAGGGGGACGCCGAGGTCTACACCTCCACCGTCGAGGTGACGATCACCTATACCGACGGAGCTGGCGGCGGTGGCGACTTGCTTGGGGTTCCGACCACTCCGCATGGAGGATGCGTCAACTACGGAACCCAGCCGCCGACCGCGACGGGTGCAGAAGAAAGGTGCTGCTGGCGCGAGCTGCTGCGTGCCATCGACGGCCAGCCAGACCTCGATTGGGACGCCATCGACGTGCTCAAGGTGCAGGCCAACTCGGCCAACAAGCGACTGCTGTGCCGCGCCGCCGACTACGTCTCCGAATCGTATCGGCCGGCCGGCGCCGGCGTGGGTCAGGCCGACTCGCGCAACTGGTTCTTCAACGACCTCAGCCGCATGGCCCAGGATGGGTGGATGGACGATGGCGGCGGTGGCCACGGCAGCAACGAGATCCTCTCGCCGCTCTACGGAACCTGGCACGCCGCAGCCTACCTCGCTGCCCTGGACCGCGCGCGCGCTACCGGCGATACGCCCCTGATCACCAAGCTCGAAGGCTGGCTGCGCACCTACTGGGTGATGAGCGCGCTGACCGCCCACGCCACGCCGCTGACCCAGACCACGATGCTGACGACCACCAGCTGCGGCGGCTCGAGCTCGACCCATACGATCCAGGCGACCCCAGGGCAGTGGAACGGCCTGAGCATCGGAACCGCCGGGACGCGCAGACTCAAGAACACCTGCACTGACGGTGTGCCCTTGGGGGCCAAGGTGCCGATCAGTCAGCCCGGCCACTACTTGACCGCCCTCGCCGTCGATTGGTTTCCTCGCGACTGGAACGCGAGCGGTCTCGGCGGCAACAACTTCCACGACGCCACCCGCACCGTGCTGCTGCTCGAAGGCCAAGACTACTTCGCGGCGGGCGACGGTACCGTCGACCTGGGATCGTTCTCGCCGCCGGCAAGCCGTTTCGGCTTGACCGAAACCCAGCGCGAGCGGCTGCGCTCCTTCATCGCTAGCCCAACCACCGACGTCGACCTCTTCAACGAGATTCTCAGCTACGTCAGCCTGGATGACGACTGGCGGCCGGTCGCCGGCTGCCCCATGACCTTCGTGCGCACCAGCGAGGCGACCCTCTCACGGTTCGGCATCGACGACGGCGGCGCCGGCGATTGGCTCGCGGCCTGCAACCGCAATACGCCGCCGCTCTATGCCGCGGTGGTTCGCAACGACGGCATCGGTACCTACCTGAGCCCGGGCAACACCTCGCTCGGCCCCAGCGACGAGTCCGAACGGCAGGGCGAAGAGATCGTCGCCAACAGTCCGGGCGGCTCGCGACGCATCGATCGCCCGGGAGGCGACTTCATCTACCGGGTCGAATGGTCTCACGCCAACGGCTTCGTGGTTTCCGAAAACTACCCGCCGATCGTCGAGCCCCCTACCCAGGAACCCTACGGCGGCTCTCCTCATCCGATGCCTGGACGCCTCGAGGCGGAGCACTTCGACGTTGGTGGCCAGAATGTCTCGTGGTTCGATACCTCGCCGACGGTCAACACCGCCGCCAGTCCTTTCCGTGACCAGGAGGGGGTCGACGTCCAGCAGGACAACCCAGGCCGCATCTACATCGTAGACTCAGCGGCTGGCGAATGGCTCGAGTACACCGTCAACCTCGCCAGCTCCGGCGACTATGCGCTTTCGGTCGAGTACCGCAGTCTAGTCGGCGCCGGGGACGGCCAGATCCGCTTCGAGATCCCTGGCTCCGGCATCGACCGGACTCTAGTCTTGCCGAGCTCGGCGGGTAGCTGGCAGTTTGCCCACGGCTTCGACTTGAACGGCCTGAGCTCCGGTGAGCAGGTGCTGCGATTGACCGTCGTCGGCGCCGGGTTCGAGCTCGATGGCTTTCATTTGACCCGCCTCGGCGAGGCGAGATCACCTTACGGGGGCACTCCCTTTGCTCTTCCTGGGCTGCTCCAAGCCGAACACTATGACGAAGGCGACCCGAACGAGGCCTATGGCGACTCGACGCCGTGGACGATTTCGGAGCAGAACGCGTTCCGCTCGGACGACTGGGTCGACGCACACGTCACCGCTGCCGGCACGGTCGTGTCCTGGATCGAATCCGGCGAGTGGCTCGAGTACACCGTCGACGTCACCGAGAGCGTCGACTCTGACGTCGATATCCGCTATCTGAGCAACGCTCAGGGCCAGCTGCGACTGTCCGTCCTGGCCAGCGGCCAGGTCGAAACGACCGTCCTGATCGATCTGCCCGACACGGGTGGCAGCTGGCAGACCCTGACGGTCGCCACCCTGCCGCTCAGCGCGGGTCCGCGGGTGCTGCGCCTCGATTTCGAGGACTCAGCCTACTCTCTCGACTGGCTGCGCTTCGACGATCCAGGTCCGCCGCAGCCACCGGAGCAGCCGGTAGCCCACAACGACATCGTCCACGTGCCGCAGAATGGCGGGGATTTCATCATCCCGCACTCCCTGCTCGAGGCCAACGACACCCCGGCCGGGCTGGTCGACGTCGACTGGACCCACGTCGTACCGATCATCGGTTCGACGGTCGGCTCGATTGCCAAGACCCCGGACGCCTTCATCTTCACGCCGCCAGCGGGCTGGAGCACACAGTCGATCTTCCGCTATCGCATTACCCACGTCGATGATCCGGAGCTCGACGCGGACGGCAGCGTCTATCTGGACGCGATCACCAGCCTGCCGGAGGCGGTGGATGATCACTTCGAGGTCCTGCCTGGCTCGACCGTCACGATCTACCACAACGTCTTGCTGCGCAATGATCAGGGCGAAGGCCTGGCCTTCGACGGCGTGGTGAGCCAATCCACTCCGCCGGTCCAGCTTGCGGGTGGTCGCGTCGTCTTCCAAGCCCCAGCAGCTCAGGGCGAGACCACTTTCACCTACCGCATTCGCGACGCCTTCGGCAATGTCGACGCGACCCCGGCTACCGTCACCCTGGTGACCACCAACGACCCGGATCGGCCGACCGCCAACGAGGACCACTTCTTCATGGCGGCGACGGAGACCGATGGCTCGCCCGCCAGGGCCGAGATTCCGCGCGGCGAGTTCTTGGCCAACGACACCCTCCCCGACGCCGGCAACTTCAGCTGGAACACCCTCGGTACAGCGTCCTGTGGTCAGCTGACCCAGCAGGTCTTTGGCTGGACCTACACCACCGCCGCCGGCTGCTCATCGGTCACCTGGGGCTACGAGCTCATCGATACGGTCACTGGCCTGTCCGACACCGCCACCGTACGCGTCGACATCGTCCCCGCTCCCAGCGGAGTGCCCGACACCTACGAGGTGCGTCATGGCCAGGCTCTGACCGTCAGTCATGAGCAGCTGCTGGCCAACGATGACGGTCACGGACTGGGGCTCGTCATGCAGCTCGACGAGGTCGTGCCACCCGCGCTGCACCAGGGCACGCTCGATCTCTCGACGGCGGGTCAGATCACCTTCCAACCCGCTTCCGGCTTCCACGGCGACGCCACCTTCACCTACGTCGCCCGCAACGACCTGGCGGAGCGCAACCCGCTCGAGACGCCACCCTCGTGGGAGTTGACGACCGGTCCGGTGACGGTCACGATCACCGTCGAGCCGCCGGACGTGGCGGCCGGTGACGACCGCTTGCGCGTCGGTCAGGGTCTGAGCCAGCGCGAGATCCCCTGGGAGGTCTTGTTTTACAACGACGATCCCGCCGATCAGATCGAGATCGTCGATTGGACCACCACCACCCACGGCCAGCTCGATTTCTTGAGCGGGCGGTTCCGCTACTTGCCGGACGCCTCCTTCTGGGACGTCGGCAGTGATCTCTTCACTTACACCGTTCGGCGCATCGGCGGCACCGGCTTCACCACCACCGCCACCGTCCGGCTCGAAGCCGAGCCAGCCTGTCTAGGCGGATTCGGCGACGATTTCGAGACCGACCTCACCGCTTGGTCTCACCGTCTCGAGCAAGGCGGAGAGCTCTCTCTGACCCCGGCGGCAGCCATGCAGGGGGCCTCCGGCTTGAGGGTCGGCATCAAGGGCCCGGCCGCCGCCGTGCGCCTCGGAGAGGAGACGCTGCAAGGTGCCAGTCATCCGGTGCTGTCTTTCTGGTTCGATCCCTCCTCGATCACCATGAGCGATGGCCAGGTTCATCCCATTGCAGCGGCTGGTGATGCGCTCCATCTGTGGTTCTCTAAGGTCGGAGACCAGTACCGCACGCGCCTCGTCTCCAACACCGAGACGGGATACGTCGGGACTTCCTGGGTCGAAATTCCGGACGCTCCACAGCACTTCTCGATCGAGGCCGTGACCGCCTCGGGTCTCAGCGCGGCGGACGGGGCCTTTCGACTGTGGATCGACGACGTCTTGCGCGGCGAGGTCAGCGGACTGCGCAACCACGGTCTCCCCGCCAGGCTGAGGCACAGCTATCTCGGCGGATTATGGAGCCTCGACGACACCGACGGGGACTACTTCTTCGACGCCTACCGCTCCTGCCACGGGCCGGAAAGCCGAGACGACGTGACGATCACCGACTTGGAGAACGGAGAGCTCGGCGGCTGGATCGCCGCGGCCAACGGTGGCAGCGAGGTGACGGTCTCGTCCAACGCGGCGCTCGAAGGCACCCAGGGCATCGCGATCTCGGTCGCCAACGGTAGCTCGAGCGGTGCTCGCATCGGCCACGAAGGCGTCGTCGGTGCCAGTCACCTCTTCTCCAGTTTCCTGCTCGATCCCGCCACTCTGACGATCCCCGAAGACAAGAATGTCTATCTCTTCGGCTACGTCGGGCCTGGAGGGTGGCGGTACCACCTGCGTCTCGGTTACTCCCAGGGCAGCTTCCGCATCCGCCAGATCGCCGGTAAAGACGGCCTGGCCTGGTCAGCGGGTCCGTGGATCGACCTCGTCGGACCGGGTACCCCGCAGCGCATCGGCGTCGAATGGTGGCAGGCCAGCCGCCCCGGCGCCGATGACGGCGGCGCGCGCCTCGCCCTCGACGGCGTCGTCGTCGACGAAAGACTCGGCCTCGACAATGACGAGCTGTCGGTGGCTAGCGCTTTGATGGGTGCCACCGGTATCGTCAGCCCCGGCACCGAGGGCACGCTCTACATCGATTCGATCCAGCTCTGGAGAGGATCCGGAGCGCGCACGAACCGACTCCTCGACGCTTTCGAGCCAGGCCTTTCCGCCGATTGGCCGGCACCGATCGAGTTTGGCGGTAGCGCCACCGTCAGCTCCGCGGCTGCCCTTCAAGGGCACGCCGGTCTCGCGATGGAGGTTACGCCGGGTACGGCATCCGCCGTCTACCTGGTTACCGACGCCACTGCCGGATCCGAACACCTCGTCACCAGCTTCCTGTTCGACCCCGGCACCTTCACTAGCCCTGAGGGCTCGCAGCTCTACCTCTTCGGTGGCCTGCGGCCCTCAGCCTGGAGCTTTCACCTGCGCCTGCTGTACAGCCAGGGCCGCTACAGCGTGCGCTTGATCGTCGGTCTCGACGGCACTGGCTGGACGTCGACTCCATGGTTCGAGCTCGACGGCCCAGGCACGCCGCAGCGCCTGGGTATCGAATGGTGGCAACCGAGCGCCGAAGACGCCGGAGACGGGGGTGCCCGGCTGTCGATCGACGGCGGGGTGGTCCACGAGCTGCTCGACCTCGACAACGACGAGGAGGTCGTGACCTCCCTCCACCTCGGCGCCGCCGCCCTGGTGAGCGACGCCGCCAGCGGCGCACTGTACCTCGACGACGTCCAGATCTGGACCCTCGACGACTGACCGACAACTCGACCAAGCGACGCACCGTGGAGGCTGGCCTCCGCGGCGCGGCGCATCAGCCTTCGATTTTTCTTCTTGAACCGATTCCGAGGACTATCGACGATGCACTCTTCTCCCATCCGACGCAGATCCAACGCCTGGTTCCGTGCTCTCGTCCGTTCCGTGCTGCCGTGCCTGCTACTGATGGCCGCCGCCACTCTTCCCGTCTCGAGCGCTTCGGCTCAGATGCCCTTCGCCAAATGGCCCGAGCTGCAGAAAGGGCAGGCCCCCGACACCGTCTTCCAAATCGAGAACATCGACTCGATCAACCTGCTGAACGGCAACCTGACTCTCAGGATACCGCTGGGCGACTCTTTTCCGGTGAGCTCCAGCCTGTCCTATGGCCTGACCCTGGTCTACAACTCGAATCCCTGGGAATCACTGGCCACCAACCAGCACGAGTGCTTGCACCAACCAGAGGTCGGGCAGCCCTTCTGGATCGATTTCTATCCCAAGACCCTGGACCAGCTGTCCAATGCCGGGCCTGGTTGGATGCTCAACCTGGGCCGCTTCGCGCCACCCAGTCGCGAATACTTCCAGCTCGCCAGCGACATCCCTCCCTACGTCTACGTCTCTCCCGACGGCAGCCACCACGGCCTGCATCCCGAGCTCCACTACGACGGGCCGACCTATCCCGACGTCTATCACTCGCGCGACGGCTCCTTCGTGCGGATGATTCTCGACGCCGACTGTGCACCGGGTCCAGGCGGCCCCTGCCGTCGCCTCGAGTTTTCCGACGGCTCCCACCAAGAGTTTCATGCCGTCGGCGCCGATCCCGACGACTACCGCCCCACCCTGATCGGCGACGCCTTCGGCAATCGGGTGACGATCGCCTACGCCGACTACAGCTGGACGCTCACCGACGACCACCAGCGGGTGCAGAGAGTCGACTTCGACCCCCTCACCCCCGCGCGCTCCTACAGCAAAGTCCAGAGCGTCACCCTGAGCGCCTTCGGCGGTGAGGAAGCGGTCTACGACTTCCAGTACAGCGCCCCGGTCGACGTCGATCGCCACCAATACCTCACCAGCACCACCTTCGACCTCAACTGCATCCAGTTTCGTCCCATTGGCCCGGATCAGCTGCTGGGGGAGGCCGAGGAGAACGTCGAGTTTCTCGAGAGGTTGGTGCTGCCCGACGGCTCCTATTACGAGATGACACACGCCGAGAGCGAAGGCGTGATCAGCGGCAAGAGCGGGGTCCTCGAGCACCTGCGACTGGCCAGCGGTCTGCACTATCGCTGGCAGTACACCTGGTTCTACGGCCGGCTTGCCGAAGTCCAGCCCAACCCCAGCGTTCCGGCGCCCTTCGAGCGAGTTGCAGGCGTCGGCCGCAAGCAGCGCTTCATCCTCGATGAGGCCGGCAACGAGCAAGATTTCGCCACTTGGGAGTATTCCCCCGACAGGGCGCTGTTCAGCGGCGAGGTCGACCCAGACATCGGCTTCCCTGGGTTCACGCCATGCTTTCAATGGACCGACGTGAGCTTCTTCGACGGTAATCTGGAAGCGCAACCCAACCTGACGCCGATTCGCCACTCGCGCAACTACTTCTCGACCGCCTATGCCGGCCCTCCAGGGAACTGGTTTCGCAGCCGTCAGTCGCTACCTTTCACCGCCTGTCCACCAGATGGCGGAGGGGTCTACTACACCGACCCGACGACGCCCTACTACAACGACGGACTCTTCCTGTCACAAGAGGTGCTGGATCCGGCGAATCCAGGCGGACCGCCGATACGCTCGGTATGGGTCGAGTATGAGACCGACGCCCCCTTCGACGTCGATGACAAGGATGGCGATCGGCGTCTGACCCGGCGACGCACCGTCTTCCACGACGACGGCGACCGCTGGGTCGAGTCTCGCAACGAAGATTTCGATGGGCTCGGCAATTTCCGCAAACAAGTTCAGCAGTCGAGCTTCGAAGGCACGGAAGGGCCGAAGACCAGTCTCACCACCTTCAACATGCGGGCCGATGGCGGAACGCCATCTGGCCCTCAGTTCACCCCGAGCCCCACCAGCCGCTGGTTGCTCGGTCTCTTCGACGAATCCTGCGTTCGGCAGGGCGGTACCTTGACCACCTGCGCCGAAGCACCGGAGCGGTCTCTGTCCGACTTCGATCCCGCCACCGGTTTTCTGCACGCCACGCGACGGCTGCGTGGGAATTCGCCTTCCGGCCGCGACATTCTGACCCTGTACATCGACACCGATGACGACGGTCAGGTGGACTCGGAAAAGATCTATGGTGGTGATCCGGCTTCCAGCCAAGAATCACTGCTGCCTGCCGAGCTCGGTTTCTCTCCCGGCGATGCTCCACCCGACCACCACATCGAGCACACCTACCAGCACGGAGTGCTCGCGCGGTCGGTGGTTCAGGAGAATGGGTCACCCCTGCTCACCGTCCTCGACACTACGATCGACCGCAACACCGGCCTGGTGGCGACCAGCCGCAATCCCGCGGGCCTCGAGACCGTTCTCGAATTCGACCCCATGCGTCGTCTGACCAGGCTCGAAGTCCCTGGTGCCAACGTTACGACCCAACTCTTCCGCTACACCGTCCCGACCGAAGCCAATCCCGATCTCACTTTTCCGCAGGTATCGCAGTATTGCGCCGAAGGCGGCTGTCGTCTGACGCCCTTGGGCCTTGCCTACGAGGTTCGCGACTGCCCGCCCGCCACACTCGACTACGACAGCTGCCACGGCCAGCAGATCGGCGAGCGGCGCTACTTCTACGATCGCCAGGGCCGCCTGGTCGACGAACGTCGGCTGATTCCGTGGACCGCGGACGGTGCGGACACCACCAAAGAGGTTCTGCGTCAGAACGCCTACGATCTCGCCGATCGAAAAGCCTGGAAAACCGAGTGGCATGCCACCGAGATCGGCTTCGACGTCTTCTTCACTCGCTATCTCGACTACGACCTCTTCGACCGTCCGCACACCGTCGAGCGCCCCGACGGCAAACGAACGACCTTTGTCTATTCCGGTGAACGGCTCACCGAAGAAACGTTAGGCGTATGGACCGGTAGCGGTGAGGACCTGTCGACTGTCACCACCCAGCAAGACGGCTTCGGCCGGACGATCCGCGTCACCGAGCCGGCAGGAGCGGGCGGCGCCGACTCTCACACCACTTATCGCTACGACCAGGGCGACCGGCTGGTGCAGGTTTGCGTCGCTGACAGCGACGCAAACTCTCAGAACGCCTGCGGTGGCCAGCAGCGCCTCTTCACTTACGACGGCAGCGGCCTGCTGACCGCCGCGGATCATCCCGAAATCGACGGACTGGTCCATCTCACCTATGACGCTCGCACCAACATGCTGGGGAAGGACCTCGCCGGAACCGCCCATGACTTGCAATACGTCTACGATGCGGCTGGTCGCGCGGTCGAAATCCGAGACGGCGAAGGTAACCTCTTCAAGGAGTTTTTCTACAGCCGTCAGAACGACGGTCCGCGCCGAATCGGCAAGCTCTACCAGGCGCGTCGGCACAACTGGGTGCCCGAGGCCGCGGGTGCCGACACCTCGGTCGACCATGTGGTCACCGAGACCTTCGACTATTCGGCGTCCGGCAACCGGCTGGCCAGCTACACCGTACGCTCCGACCGCGGCGCCTCGTTCGAGACCCGCTACACCTACGACGCGGACGGCAGCCTCGCCAGCCTGGACTATCCGGATTGCGACCGAGCGCCCTGCTCGGGTCTCGACGGCGGGCCGACTCTGGAGATGGTCAACAACGTCGGCCGGGTGGTGGAGATCCCGGATTGGCTGAACAAGGTTCGCTATCGCGCCCGCGGCACCCTGAGTCGCCTCGAGCACGCCAATGGCGTGACCGACGAGATTCTCCGCAACTTCACGCTGTGGAAACCGATCGAGAAGATTCGTGTCGTCAAGCCAGGTGAGGTGCTGTGGGACTCCGGCTCCTATCAGTACGACGGCGCCGGCAACGTCTACCGCATCGGCGAAGGAAGCAATCAGGAGAGCTTTACCTACGACCTCCTCAGCCGCTTGGAGTCTTCGACGGTACGGACCCCTTTCGGCTCCGCCACCGAATCCCAGACTTACGATGCCTTCGGCAACGTCGAGTCGATCAACCGCGCCGGAGAAACGAGCGTTCGACAGCTGTCGCCGAGCGCCGCCACCAATCGCCTACCGGCACACCTCGCCGAGTACGACGCGGGTGGCAACGTGACCCGCTGGAGCGAAGACCAACGCGATTTCAGCTATCGCTACGCTCCAGACAACCGGATCACCTCCTTCGAAGGCAACGGGCAGGCCCGGGCCTTTCTCTATACCGCCGCGGGCGAACGGTTCGCTGTGCTCGACCAGGCAACCGGAGAAGAACGGTACTTCTCCCGAGGGCCGAACAACGGCCTACTCAGCCGCTTTGATCGCTCGGCGAACGACCAATGGGAGAGGGCTAAAGACTGGGTCCGGGTTGAAGGGCAGGCGGTAGCAACGCGTGCTGGCGGTGTGATCCGCCATCTACATCACGATCACCTGGGCAGCACCCGGCTGATCACTGACGCCGCGGGCAACGTCGTCGGCGACATCACCACGTTCTTTCCTTTTGGCACCTACGCCCACGACGCCACCCCAGGCGCCGAGGAGCTACGCTTCACGGGGCACGAGCGTGACACCGTCGGTCTCGCCACCGCCAACCTCGACTACATGCACGCGCGCTACTACGCGTCGTCGATCGAGCGGTTTCTCTCCGTCGACCCGGTGCTCGGCGATGTCCACAGTCCACAGAGCTGGAACCGCTACAGCTATGCCGGCAACAACCCTGTGGCCTACAACGATCCCGACGGGCGGATCGCCTTTGGCGTCCTCAAACAAGGCCTCAAGGTCGCCATCAAGGGCGGTGATCTAGCCGCCACTTTCGCCGGGGCTGTGGCCGACTTCAACACCGTCCGTGACTCCAACGCCAGCGCAGGTTCGAGAGTCCTGGCCGCGATCTCGCTCGCCTCAGAGATCGCCTCCCCGGTGAGTCTCTCGGACGTCAAGGCCATCGGGGCGGCGGCGAACATCACAAAGAAGCTACCTGGTCAGAAGCCGTCCACGCCGGACGTCCTGAAGAAGGGGCGTGGAGAACCTGTGCTGGTCTGCCGAGGCGGAGAGTGCAAGGCGAAGAACTTTGAGGAAGGCTCCGGTGTGACAGCAGGCCCTGATGGTAAATTGGAGGGTATCTCGACCCAGAGCAACCCCAATGGAGCTTCCGTGAGAGAGTTGTCGCAGCCCTTCCGAAACAATCAGGTCGGAGTGACGACGGACCAGGCTATCAAGGATGCCGGGGGCCATATTGACTTCGATGGAAAACCCTGGAATCCGAACCATGCTACGGTTGGAGGGCTCACTGCAGAGCAGGCAGAGGAGCTATTTACTCCGACGATAAAGAATCCGGTGCCTAAGGACGAACGAGGGCTGTAGTCATGATGAAACCCCGTCTCTATGTCGATTTCAATGAGATGGTCGATTCAAACTTGGTTTTGCTATCGAAAGGCGACACCAAGGTGGATGCAGCTGGAAACTCGGTTGCCCTTCGCGAAGGCCTACAGATCTCGATCTACATGGATGATTTCGATGAGATCGGGAATCGCGATGATCTTGTGGCAGAGGGTGTCGTAGAGCGGAACAACCACTCTGACTGGTCTAGTCATGTCAAGTGGTGTTGTCGCATCGATGATGCCGGAGTCCGCCATTCTTCGGACATCTGATTACGCAAGAGACTCGAGGCCAGAGTGGCCTCGAGTCTCTTCTGTCCGTACGAACGATTTCTAGGTCTCCGGACTTGGTTCTATTGTCGGATGCGACGATAGAGCCAGGCCTTGGCGCTCTTCCAGTCGCGACTCACGGTAGCGTGGTTGATCCCTAGCCTTCGAAGTAGCCCGCGTCGTGCAGAGACTCGAGCAGTTTCTGCTCGCGCGGCGCCCAGCCGGTCGTGCTGCGGGTCGCCTCGCTCGAAGCGGGCATGTCGAGCGCCGCGAACCTCGCCAGCCAGCCGAAATGCTCCTCGGCTCGGCCGTGGGGGACACTCTCGACGGGCACGCCCAAACCGCGAGCGATCGTCTCGGCAATCGTGCAGAAAGGAATCCCACTCTCGGCCACTCCGTGATAGCGAACGCCAAGCCGAGGCCGCTCCACGACATCACAGAAGAGGCGTGCCGCGTCGTCGCGGTGGACCGCGGGCCAGCGGTTCGCGCCGTCGCCGATGTAGGCCGACATGCCTCGCTCCCGCGCCAGAGCGATCAGCGCGGGAACGAAGGCTCGGTCCCCAGCGCCGTGGACGGTTGGTGGAAGCCGAACGACGGCTGTCTGGACGCCCCTTCCGGCGAAGGCTAGGAAAGCTTCCGAAGCGCTTCGCGGCACCTGATCGATAGCGAGGTCGCTTTCGGTCGAGATCTCTTCCGCCGCGGTGACGACGGTCGCCGAGGCGGCGATGAGCGCCTTGTTCGTGCCTTCCAGCTTCCTGGCCATCGCGTCGAGCAATCGTCCGTCCGCCCGGCAGTTTTCCACGTAGTGGGAAAAGTCGTGGTTGAAAGCCGTATGGATGACTGCGTCCACCTGGCCCAAGGCGGGCGTGACGCTCTCGGGATCGGCGATATCGCCTCGATGGACTTTCGATCCTACTGCGCGAAGCGCTTCTGCCGCCGTTTCGCTGCGCGCCAGCCCAACGACGTCATGCCCGCGGCGGCGCAATTCCCGAGCAATGGCCGAACCGATAAAACCCGTCGCGCCTGTCACAAATACTTGCATGGAAACTCTCCGTGTTGTTGATGCGGAGAGTCTGATCCATAATCAAATCTCTTTGAAGATAAAGATTTATACCGGTAGAACCACTACCTGGATCGAAGAGTCATGAACGAGCACAGTCGTCTCGGCGCCTTCCTGAGAGATCGTCGTCAGCGTCTCGATCCGGCGGCTTTTGGATTTTCAGGACAGCGGCGCACCCCCGGCTTGCGACGCGAGGAAGTTGCCCAGAGGGCCGGTATCAGCACCACTTGGTATACCTGGCTCGAACAGGGCCGCGGCGGACCGCCTTCGCCGCAGGTTCTCGAAAGCCTGGCCCGGGCGCTGATGCTAACCGCGGTCGAGCGAGAGCATCTCTTTCTCGTCGGTCTGGGACGGCCGCCCACGGCCGAGCCCCCATCGCCGGACGGGGTCACGCCGCGGCTCCAGAGGCTCCTCGACGCGCTCCCGTTCATCCCGGCGATCATCACGACCCCGTGTTGGGATGTCATCGCCTGGAACGAGGCGGCTCGCGTCGCGTTGACCGACTACGCCGCGCTTCCGGAGGCCGAACGCAATGTCCTACGGAGAATGTTCCTCGACTCTGCAACGCGCACCGCCCAAGAGGATTGGCAAAGCGTCGCGCGCTTCCTGGTGGCGACGTTCCGAGCCGAGACCGCTCGATCGGGGGACGACGATCGGGCGGCGGAGCTGTTCGAGGAGCTCTCCGAGAAGAGCGCTGAATTCGCAGCGGTGTGGGCGGAAAACGACGTCAGGTCGACGGGAGAAGGCGTCAAGAGGATTCGGCATCGCACGGTCGGACTCCTCGCCTTCGAGTTTTCTTCCTTCGCGGTCGATGGCCGGCCCGACCTCAAGCTGCTGACCTACAATCCAGCCGAGAAGGCCGACCTGCAGAAGATGCAAAGGCTTTGCGAGCCTGCACCGACGGGCCCATAATGGCTCAGTAGCCCGCCGATGCGACTGTGCCTTTGAACCTCGGAGCCCGAGTGCGCAGATGGCGCCGCCAGTCGGCCGCCGAGGACAGGGCAAAGACAATATTCAAGGGTTCGGAGCAGGCGTTGTCGATGGCCGTCGACAGATGGCGAGCCCCCTCGCCACGCAAGCCCAGCGGCGGTAGGCCCCCAGCTTCCTACTCCGCCGACAGCTCCGCGATCCAGTCCTTGATGCCCTGATCCAAGCGCTGGCGGTCGCGGTGGCGGCGGCGGGCGATGTCGACGAGGCGGTCTGAGAGGTCGGCGTTGGAGACGCCGGAGAGCTCCCACAGGCGCGGGTACATGGAGATCGAGGTGAAGCCGGGTAGGGTGTTGATCTCGTTGATGTAGAAGCGCTCGGAGGATTCGAGCAGGAAGTCGACCCGCGCCATGCCCCAGCCGCCGAGAGCGGCGAAGGCTTCGGTGGCGACGGCCTGCAGGCGCTCGGTGGTGGCGGCGTCGAGCTCGGCGGGGGCGATGAGCTGCGCGCCGTCTTCCAGGTATTTGTCGGCGTAGTCGTAGAACTCCTTGCCGGCGACGATCTCGCCGATCGCCGAGGCTTCGAGCCGCCGGTAGCCGAGCACCGCAACTTCGAGCTCGCGGCCCACCACGTTGTGCTCGACGATCACCCGATCGTCGAAGCGCAGGGCGTGCTCGATGCTGCTGCGCAGGCCGTCGCGATCCGGCACTTTGGTGATGCCGACGCTCGAGCCGCCGACGCTCGGATTGACGAAGACCGGCGGCTCGAAACGCTCGAGGCGGCGCAGGACGTCGTCCGGCGCCTCGGCGAAGGAGCGGCGGTCGATGAGCTCGTAGCCGACCACCGGCAGGCCAGCGGCTTCCAGCAGCTGCTTGGCCACCGCCTTGTCCATCGCCGCCGCGCTCGACAGGACGCCGGTGCCGACGTAGGGAAGGTCGAGCATCTCGCACAGGCCCTGCAGCGTGCCGTCCTCACCCCAGGTGCCGTGGACGATGGGAAACACGGCGTCGACCCGAGCGTTCAGCAAGTGCCGCACGGTGGGGGCGACGGCGCCGCCGACCGGCGGTAAGTCGTCGAGGTCGCCGGCCAGCGCTCTGGCGGCGAGCGCGGGCTCGACCCAACAGCCGTCGGGCGCGATGCCCAACGGCACGACGTGATGGCCGGCGCCTTCGAGGGCACCGGCGACCGTCCTGGCGGAAGCGACCGAGACTTGATGCTCGACGCTCCGCCCTCCAAAGATCAATCCGACGTTGGCCATGAGCGCAATTTATCAGCTCCCATCCTGTCCTTCACCGCTGCCCCAGGATCGCCTCGGTTTTGCCACGGCTCTGCCTGAAAGGACAGCGGATCAGATCTGGTGCACCAGATCTGGCAGGCTAGAGACCGACGTCCACCAGGTCGGCGGTTTGCACCTCATCGAGCTCGCGCAACCCGTCCAGGAAGGAGGCTTCGGGCTGCTGGTCGAGGCGGGCAACGGCCAGGGCCTGGCTGCTGCCGGCCTGCCGCGACAGGTGGATGGCGGCGATGTTGACGCCGGCGTCGCCGAGGGCGGTACCGAGCTTGCCGACCACGCCGGGGACGTCATGGTTGCGGACGACCAGCAGGGTGCCCTTGGGCTCGAACTCGAGGTCGTAGCCGCACAGCCGGACGATGCGGGCGTCGCGGTTGTGGAACAGGGTGCCGACCGCTTCGAGCACGTGGTCGGCGCTGCGCAGCCGGACGACGATCAGGTTCGGGTAGCTGGCCGAGCCGCTGGCGGTGGAGCGCACGATCTCGACGCCTCGGCTGGCGGCGATGCGCTCAGCGTTGACGTAGTTGACCGACTCACCGAGGTGGTGCTCCAGCGCGCCTTTGATGACCGCTACGGTCATCGGCACCTGCAGCTCGTCGTCGATACCGGAGAACTCGACCTCGACGCGCTGGGCGGTGCCGTCGAACAGGCTGCGGGTCAGCTTGCCCATCTTCTCGGCCAGGCGCAGATAGGGCTCGCCAGCCAGGCCCGCCGGGCGAAACGGCAGGTTGACGGCGGTGACCGCCAGCGAACCTTCGAGCGCTTTGACCACCATCTTGGCGGTCTCGGTGGAGATGCGTACCTGGGCCTCGCGGGTCTGGGCGCCGAGGTGGGGCGTCGCCACCACCCGCGGGTGCTGGGCCAGGGCGTAGTCGGTGGGCGGCTCTTCAGCGAAGACGTCGAGCGCGGCCCCCTTGATGCGCCCCTCCTCGAGGGCGGCGAGCAGCGCCACTTCGTCGACCACGCCGCCGCGGGCACAGTTGACCAGCATCGCCTCGGGCTTGAGCCGGGCGATACGGTCGGCATTGAGGATGTTGCGGGTGTCCTGGGTCATCGGCACGTGCAGGGTGATGACGTCGGCCGCCGCCACCAGCTCGTCGATCGACATCGGCTCGGCGTTGTTGCTGCGCACGATGTCGTCGGACAGGAAGGGGTCGTAAGCCAGGATCTTCATGTCGAAGGCGCGGGCGCGGCGGGCCACCTGCTGACCGATGCGGCCGAAGCCGATGACGCCCAGGGTCTTGCCCTGCAGCTCGGCGCCGACCCACTTCTTGCGATTCCACTCGCTGCCCTTGATGTCGCGATCGGCGGCGGCGACGTTGCGCGCCAGGGCGAGCAGCAGGGCGAAGGTGTGCTCGGCCGCCGACAGCAGGTTGGCGGTCGGGGCGTTGACCACCAGGATGCCGAGCTCGGTGGCGGCGTCGACGTCGACGTTGTCTACGCCAATACCGGCGCGGCCGACAACGCGCAGGCGCTTGCCGGCACGCAGCAGGTCGGCGGTGACTTTGGTGCCGCTGCGCACGACCAGGGCGTCGTACTCGGGCAGCAGCTCAGGCAGCCGATGGCGCTCTTCGCCGGGTAGCTCGAGGACGTCGTGGCCGGCGTCTCGCAGCATGGCGAGACCGGTGGCTTCTAGGGGATCAGACACCAGGATCTTGTACATCGTATTTCCTTGTCGCCAGGCGAGCTGATGCCGAACGGGGAACGGCGCGCCCTGCCGATGGCGATCGGTCGGTTGAACTGTGTTGGCTGGAAGACTAGAGGTCGGGAAGGTGCGTCAGTCCCAGGGTGAGGGTCGACGCAGTGCGGCAATCAATTTCTCGGTCGTCCATCGCTTCGCTGCTCGATCACCCACCGTGATCAACCAAGTCTCGCCGTCCGGCTCCAGCTCGGGAGCATCGACCTCACCTTCCACCAGCACCAGACAGCAGCCTCGATAGTGTTCACGCAACACGTCGCGCAGCACCGGCGCTCCTCGCATTGGCTTGATGGCGACCGTTCTGCCGCCACCAATCGCCACCGCGCGCAGCACCCCGAACCCCGCCGCGGCCTCCAGAGACTCCCGATCGACCCGCGGAGCTTCGGACAATGCGCTATCGCCCAGCTCCAACCAACCGACCTTCGCTCGTTCTTGCCGCAGCGCGGCGATCAATCGCTCGAACTTTACCACTGGACCGCGGACGCGCAATAGATGTTGCTGCATAGGATCGAGGATCAGACCAAAATCAACGGGTGAGAGGCGAGGCTGAGCGTAAGCCGAGGATCAAGCGTAAAGCAAAACTTCCCGGCGCTCGGCGAGAAACTCCCGTTCGTCGTCGCGCCACGAGGCCATCCAGTCCGACAGACCCTCCGCTTGCTCGAGGGCCGTTCGCGCTTCCGGACCGCCGGTGAGCAGATCGACCGCGGGTCGATCGCAGACGAACTCGTAGGGCTCGGGACGCCAGCCGAAGGCCTCGGGGAACTGATCGTGCACGGCGCGCATGAGCTCGAGCCCACAGCGGTAGGAGGCGAAGCGATGACGGTCCGTCACTTCGATGTGTACCCCGGCGCACACTTGCCCGGCGTGCTTCTGGAACTGCGGCCGAAAGAAAGTCGGTACAAAGGCGACTCCCGGCAGGTCTCGCGCATTCAGCGCTCGCGCCAGCTCTCCGGCATCGATACCGGGCGCTCCGACGAGCTGGAACGGCCGCGTCGTGCCGCGCCCTTCAGACAGCGTGGTGGCTTCGATCAGGCAGCCGCCGGGGTAG
>JBCCEE010000087.1:0-22807 GCA_039030415.1 Acidobacteriota bacterium
CGTGGCGGTTGGCGAGCTGGTGCAAGAAATGCAGCTCATCACCAAGACGCCGGAAGGCCGCCTCACGCGGCCGGTGAGCCTGGTCAATCTGGGGCCGATGACCGGCGAAGTCAAGCAGCGCGAGTAGGCACTCGCGAATCTCTTCCTTCGCTCCGCGCGAACTTCCCCGAGAAGGTACATCGGGTCAGAAAGGCTGAACCTCTTCGCGCCACGCGCATCCCCCGATATCCTAGACAGACCTTACTGCCACTCCGGATTTGCGCTCAGGCCTCTTCAGGCCAACAGCGAGGGTCCGGGCACATCAACCCATTCCGCGCGGCGACTCAGGTCGCCTGTCTCGAGGACTTGAGAACCATGAGTGAAGACTCCAAACCCCTGGTCGGCATTGTGATGGGCAGCGAATCCGATTGGAGCGTGATGCGCGCTGCCCCTGAAACCCTGGCTCGCTTCGGTGTGCCTCACGAATACCGGGTCGCCTCGGCCCACCGTACCCCCGCGATGGCAACCGAATGGGCCAGCACCGCGGCCGATCGCGGTCTCGAGGTGGTGATTGCCGCCGCCGGTGGAGCCGCCCATCTGGCCGGCGTCGTCGCCGCTCACACCCGTCTTCCGGTGCTCGGCGTGCCGCTCGCGGGCTGGGCGCTCGACGGGCTCGACGCCCTGCTCGCGACGGTCCAGATGCCGAAGGGCGTGCCGGTCGGCACCCTGGCGATCGGCAAGGCGGGTGCGATCAACGCCGCCCTGCTGGCGGTCCGGATCTTGGCTCTGAGTCGGCCCGAGCTGGATGAGAAGCTGCGGAGCTTCTACGAGGAAGAGACTCGCAAGGTGACCGAGATCGAGCTCAGTCTGGACTGAGTGCCCCGTGTGATTCGACGCGACCGGCAGCCCTCGGGGCTGCCGGCGCTCTGCTCGGCCGATCCGCCGCACCGAGCTCGAGGGACAGAATCTAGTCAGTCGGCAACCGCGTGATCGGCGATCCACACTTTGACGGTCTCGTCGCCATCGCGCACGGTCACCAGCTCGCCAGCGCCGAAGTTGGCCAGCGCATACAGCGCCCCCTCGAAGTCGAAGGTGCCTTCGGGACCCGACAGCAAGGCATCGACGACTTCCAGCGGCAGCTTGATGTCGACGTCGGATCCGTATTTGCCGCGCTCGGAGGTTCGGACCAGAAGGAAACCGTCGGACTTTTCGACCCTAACGGTTTCATCCCGCCCCTTGATGGTAATGAACGTGGCGTCGGGCGCGTCTTCGATCTCGCCCCACAACGCCATGAGCTCGTGCCAATCCAGGTCGAGGTCGTCGATCTCGATCTCGCCCTCCATTCGAATGTCGTCGGGAATCATCGCTATGGCCGCGCTCATCAATGACATCGGCAGCTGGATCTTGACCGTCTCTTCGTCGCGCGGACTCTCGACTTCGACGTGGATCCACTGATCTGCCAGGACCATCGGAGTGCACAGGAAAGCGACGAGTGTGCTGATCAGAAAGCTTCGGAAAAGCGTATTTTTTTGCATGGGGTCTCCTCAGTGAATGCAAGCCCAATGAGCGGGCTCTGCCTCATACAACGGCTCCACCTGGGAGTTTGTTACTCCGCGTCTTCGGTTCTCCGATCTTGCGATCGTAACGCCAGGCGCTGACCCCACGACGGGTGCGGTAGGCTTGCACCTCGCATGAGCCCCTCTCCCCAGCCGGCGGCCCCCCAGGCGACCGCCGATGCCGCAGCTCCGCCGGAACCCGGGCCGAGGCGTCAGCCTTCCGATGCGGCCTATCTCTTTTCGGCGGCGATCTGCGCGATATTGATCGCGATTCCCTTGCTGTCAGTGACGCTGCCGCCGATCACCGACCTGCCTCAGCAGACCGCTCAGATCCGGCTCCTCATCGAGACCCTGGGATCGGACGACAGCCCCTATCGGGTGCAGTGGCTACACCCCAACAAGCTGGGTTACCTACCGCTGCTCGTCTCTTGGCTGGCGACGTCGCCGCTGGCCGCGGGTCGCGTCGGCGTCTTGATCCTCGGCCTGCTTTGGGTGGGCGCACTCCACGGTCTAGCGCGAGCGACTGGGCGGCCACCGGCGGCGGCCGCCTTGGCCAGCCTGTTCTTCTACAACCACCTGACCTATTGGGGACTGCTCAACGCCTTGATCGGCCTGCCGGTGTTCGCGTGGTGGTTTGTCGTGATCGAACGTACCGGAGCAGCTCGGCCGAGTCTCCGCAGCGGCCTGAAGCTGCTGGGGATCGCGATCCTGCTGTACTCGGCTCACGTGCTGTGGCTGGCGGCCGGCCTTGCGTGGCTGACCGTGGCTACCCTGGCCGTGCACCGCAGCTGGCGCCTGCTGTTGGTGCGTCTGGCCTGGGTCTCACCAATGTGGCTCGCAGCATTGGTCTGGTACCCCAGGCTGCAGCAGAGCGGCTTTGTCTCCGACACCCATTGGGGCCGCTCGCCCTTCGGTCGCCTGCATCCCGAGTGGTGGCTCAACTCCGCCTTCGGCGGTCTCCAAGGCCGCGTAGAGCCGACGTTGACTCTGGTAGTTGGCTGCTGGCTGCTGCTCGGATTCCTCACCTGGTGGCGGCCGAGCTTGGTGGGCGCTCGCGACGCCGCGGCCGAAGGCGGCCACCGCAGCCTGTTGCTCGCCGGGATTTGCTTCGTCGCTGCGGCCTTGACCTTGCCTGCAGTCATCCAGAGCACGATCTTCTTCGCTTCGCGGTGGCTGCCGGTAGGGGTAGTGCTGCTGGTGCTCGGCTGGCCACAGCCGCGAGTCCGGCCACTGCTACGAGCCGCCGTACCCTACCTCGCCTTGGCCAGCCTCACTGCCGCCACCGCCGCCGTGTGGATCGAGTTCGAGCAGCGCGAGCTCGACGGGCTGCACGCTGCCCTGGCCGCCATCCCAACGGAGCAACGGGTACTGGGTCTCGACATGGTGCGGACCAGCGAGCGCATCAAGGGCTTCCCGTTCTATCACTTCTATGCCTATGCTCAGGTCCTGCACGGCGGTGAGCTGGCACGTTCATTCGCCAACTTTGGCTCGAGCCTGGTCGTATACCGCGACATGCCGCGCAAGTTTCCGTGGACCGAAGGGCTGGACTGGCGAGCCCGCAAGCTGCGACGCTCCGATATCGATCACTTTCAATATCTGCTGATTTACGGCGATCACGCGACCCAAGCTCCGTTCCGAGCCGACCCGCGCCTGCAACCGGTAACCGAAGAGCGACTTTGGCGGCTCTATCGCGTCGCACCTCCTGCAACTCCCACGAAGCCTGTTACGTAGGGATCCATGACACGGCCCCGAGTACATCGATGGAAGATGGCAGTCGGCAGCGGGTCCGTCACGCCAGGGTGACATGACGAAGCGCAGCGCTAGAAAACCCCAGGGGCAGACCCAGGAAGCCCACGATTCGTGGCTCTCCTACCTCGAGATCGATCTTCGGAGCGGCGAAGCCGACCTCGCCTGGCTGCTGTTCGCGGTGCACTTCCTGCTGCTGATGTTCCAGTACACCGCCAAGGCGCTGCGGCAATCGATCTTCATCGATTCCCTGGGCGCCGACCAGCTGCCGTTCGTTTATCTGCTGGTGGCGCTGTGCTCGTATCCGCTGCTGATCGTCCACAGCCGGATGGTCGACCGCTGGGCCCAGGGTCGCCTGGTCGCAGCTTCGAGCCTGGGTGTCGGCGCCTGTCTCGTCGCGTTCTGGTGGCTGTTCGAGAACCAGGGAGACTGGGTCTCGGTAGTTTTCTACCTGTTCATCTCGATCGCGGGCATCCTGCTCGTCAGCCAGTTCTGGTCTTACGCCAGCCACCTGCTCGACGCGCGTCAGGCCAAACGCCTGTTCGGTTTCATTGGCGCTGGCGGCATCCTGGGCTCGATCGCTGGCGGACAGCTGGCGCGGTGGGCCAGCGGTCAGCTCGATACCTACACCACGCTGCTGCTAGCGGCCGGGGTGCTGACGCTGCTGGCGTTCCTGATGCGCTGGCGGGCGCCGCAGATGCGCACGCTCACCGCCAGCAACGACGACACGCCGGCGGTGAGCGAAGCCAAAGCGGGCTTGAGCGTGGTCCGCGACTCGTCTTATCTGCGTCTGATCGCCGCCATCATCCTGCTCTCGGGCATGGTTGCCCAGGTGGTCGACCTGCAGTTCGGGTGGGTCATCGAAGAATCCACGGACAACCTCGCTGAGCGCACCGCTGCCTTCGGCAATCTCTACAGCGTGATGGGCATTGGCGCCCTGATCTTCCAGCTACTCGCCACGGCTCGCATCCACCGTCGGCGTGGGGTCGGCTTCGCGCTGCGGGTGCTGCCGGTGACCAACGGTATCGGCTCCGCCGGTTTTCTGATCGCGGCGATGTTCTATCCGGCGCTTCTGCTGCCGATGGCCTGGCTGATGAAGATGGGCGAGAACGGTTTGCGCTACTCGCTCGAGCAGGCGACACGCGAGCTGCTGTTCCTGCCGGTCCCGGCTGCAGAGCGCCCCAAGGCCAAGGCCTTCATCGACGTCTTCGTACAGCGCTCTGCCAAAGGCGTCGCGGCTATCGCCTTGCTGCCGGTAGCTCTGGGCTGGGTTTCGGTGGTGCACACCGCCTGGTTCAGCCTGTTGTGGGTCACGATCTGGATCGCTCTGGTCGGCAAGACCCATCGCCGCTATGTGCGCTCGTTCCGGGACAGTCTGCTGCAGCGTTTGGCACCCTCCGGTGAAGTCGACGTCTTCGACCGGGCGACCCTGGAGGTATTGATCGAGGGACTCGGCAGCGCCGACCCCCGCGAGACCCTGCACAGCCTGGAGTTGCTGAGCGCCCACGGCCGAGGACACCTGGTGCCGCCGCTGATGCTGCACCATGAGAATGCCGAAATCCGAGTCAAGACCCTCGAGATCCTTCAAAACGAGGATCGGCACGACGCGATGCCGCTGGTCGAAAAGCTGCTGACCGACCCCGACGACCACGTCCGCGCCGCTGCGACCCGTGCGTTGGCAGCCTTGACCCAGCAGGATCTGAGGCAGCAGATGCTCGAGCGCTTGACGGATCCCGACGTCCGCATTCGTTCAGCCGCGGTGAGCTATCTCGCATCGCGGGTCGACCCCGAAGTCCGGCTGCGGGCCGACTCTTGTTTCGCCGAGCTGCTGGCCGATGGCGATCCGAGGGTACGCCTCGAGGCCGCCCGGGCACTCAGCGAGATCGCGGATCCCCAATACCAGGCCGGCCTCGTGAGATTGCTCTACGACAGCGATTCGCGGGTGGCGCGAGCGGCCGTCGAAGCGGTGTCGCGCCGCGTCGATCGCGGCTCTCGCAATCCACTCTATGTGCCGATCCTGATCTCCCGCCTGCACGACCGCCGGCTCAAGCATGAGGCTCGCAGCGCCCTGGTGGCCTATGGTCGCGCGGTCATCCCTGCACTTCAGCACTTCATGAACGATCAGCAGGAGGAGATCTGGGTACGGCGTGCCTTACCCAAGACGATCGCCCGCATCGGCGGTCGACCTGCCTTGACCGCTTTGACCGAGAGCCTGTCGGCACCGGATCCCTTCCTGCGCCGCAAGGTGGTCGAAGCCCTGAGCTCGTTGCGCGCTCGAGACAGCAAACTGTGCCCGCATCCCGCGCCGATCGAGGCTCGGCTCGTCGCCGAATGCCAGGGCCACCTGCGCGCCTTGATCGATCTCGAACAGCTACGCAGCATCCCGACCAACGGCGGCAAGGGTCAGCAGCTCGCCGCTCCTTCTGAGCCTCATTTGCTGGAGCGCCTGCTCGCCGATCGTATGGACGACCACACCAGCAACATCTTCCGACTGCTCGGCTTGATCCACCCACAGCGCGATATCCGTGCGGCCTATCAGAGCCTGCTGAGCGAACGACCCGAACGTCGCGCGCAGGCTCTCGAGTACCTCGACAATCTGCTGCAGGGGGAGGTACGAGCAGCGGTGTTCGCGGTCATCGACGACCTGCCGCTGCGCGAACGTCTGCGCTTGGCGAAGAAGATCTTCAACCTGGCGCAGGCCAACTCCGCCGACACCTTGCGTCGCCTCGCCAGCCACCGTCCTGCTGGCGACGCCGACGCCTCCTGGGTAACCGCCGCGGCCCTGCACTACATCTACGACCATCGCCTGGCCCACCTCTACCCGGTGATTCGCCGCGCCGCGGAACGGGACCCAGAGCCCTTGGTGCAAGAAACCACCAACCTGCTGCTGCCCCACGTCGCCAGCTAGATCCCGTCCGCGCACGCTCGAAAGACAGCCCACGCCGGCGGACGGCGCTTGGCTCAAGTGGCATTTCGAGATGGGATCGAGTTAGACTGGACAGTCTCCGCGATGAGCTGTCCGAGCTGCGGGACATCTCTCGACGATGTCTCTCGGTGAAGCCTACCCGAAGATCGACCTTGGAAAGACCCGAACTGGGAAGACCCTGTTGACGACGCTGACCCGGATCCAAAAAGTCGTAGTGCTGCAGGCCGTGGACCTCTTCACGTACTGCAACGCCGAACAGATGATGCGGATCGCGGGCATCGCGCAGCAGAGGAACTTTGGAGCGGGCGAGAAGATCTACTCAATCAACGACGCGGCCGAGTCGATGTGCTGCGTGGTTGAAGGCAAGGTCAAGCTGCGCGGAGCGGCGGGGCGCGAGCGCACTATAGGGGCGCGCGAAACCTTCGGTGTCAGTGAGATCCTGAGCGATCGACTACGAGCAGAGAATGCCTGGGCCGACTCCGCCACTGTGGGATTGGTTATCGGAGCCGAGGACTTCTTCGACCTGCTCTCCAACAACGTCGAGATCGTCAAAGCCCTGTTTCGTCAGCTCTTGAGACGCCCCGAAGCCTACGAGAACCTCCATGAGACCACGACGCCCCATCTTGCCGCGAGCTGAAGACGCCTCCACGGGCCTCGGGCTTCGGTCGCGTGCCTGGTGTCGTACGGCGATCGCAGTCCTGCTGCTGGCCTGCAGCGGCCCGCAGGCGTTCGCCCAACAGGTCGAGAGCCTGCCCGGGAGCTCGCGCCGGATCGTCGCGATCGGCGATATCCATGGCGCGTTCAACGGCGTGCGTGAGATTCTGCGCAAGATCGAGATCATCGATCAGAGAGACAACTGGGTCGGCGGCAACAGCGTGCTGGTTCAGACCGGCGATTTTCTCGACCGCGGGCCGGGTGCCACCAAGGTCGCCGAGCTCCTGATGAGGCTGCAGGAAGAGGCTCCCAAACAGGGCGGACAGGTCATCGTTCTGCTCGGCAATCACGAGATCCTCAACCTGCTCAGCGACTTTCGAGATGTCACCAAGTACATCTACCGCAACTTCATCGACGGCCATTCCGAGAAGCGCCTGACGGTGAGCTGCAACGGCTACGCAAGCTTCTATCGCCGGATTTACGAGCTACGTCGCGACAAGCCGCCGAAACGCCGTGAGCTGGTGGAGCGTTGCCGCACCGAGCACCAGCTCGGGCAGGTCGAATACCTCGAAGCCATGGGGCCCACCGGAGACATCGGACGCTGGCTGCGGACCCTGCCAATCGCCGCCGAGGTCGACGGCATCGTCTTCGTACACGGTGGATTCAGTCCCGAAATGGCGGAGCGAGACCTGGAGTCTCTCAACAAAGAGCTGCGCCGCGAGATCAAGAGCTTCGACGCCACGCGCCGTTACCTGATCGATCAGAATCTCCTGCTGCCGACCAGCCCGCTGGCCGATGTGCTGTCCGTAGCGCGGCAGCTGGCCAAGGCGACCTCCAACGCTCCCACCCTTCCGCCCCTTTCGTCCGAGTTCCTGCACGTGCTGCAGTTCTCCAAATGGCTGGCGGTACTCGAGGACGGCCCCCTGTGGTTTCGCGGCTACGCGCGCTGGAGCGAAGAGGAAGGCGACGAGCAGCTGCCACTGATTCTCGAGCGGTTGAACGCCGACCGCGTGGTGGTCGGGCACACGCCTCAACCTCCCTTCCATATCCGCACGCGGTTCGACTCGCGAGTGTTTCTGATCGATACTGGCATGCTGACCAGCTTCTACAAGGGGCACCCGAGCGCGCTCGAGATTCAAGACGGGATCTTCACCGCCTTCTACCTCACCCGCCAGACTCTGCTGTACGAGCCGCGCACCGTCGCGATGACGCAGTGACCGGACGATAGGGCTGAATCGGTCGACGCGATGGCGAGCGCGTTACGCCATCACGGCTCGAAGCGTCCGCGCAGCTCGGGCGGCATCATCGGGCAAGCCGCTTCCGGTGGCTTGGCCAGCCGATGGCGGCGCTCGGCGAAACGATCGTAGAAGAAGTCTCGCACCGGCCGCGGTACCAGCGCCAGCAGGTGACCCAGGAGCCGCCACAGGGGGCCCAGGCCGCGCAGAATGTGGACCAGACCGTCGGAGCGCAGCAGCAGCGCTCCCGCTCGCGTCTGAACCAGCATCGAGTCCGGCAGGGTCGCGGCCACTTCCGGCGCGATACTTCGGGTAAACGTGGCTCCTCCCAACGGAGCGAAGCGGAAGGCCTCACCGGACCTGTCATGCCGGGCAACGAACCCCACTGACCAGTGACAGACGCCACAGTCACCGTCGTAGAAGATGCGCTCGGGTGCTCTCATCGTCCGCTCCATCCCAAGCATATTACGGTTATATTACGCCGTTGAGCTCTATCGGATCGCCATTTCGCATCCGTATGGCACTCAGCTGATCATGGCAGCACTCTTCATCACCTTCGAAGGCCTCGACGGCAGCGGCAAGAGCACGCACCTGCGGCGCGCCGCCGAGTGGATGCAAGCACGCGGGCTGGACGTGCGGTGCACCCATGAGCCCGGAGGCACTCCGCTGAGCGACGCCATCCGCGGGCTGTTCCTGGATCCCAGCTGGGAGAAGGTCGAACCGCAGGTCGAAGCCCTGCTGGTGTTCGCCAGCCGGCGCCAGCATCTCGCCGAAGTCATCGAGCCCGCACTGGCCGCCGGCACGCACGTGCTTTGTGATCGGTTCACCGACTCTTCGCTGGCCTATCAGGGTACCGGCCGCGGACTCGCTCGCGAATGGCTAACCGCCCTAGACCAGCTCGCCACCGGCGGCCGCGAGCCCGACGCCACGCTACTCTTCGACCTCCCTGCGGACGCCGCGCAGCAGCGCGGCCAGAGCCCAAAACGGCAACAGCAGGAAGGAGGCCTCGACCGCTTCGACGTCGAGAACCTGGCGTTTTACAGCCGGGTGCGGGCTGGTTTTCTCGAGCTGGCGGAAGTCCATCCCGAGCGCTTTCGGCTGATCGACTCGAGCCAAGACGTCGAGAATACCTGGCAGCAGGTCGAGGCCGCGCTCGAAGCACTGTTGTATCCACCATGAACTATGCGGCGGTGCTTCAGGCCGCGGGCGAAGACCGGCTCTATCCAGCGGTCATTCTCTACGGTGCCAACACCGAGGCGAGGCAGGCGGCAGCCGTAGAGCTCAGTCGCTGCGTGCTGTGTGAGAAGCCTGCCGGGAGCCGGCCGTGCGACCTCGAAGCGCCTTGCCGGCACTGCGCTCGCGTAAGCTGGCCGCCGGAGTCGTTTCATCCCGACTTCCACGTCTTGGAGCGAGATCTGCGCACCGCCACCTCGACCGCCGCCACCAAGAAACTTCTCTCGGGCGCCTATGCCGCGCCGTTCGAGGCCCGCGGCCAGGTCTACGTGATCGCTGAAGCCGACACCCTGGCTGGAGGCGCTGCCGACTCGCTGCTCAAGATCCTCGAAGAGCCGCCGAAGGAGTCGCCGCGCACGTTCTTTCTGCTGGCGGCCTCGCGACTCGACCTGTCGCGCACTCTGCGCAGCCGTTCACTGTCGGTTTACCTCGGTCCTAGTGACTCCCTCGATCCCGAAGAGGTCAACAGCCTCGCCGAAGCCTTCGGGCGGGCTATCGAAGGCTACTTCGTCGACTCGGCTGCCATTCATCTCCTCTGTGCCGCCGAGGCGCTGAGTCAAACCTCCGGCTGGCAAGATCCACGCAATCGCCGCCCTTGGGCTGTCGCCGCGGCTGCCATCAGCCGCTATCTCGAAGTCAACGAGCTGGAGTCATCGGCGCGGCGCGCGCTGCTCGAAGCCGCCGAAGCGCTGCTCGACGGGCCGCGACTGCGGCTGCGTGGCGTGACCCACGGGCGCATCCTCGAAGGCCTGCTGACTCGGCACTTGACCCACCCTATCGCTTGAGTCGACGACGACTCGCCGGCTACAATGCGCTCACGGCATTCATCGCTGCCCCCAAGCGCAGCCTGGGATCGCGTCTTGGCACCGAGCTCTCGGTATCGAGCTTCTTGGAGTCGCTTCCAGCCTAGAATACGCATCCTGGCTGTCACTCTGCCAAAGCCAGCCAATGAACTGCCCGCGAATGCAATTACCTGTCTCAATATCCTCATTGGAGAAGCACTCGATGCAAGATCGACCGACCGAAGGAAGCTCCACCGCCAAGCGGTTCTTTCTATTCGCCACCAGCCTCGTCGTAGGCACTGTCGTTTGGGTCATGCTTGGGGAATCGGAATCTGTAACCGCGGCCGAGCCGCCAGCATCGGGAGAACAGAAGGTCCTGGCGCGCGTCGACGGCGTCGCGATCACCGAAGCCGAGGTTTACGAATCGATCGCTGGCCAGTTGCTCAAGCTGGAGCGGGACCGGCACGAGCTGATCATCAAAGCGGTCGACACCCAGGTGCGCAACGCCTTGCTGGATGCCGCCGCCGCCAAGGCTGGAGTCACCAAGGAGGAGCTGATCGACACCGAGGTCACCGCTAGGCTCGCCGAGGTTCCGACCGAGGAAGTCGATGCCTTCTACGAGGCCCGCAAGAAGCAGATCCGCGCCACCAAAGAGCAGGTCGAAGAACAGATCCGCAAGTTCATTCGCTACGAGGCTTTCATGACGTCGCTGCAGGACGCCGCCGAAGTCGACGTGATGACCGATCCGTTCCGGGTCGACGTCGCCGCTACCGGCCCCCGCAAGGGATCGGCTGACGCGCCGGTCACGATCGTAGAGTTCTCGGACTTCGAGTGCCCGTTCTGCAGCCGCGTCAACCCGGCGGTGGCGAAAGTCGTCGAAACATATGGCGACAAAGTGAGCATCGTCTTTCGCCAGTTTCCGCTCGACATCCATCGTAACGCTCGCAAGGCCGGTGAAGCCTCGCTATGCGCCGACGAGCAAGACAAGTTCTGGCAGATGCACGACGCCATGTTTGCTGACCAGAAAAACTTGAGCGTCAGCGGCCTGAAGATGATCGCCGGCCGGGTCGAAGGGCTCGACCCCACCAAGTTCGAGGAGTGCCTCGATTCCGGTAGGCATGCCGAGACCGTTGAGAACGACATCCAGGCAGGCGCCAAGGCCGGTGTCAACAGCACCCCGGCGTTCTTCATCAACGGCCGCTACCTTTCCGGTGCGCAGCCGTTCGAGAACTTCGCAGAGATCATCGACGAGGAATTGGGCAAATAGCCCAGCTCATGACCGATCATCCCTTCGTTACGCTCGATAGTGAGCAGGTCGAGCCCGAGGAGTCGCGACGGCGCGCGCGCGCGTTCTACGAGCTGATGGAAGCCCGGCGCAGCGTCCGTCACTTCTCGGATCGCCCCGTACCGCGCGAGCTCATCGAAAACGCCATCCGCACCGCCTCGACGGCGCCATCCGGCGCCCACCGACAGCCGTGGAGATTTGTCGTCATCGGCGACCCACAGATCAAACATCAGATCCGGGTGGCGGCGGAAGCCGAGGAGCGCAAGAGCTACGAAGAGCGCATGCCGGACGAGTGGCTTCAGGCTCTGGCACCGCTCGGGGTCGACTGGCGAAAGCCGTTTCTCGAAGTCGTCCCTTGGATCGTCGTGGTCTTCCAGGAGCTGTTCGGCTATTACGACGACGGCAGCAAGCGCAAGAACTACTATGTCGGGGAGTCGGTCGGGATCGCCTGCGGCTTGTTTATCGCCTCACTGCATCAGATGGGCCTGGCTACCCTCACCCACACCCCGAGCCCGATGGGTTTCCTGCGCGACATCTTGGGCCGGCCGAAGAATGAGAAACCCTACATCTTGTTCCCGGTAGGCTACCCGGCCCCCGGTGCCGAAGTGCCCGACCTGCGCCGCAAGTCGCTCGATGAAGTGGCGCTATGGGATCCGCGTCCCAAGAATAGCTAGACTTCGTCGCCGGTGTACATCGAGCCGACGAGCTCGGCGTAGCCGTTGTAGAGCTCAGAGTCGCGGGTCTCTCCGGTGCCGATGTCCTGCTCCCACTTCTGGCTCCAGCGCGGGTGCGGCTTGTGGGGCTCGACGTTGGAGTAGAAGCCGTATTCGTCTTCCTGTAGGTCGTTCCAGAACGTACCCGGCTGCTGGTCGGTGAATTCGATCTCGACGATCGACTTGGGGCTCTTGTAGCCGTATTTCCACGGGCAGGCGAGACGCCACGGCGCACCGTGCTGCATGGGCAGAGCGTGGCCGTAGCTGCCAACCACTAGGAACGCCAGGTCGTGGCGCGCCTCATCCATGCGCAGGGCTTCGTAGTAGGGCCAAGGGTAGTAGGACTGCTTGCGCTGGCCGGGAAGGCCTTGTTTGTCCAGCACTGAGACGAACCGGACCCACTTGGCTGAAGGCAGCGGGTCGAGGGCGTCGATGAGCTTGCGCAGAGGATAGCCGGTCCATGGCACCTGCATCGCCCAGCGCTCGACGCAGCGGAAACGGTAGAGCCGCTCCTCGAGCGGAAAACGCCCCATGATGTCGTCGAGATCCAGAGTTTGGGGGCGCTTCACGAGGCCCTTGACCTCGACCTTCCAGGGATCGACGCGGTAGTCCTGCGCCAGCTCCCAAACCCGGTCCTTGGTCGTGGTGAACTCGTAGAAGTTGTTGAACTGTGCCGCGATCGACTCCGGGGTCAGAGGCAGATCGCCGATCCCGTACGACTTATTGCGCTGCGCCGGAAACTTCTCACCGAATCGCTCGAGAGCGGGCTTCATATTGGGAACCACACCGCCGGCTGCATCCCCGGCCGCCGCTCCGTCACCAGACTGTGGCCTCGCCCAAGTCGGAGCCGCCAACGCCAGGCTCCCCAAACCGAGTGCGCTGACCACCTGGCGTCGATTCACAAAAACCGACTCGGGCGTAGCCGCGGCACTGATCGACCATGCCGGCGGGAAGTGAAAATAGGCCATAGGTGCAGCTCTCCAGGGGTAATCGTCGGCAGAAGTGGGGGATCATGCGGTCCGCGATCCGCCAGCCCAGCGTATTTCAGTAATCCTTCGATGCGGTCAGCACGCGATCGGTTACGTCCGAGGGCACGACACGGTGATCGCTCGGCACTGCACCAGAACAAGCTCGGGGTGCCACGGAGACTGCGGATATACTTCACGCCGTCGTTCGACAATCCCCCAACATCAACGGAGAACTTCCTTGCAAGCCCTGATTCTAGCGGGCGGCAGCGGCACCCGCTTCTGGCCACTCAGCCGCCGCTCACGCCCCAAACAGCTACTGGCGCTGGAAGGCGAGCGCAGCCTCCTCCAGCAGACCGTCGACCGCCTCGCGCCAGAAATTCAACCTTCCGCCATCTGGGTCTGCACCACCGAAGCCCTGGCGGATTCGATCCGTGAGCAGCTCCCCGAAGTCCCCGAGCACCAGATCCTGGCGGAGCCCGAAGGCCGCAATACCGCGCCGGCGATCGGCTGGTCGATCCTCTCGATGCCGGAAGCACTGCGCGACGAGACGATCGCGGTGCTGCCCGCCGACCATCGCTTCGCCGACGCCGCCACGTTTCGCGAGACCCTGAAACTGGCCGCGGAGGCGGTGGCACGAGACGATCGGGTCATGGCTCTCGGGGTCACTCCGCGCTGGGCCGAAACCGGCTACGGCTACCTCGAGCTGGGTGATGAGCTCGACTCACAAACCGGCCTGCGTGAGGTCGCCAGCTTCACCGAGAAACCGGACGCCGCCACGGCGCAAAGCTATCTCGATCACCAAAGCCACCTCTGGAACGCCGGCATCTTCCTGTTTCGCGGCAGCTCCCTGCTGGGCCATCTGGCGCGCTTCGAGCCGGAGATCGGCGAGGGCCTCGACCGCATTGCCGCCCAGCCGCAACGCACCGCGGAGATCTACCCGACCCTGCCGTCGATCTCGATCGACTACGCGGTCATGGAGCGCCTGCAGTCGATCGCGACCCTGCCGCTCGACTGTGGCTGGAGTGACCTCGGATCCTGGGAAGCGCTGGCGGAGATCCTGCCGGCGAATGCGGACGGCAATCGCGGTCAGGGCGATACTCTGGCGATCGATGCCCGCGACAACCTGATGTATGCCGACCAGGGGACGGTCGCGGTGCTGGGTGTCGAAGGCCTGGTGGTGGTACGCACCCAAGACTCGGTTCTGGTGATGCCCAAAGAGCGTTCGCAAGAAGTCCGTCGTATCGTCGAGGAGCTTCGCGACCGGCAACGCTCCGACCTGCTGTGAGCCCACCGGTATGAGACGCGAGCTGCTGTTTTCGACCCGGCGCGAGGAGTGGAAGCTCCGCGACCTGCAGCACCCCCTGGATCTCGATCAGCTGATCCCCGGCAGCGGTCCGTGGGAAGTCGAGATCGGCTTCGGCAAGGGACGCTACCTGCTAGAGCAGGCTCAAGCGCACCCCGAACGACGCTACCTCGGCTTCGAGATCGTGTCGAAGTACTTCCGCCTGCTGCGGCATCGCGCCCGAGTGCGCGGTGTCGACAATCTACTGCTGATGCGTGGGGAAGCGCTCTATGCGCTGTCCGCGGTGCTGCCCCGAGGGTTCGCTCGGATCGTGCACGTCTACTTTCCCGACCCGTGGCCCAAGGCCCGCCACCACCGGCGCCGGCTCTTCGATCCCCGCACCCTGGATCTAGTGCTCGGCGTGCTGCAGCCGGATGGCGAGCTGTGGTTCGCCACCGACTTCATCGAGTACGGCGAGCGCGTCGCCTGGATCCTACGCGGTCATCCATGTCTGGAGGTCCACCTCGAGCCGGGCCCCTGGCCCGACGGCGCGCGCACCAACTATGAGGCCAAATACATGCAGGAGGGCCGGCCGATCTTGCGGCTGAAGGCCCGCTGGCGAGAGGCTCCCGGGTCAGACCGTCGGCTACACCCGGAAGGCGCCGACGGCATCCTGAGCGCCGTTACCAGTTGCCCGACGGCTCCCCCAGCTTGAGCTTGTTGATCAGCGGGCCGAGCTGCACCGAAGCGCCAAAGGTCGTGACGTCGCGGTCAAAAGCCGCCAGGTTCGAGTCGTAGTCGGTGAAGCGCACGCGCAGCGCAACCTCCACCAGGTTGGCGACCTCGAAGCGCACATCGGCATTCAGATCGACGACATCGTCAATGCGGTCGACCACATTGGTCTCGATGGCTGAGAACTCGTCCTCTCCGACCGCGGCTCCGAAGCCGAGCACCGCCTTGCCGAGGTCGAAGTTGAACCGCAGCCCCTGGCGCTCGGCGAGCTGGAACGCGTTCTCGAAGCGCACCGAGAAACCGCGCTCGCGGCGCGAGTACGCTAGCAGCGTCGTACGCGCTGAAGGCGCCCACAGCGCCTCGAACGAGCCCGTCGTCTCGTCGAAGGTGCCGAATTCGGAGCCATTCTCCCCCTCTAGGCTGCGGAACTCGAGGTTCAGCCGGACGCTGAATTGCGGTCCTTCGTAGCCGAGAAACACCAGCTCGGACGTGCCGCTGTTGGACAGCTGGCGAGCGCCGGCGGAAAAATCGTCCGAGCTATCCTCGAACGCCGCCCCCACCTCGAAGCCGCGCGGCGAGAGGTAGCGCAGGCCGATCGTGAGCTTCTCTTCCTCGCGATCCAACAGCGAGAAAACGTCGCTCTCCTCTTCTTCGTTCTCGATCTCGGTCAGCTCGCCATAGGCGAACAGCTCGAGCCGGCGGGCGACATCGATCTCGATGCTGGCGCGAGAGGTGTCGCTGCGCTGGGACGTCAGCTCCTGAATCTCGGAGGAGAAGAAATCTTGCTGCTCGAGCCGCCGCTGCGAGATTTCGAATCGCAGGCGGTTGAAGTAGCCGAAGACGCCCAACCCGAACCGTCCGTTGACCCCGCGCTTGTCTTCGTTCGACTCCCACCATACGTACTCGGGCAGAGCATGCGCCGTCCAGATCAGCTTGCCCGTCGGCAGGTAGCCGCGCAGGCCGGCCCCGACCGTGAGGGTGAAGTCGTCGTCTTCGAGCGCTCCTTGCGGGTCGGTTGCGGTATTGGAATTGGTCACGAACGATGCGTCGCGCACCCCCAGCCAAGGCCGCAGGCGGAGCCCGCCGACCTGCCACTCAGCATCCCGAATGCTGGTTTCGAAACTGCTCTCTTCGTAGATGGCATCCGTCGTAGCTATCGTTCCCGGAGAGTTATACTGCGCATTCGAAGGCACACTACCGAAGACACTCGACAGCAGTATCAGCGTCAGGGCCATGCGGGTGCCGGTAAATCGGCGGCCTGCGAACACTTGCGATCGATACTGCATGATGCCTCCTCACGGTCCCGTCTTCCAAAGCCAGCGCGTCTTCGATAGCCATCCCACCAGTGAGAGAACCCAAGCAGCCGTAGATCATGGCGGAACGCCCCGGACTCATACGTCAATTCGACGCCGGATCGATGGTAGCGGCGCTCATTCTGCTGGTGATCATCAGCCTCGGCCCGATCTACTTCGGCAGCGTGCTACCGCGCGAGCGCATCGCGCTGCAGACCGCGAGTTTTCTGGCGCTGGCGGCGGTGGTCGCTGGCTCGAGACCGCTGTCGTGGCTGAAGATCGCCAAAATACCGACCCTGGCGCTGGCGGCGGTCGGAATGATCGGCCTACTGCAGTCCTTGGCCTGGCCACGTTTCTTGGTCGGCCTGATCTCTTCACGGCTGATCGATCTGTGGGACCGAGCCAGTGTGCTGACCGGCAGTGCGATGGAAAGCGTACCGCTGTCGCTGGCCCCTGCGGTCTCTCGTAGCACCGGTATCCACTGGCTGGCGCTCGCCGCCTGCGTGGCTGCCGCCAGCGCCGTCGGCAGCGAACGTCTACTGCGCCGGGTCCTGAGCCTCAGTCTGGCCGGCGGCGCGGTCTTCCAGATCGTCTTCGGCTCCGACAACTGGTTCGCTCAGCGCAGCTCACTCTTCGGTCTTCAAGTTGGCGGCGACCCGACACGACTGCGCGGAACCTTCGTCAACCCGGATCATCTCGCGCTGTTCCTGATCCTCGTCACCACGCTCAGCTTCTCCTGGCTGTGGTGGTCCGCCCGCCGCATCCAACGCCAGGCGACGGTCGAGACCCGCCTGCTCTACGCGGTGCTTCCCTGCCTGCTCTTCCTGATGCTATTCGTCGGTCTCGCCTTCACCGGCTCACGGGGCGGTCTGGTGGCGGTCGTGCTCGCCATCGCCAGCCAGATCCTGATGTTGGCGATCCACTACCGCAGGTGGCAGGTCGGCCTGCTCTACAGCGGTGTCCTCGGGCTCGGCCTGATCGGCATCGTGATCTTCGGGCTGCAGAAGGGCCTGGGGCGCTGGCTCGACACCTCGGCCTACGACCTGGCTTTGAACGCCCGTCCGGTGGTATACGCCGCCAGCTGGGAGCTGTGGCAGCGCTTTCCATGGACCGGCACCGGTCTCGGCACGTTCCGCCAGGCGTTCCCCCTGGTCCAGCCCGTCGAGATCGAAAAAACTTGGATCCATGCTCACAGCGACGTGCTCGAGCTGATGGTCACCACCGGCATCCTCGGCTTGCCGCTGATGGCCTGGGGCCTGGTGGCGCTCACCCGCCGGCTATGGGAAGTCTTCCAGCGCGGCTACCGTTCAGAGGATCGCGCCGCCGGCCTCGGCGCGCTGGGTGCGATCGTCGGCGCGGTGCTCCATTCCCTGATCGACTTCGGTCTGACGATGCCCGCCAACGCCTTCACCCTCGCGATAATCTGCGGCCTGGCCTGCGGCACCGCGACGCGGCCGCGCTCTCAGCCGCGCACTCGACCGGCCAACTCCTAGAGCTCGAGCGGCCTCGGCTGAACGGCCTAGCTGATCCAGATCCGCCCCGGGGTGATTCTGGCCCCAGCGAGCGGTCGCACCTCGAGCAGATGCGGCTTGGGATCGATCTCGAGCTCGACCTCGACCACGGTGCGCCCGCGCACGGTGCGGTGGGCGACCTCCCGGCCGTCCCACACGACGGCCGCCACGGCACCCGTTCCTGGCTCCGCCTGAAGCTCGAGGCTCAGGGTCGAAGCCGCGCGAGGCAGCGGCTCGGGGTAGAGCTCGACGACATGACGCTTGCCCTTGGGCCGCCACTCGGTGGCATCCCACTCGAGCCTCTGCAGGTCGGCGAGCCGCTCGTTGGCCTCCGCCAACCCGCGCAGGTCAGCCGCCGCCCGCGCGACGCGTTGACGCGCCAGCCAGTAGCCGACGGTCGTGTGGAACGCCCGGTGGACATCGTCCAGAGCGCGATCCGCGGCCGCGACTTCGTCGCGTTCGACCAGCCAGCGGGACTTGGCGATCAAGAATCGCCCCCACGGCTCACTTCGCTTGCGCTCTTCGAGTTTTTCATAGCGGTCGGTGCGATAGGTGTCTTCCCCGATCAGCGCCGCCAAGGCGCCGGTGGCGGCGTCGAGCTCGCCGATCGAGTCGGTCAAGCGTCCCATGACCCGCGGCGAGAACGGCACGATCGAGATCGTGCTCAGCTCCAGCGCCCAGTCCAGCCACTCTTTGAGCTCCTGGGTCGACATCAGGCCGTGCAGCCCCGGGGCATACATCTCGAGGGCACGAATCGCCAGCGGCGCGAACCGTCCGTCGCGCGGCGCCGCGGCCAGCACCCGCAGGCACATGTCGCGACTGCTGCGCAGATCTCCCAGGCGGAGGCGATCCTCGGCCTCATCGAGCTCACGACTCAGCTGCTGCTCCAGGGCATCGAGATGGCGGCTGTGGGCGAGTCCGAACGTCTCCCAGTCGTTGGCCCGGGCATAAACGGCCTCGAGCGCCTTCCACACGCGAGGCTGGTCGGGCATCACCTCGAGAGCACGATCGCCGGCAACCTCGATCCACACCGAGGCCAAGCCGATGAACGCATCCAGGTCGCGCTGAAACGTGGTGCGCACCAGCTCGAACGCCGCGTCCCGCTTCGCCGGCGACAGCGCCTCCCAGGTTTCGAGGTAGGCGGTGACCAAGAATCTGCGCGGCTCTCGCTTGCCGGGCGCGGCCTCGATCGCCTCGAGCAGCGGTAGCTCCCAGGACTTGGCTTCAGAATACAGCCGGCGATCCGTTTGAAAGGACCACTCGAGGTAGGTCGCAGCGCCCAGAAACATCGACGCTTCCCAGCTGTTGGGGTGCTGGCGGAGCACATCGACCGCCAGACTTCGGGCTTCTTTCAGCTGCTCCACCGACGCCTCGAGCCCGCCAGCTAGATTCTCGCCCCCGATCATGGCGTCATACACCAGGGCACGAGCCACGATGAGCTGAGCGTGGTGGCCGGTACGCTCGAGGGCGATGCGCTGGCTCAACTCCTGGGCTTCTTCGTTGGACTCGGCACCGCCCTGCACCACCGACTGCAGCTCGCTGCGCAGGCTGCGCCAGTGCACCATCTGGGCCAGCGCTCCGATCGCCCCCAGCAGGCAGGCGACGATCACGATCAGGCGCACCGTCAGCTCGCGCCGCCCTTGCGGTCGGACTTCGGGTGCAGCCTCGTCCTCGGCATCTCGCATGGTGTGTCGGTCTCGAATCGCTAGCGCCAAACTGCTGTGGTGACGGCACGAAACGCCATGTGCAAGCGGCGACGACTGTGCCGGAAGAGACGTTATAGTACCGTAGAGAATGCCGAAGCCGGGTTCATCGACACGTGCTCCGACGCCTTGGAGAAACCATGCCCCGGCGTTGGTTTGGACCGCCTTTATCATCCTGCTCCTGCTTTCGCCGGGCGGCAAGATGAACGAGATGGACAGCAAATTCCCCTGGACTTTACCCGCCGGAGCCGACAAGCTCGGCCACGGTCTGCTGTTTTTCTTCGAAGCACGATTCCTGTTCCAATCTTTCCACCACCTACGACCCGGCAGAACCCGCCTCGCTGCGGCGGTTGGCGCCGCGGTCGTGTTAGGGGCTCTGACAGAAATCGCACAGCTTTTTGTCCCGATGCGCAACGGCGATATCGCAGATTTCCTGGCGGACACAGCGGGCGCCGTTGCCGGCGGCCTCTGGGTCATGCGTCCCGCATCGCGAGCTCGCGGAGAACATAATGAAAGTCACTGAGCACTTGGCAGAAGCCAAACGGCCGCTGATCAGCTTCGAGATCATTCCGCCGCTACGCGGTGGCGATATCAAAGGACTACTGGGCCTGATCGAGAGTTTGGTCCAGCACCGGCCACCGTTCATCGACATCACCAGCCACGCCGCCCAAGTCGTCTATGACGAGACCCCCCAAGGCATCCAGCGCAAGGTCAAGCGGAAGCGTCCCGGAACCCTCGGCGTCTGTGCTCTGATTCAGAACAAATACAACATCGACGCGGTGCCCCACGTCCTGTGCCAGGGCTTCACCCGCCAGGAGACGGAAGACTTCCTCATCGAGCTGCGCTATCTCGGCATCGAGAACGTCCTCGCCATCCGCGGTGACGACAGCGGCTACCGCAAGCGCCTGGAGCACGGTCGCACCGCCAATGGCCACGCGATCGATCTGGTCCAGCAGATCCAGGACATGAACGAAGGACGCTACCTCGAAGATTTGCTCGACGCCGACCCCGCGGACTTCTGCATCGGGGCCGCGGGTTATCCCGAGAAACACTTCGAAGCTCCCAACCTGCAGAGCGACGTTCGCTGGGTCAAAGCCAAGGTCGAAGCCGGAGCCGACTACATCGTGACGCAGATGTACTTCGACAACCGCCACTACTTCAAATTTGTCGACGCCTGCCGCGCCGCGGGAATCACCGTGCCGATCATCCCCGGGCTCAAGATTCTCACCGCCAAGCGCCAGCTGCAGTCCATTCCCCGCACCTTCCACTGCGAAATCCCAGCGGAGCTCTCCGAGGCCATAGAAAACGCCAAGGGCAAGCACGTGATGGAGGTCGGGGTCGAATGGGCCGCCAAGCAGACCCAGGAGCTGCTCGATAAAAACGTCCCCTCGGTGCACTTCTACGTGCTGAGCAACGCCAAGGCCATCAACACGCTGCTGCCGCGACTCAGCCTGTAGTACTCGTTGCCATCTTGGCTAGATTCCTCAACATCTTGAATTGAGTCATCTAGGTGGAAGGGGCCGCTGTTGCGTCTCAGGGAGCCGCCAACCTAGTCAGGAGGGTCTTTCTTGCCGCATTCGAGCGTTCCACGTCTCGAGCCCTTGGTGCTTTTTGTGACCTTGGCTCTCTTGGGAGCCCCTCCTCTATCGGCTCAGTGCAACAGCGATCCCATCGCTGCAATAGATGAGGTGCCGCACACCGGCGATCCGGTGGTGATCGACGTCCTGGCCAACGACAGCGAGCCGGATGGCGAACTGCTCCAAGTCATCTCGATCGAGAGCGAAGACTGTGATCATGCGGACGTCTTCGCGGCCTTCGACACGGTTCGGTTCATTCCGACGGGTAGATCGTCCGAGACTTGCACGATCACCTACCGCATCCAAGACGAGAGCGACCGCACCGCGGACGGCACCGTCAACGTGATCTCGACCGGCCTGCTGTTCAAGGACGGTTTCGAGACCGGCGATTCGTCGCGGTGGGATGATGTGGAGGGCAAGCGATGAGTCGCCTTGCGAGTCTTGTCTCGAGGTTCTTCCTGGCATCGTTTCTCCTGGCATCGCTGGCCTTGGCGCAGGGCGCGGGGCAGGCCGGTGGCCAGCAGCCGAGCGAGCAGCGTGGCTTCAACGCTGACACCGCCTACCAGCTCGGCGATATCGACCACGTCAATCTGTTCAACGGCGCTCTCACCCTCACTGTGCCGCTCGGGCCGAGCTATCCCGTAGGCCCCAACTTCGCGTTCCAGTTGACGCTGGTCTACACCTCCAACGGTTGGGATCACGAAGACGCAACCTGCAACTTCAACGGCATGACGCAGCACTATCAAGTGCCGATCCCCGAGCCCAACGCCAACGCCGGTTTCGGCTGGCGGGTGCTGCCCGGGCGCCTCGGCGAGCCGTTTTTGGAAGGCATCTCCTACTTTCCGCCGGACGGCGGCGAGATCTTCTTCAACGAAGAGCTGCACCCCGGCTTCCCGGCCGAGAACGCCCAGCCCAACACCTGGTTCTCGACCGACGGCACCTACCTGCGCCTGCGGCTCGAGACCAGCGGCGAGTGTGTGGGAGGAGGGACTTGCTATCTGCTGGAGAAGCCCAACGGGGTGATCCACCAGTTCAACAACTTCGCCTCGAGCGGCGGTCATGACTGGCGGCTGACGCGGGTGTCGGATCGCTTCGCCGCCAATCACTTCATCGCCTACGACTACAGCATGGCCAACAAGTGGGTGATCACCGATTCGCGCGGGCGGAGCTACACCGTGAACTTCGACGCGGCGGGCACGGTGACGTCGGTGGCGCTTGAGGCGTTCGAATCGGCGACCGCGAATACCTTCACGCTGAGCCACACCATGCGGACGATCGATCGGCTGAACTATTTCCCGACTTGCGACGCAGGCACCGCCATCCCGGGCCAGATTCAGGTTCCGATGCTGGATTCGATCACCCAGCCGGACGGCACGGTCTACAAGATGGTCTACGACACGCAATCTTCGTCGACTGTGTTCTCGGGCGTGGTGCGCAGCCTTCGCCTGCCCACGGGCGGGGAGCTCGAATACGACTGGCGGCAGATCACCTTTGTCGGGGATGTACCGGATCTGATGGGGCCTGAGAACGCACGCACTTCGTTCGGGGTCAGCGAGAAGCGCATGTATGCCGCGTTCGGCGATAGCGCTTCGTTGATCGGCAAGTGGCAGTATGACTACGCGGACCTGAGCGA
>JBCCEE010000088.1:0-22657 GCA_039030415.1 Acidobacteriota bacterium
ACGAAGAGCGTCACTAAGACTTCGTCTAAAACCTTATTCTGTTCATCACGAATGGTGCCAAAGTGTACCGTATGAGAAGGCTGTTCACTAAGTTTCTGCGCGACCGAGCCGAGCAGCTCGGTTCGACCCGGCAACAGGGGAATGAGCGCACGACGCCGTCGCGTCCTGGTGCGCGTCGGGAAGCAGCCGCCGGTCAGGAGGTAGCCACGGGTCAAGAGGCAAGCTCTGTTTCTACCTCGGGAACTTCACGGCGCGGCGCGGCGGCCCGCGGCACGACCGGCCGTAGCGGCACTGGCCGCGGCACGACCGGCCGCAGCAACACCGGGCGTCGAGCCAGACAGCGCGCAGGGACCCTGCCGCCGGGCTCGGTGCCTGCCGGAGTGCTGCCCCCCGGCACCAATCCTGCGGGCGTGACGCCTGGCGGCACGGCACCGGCCGGTCAAGGGCAGCCGCCTGCGGTGCGACCTCCCGGCGCACCCGCTCAGCAGCCGGGCGATGGCTTGGCGCCTCCAACGACGGGGACGCCACCGGCGTCGGCGACGCCACGGCTGCGGCGCGGATTCCTACCGAACCCTCCGTCGTCACCTTCGGTGCTCGGCGGCACGCTGTCGACTCCATGGGAGGCCAGCGCATGATCTCGATCTTCGAAACCTGGCGCCGCAACCTCCTGCTGTGGGCAATACCCGCTGGCTTCTGTGCCGTCATGCTGCTCGTCTTCGCGTTCTACCGTTTCGCCTATGCCGGTCGCGTGGAAGGGCTCGAGCGGCAATACCAGGCCGCCGTCGCGCAGCGAGACGGTCTGCGAGCCGAGCGTGAGGTCGTCGTCACGTTCCTGGACAAAGTCGACGTGCATCGCGGGGAGACCCAAGGGCTCTACAGCGAGTACTTTCAGACCGAGCCGCAGCGGTTCACCCGGGTGATTCAAGAGGTCAAGAGCCTGGCCGAGCAAGCCGGACTGCGGCCCTCGTCGCTGAGCTACCCGCGGACGGATTTTTCTAGCTTCGAGCTGGTGCAGCGCAACATCAACTTCTCGGTCGAAGGCACCTACGATCAGCTGCGCAACTTCATCAACTTTCTGGAGCTGACCGATCAATTCGTCGTGCTCAACAGCGTCACGCTAGGTGGCAGTGGATCCGATCGCGGCAACCCGGCCTTGGGAATCAACCTGGTCTTGTCGACGATCTTCGCGACGCGCGATTTTGAAGACGAGGTCGAGGAGCCGACCACCTGATGCTCGACAAACTGCAAAAGCGCGAGCGTGCTCTGCTCGGGGTCCTGGTGCTGCTGTTTCCGATCGGCCTGTGGCAGGTCTTCGGGCCGATGCTGCAGCGTTTCGCCCAGCGCGACAACGGTGGCGGCGTGAGTGTCGGCACGGTCCAGCAGCGCGCGGTGGCGCGCCAGCAGATCGCGGACCTTCGCCTCGAGGCGCTGGACGTGAAAAGCGGCGAGTACGAGCCGGAGCGCAATCTCTTCCTGTTCGGCAGGAGGCCGCCACCGCCGCCGCCCCCGCGGGTCGAGCGAGGCCCGGCGCCTCCGCCACCACCGCCACCGCCACCCCCGCGACCGCGAGACCGGAAACCCAAGCCACCACCGGTCGACGTCACCCTGCTGGGCCTGTTTGGCCCGGAGCGTCAGCGAATCGCGGTGCTGACCGATCCAGACGGGGCGATCATCAATGCTCAGCTAGAAGAGATCGTCCGCGAAAAATTCATCGTTCACTCGATCGGCCTCGAGTCGGTCGACCTCACGTTCGTGGGCTTCCCGGATGAGCCACCGGTCCGTCTCGAGATCGGGGGCTGAAAATGCGGCAAGCCATGGAGAGTCGAGCTATGCGAAATAGACCATCAGAGACCCCGCTTCGTCACCCCGAGGCCGCCAGTCGAACGCCTCGCCGTGCCGCAGCGCCCACCTGGGCTGTGGTGGCTTTACTGCTCGTCGTGGCCGGCTGTTCCGGCCATAGCGTCTACCGCAAGGCGCGGCTCGCCGAAGCGCGAGGGGACTGGGATCAGGCCGTGCTGTCGTACCTCGAGGCGGTGCGCGACCATCCCGACAACATCGCTTATCGCGCGGCGTTGATGCGGGCCAAGATCCAGGCGGCGCAAGAGCACTTCCGGGCCGGCAAGCAGTTCCGCGAGGCCGGCGTGCCCGAGCGTGCGATGCTTGAGTTCCGCAAGGCGGTAGAGCTCGATCCGTCCAACCAGTACGCCGAGACCGAGCTGCGCAAGGTGGTCGAGGAGATCTCAGCCGCTCGCGAGGGCCGGACGCCGCGCTCGATTGCCGAGATGAAAGACGGCGTGCGCGGCAAGAATGCCCAGCCGCCGGTGTTGAATCCGCGCTCCAACGAGCCGATCGACCTGATCTTCTCCGAGCCCGTTCCGGTGCTCGACATCTACCGCGCGCTCGGCAAGGCCTTTGGCATCAACGTCCTGTTCGATCCCAAGCTCAAGGACACCGAGATCTCGATCGTGCTCAGCGAAGTCACCGCCCAGAGCGGCCTCGAGATCTTGATGCGCACGGTCAATCACTTCTACAAGGTGCTCGACGAGCACTCGATCATCATCGCGGACGATACGCCGCAGAATCGCCGCACCTATGAAGACCAGGTGATTCAGACCTTCTTCCTCGACAACGCCGAGGTCAAGGACGTCATGACCATGGTCCGCAGCCTGATCGGCGCCAAGCACGTGGCGTCCAACGAACAGCTCAACGCCATCGTCTTGCGCGATACTGCCGACAAGGTGAAGGTGGCGGAGCAGATCATCGTCGCCAACGACAAGGCCAAGGCCGAGGTCGTGGTCGACGTCGAGCTGCTGCAGATCAACACCAGCAACCTGCTGGAGCTCGGACTCAGTCTGTCGTCGAATCAGCTTCGCATCGACCCGTTCTTCGGAACCACCACCGGCACCGACGGCGGCGGTAGCTCGAACACCGTGCGGTTCTCAGAGCTCGAGTTCATCAACGAGAACAACTGGAACATCACCCTGCCCAGCTTCATCGTCGACTTCGCCAAGTCGAACGGCGACGCTCAGGCGTTGGCGCAGCCCAAGCTGCGCATCACCGAGGGTGAGAAGGGCAACCTAACCATCGGTGATCGGGTGCCGATTCCCACCACCACGTTCAACACCTCGAACGTGTCGGGCTCGAACATCGTGCCGGTGACCTCGTTCCAGTACCAGGAAGTCGGTATCAAGATCGAGATCGAGCCGCGGGTGCACCACAACGAAGAGGTCTCCCTCAAAGTCAACGTCGAGGTGTCGAACATCGCCGACTTCGTCGCCGGCTCGGGTGGCCAGCAGCAGCCCGTCATCGGCACCCGCAACATCCAGACCAACATCCGCCTGCGCGACGGTGAGACCAACTTCCTCGCCGGTTTGATCCGGACCGACGAAGGCCAGACCGAGACGGGGATTCCGGGCCTGTCCGACATTCCGGTGCTCGGGCGCCTGTTCAAGCGGACGTCGACGGACACGCGCCGTACCGACATCGTGCTGACGCTGACGCCTCACGTCATTCGACGGGCCGACATCACCGAGGAAGATCTGGTGCCGATCTGGGTCGGCACGGAAGCCAACATCACCTTCCGGGGTGGCAGTCCGCGCGTGGAATCCAACGTCAGCGGACCGTTCGATGGCGACAGCGATTCGCGTCAGCAGGTGCGTGAGCGCCTGCGCGAGCGCCTGCGCTCGCTGCCACGCGGCCTGCAGGACGCCAACGCCCGGCCCAGCAACGACGAGGACGAGAACGAGGTGGCACCGCCGCCCGGCATCGACCTGGCGCCGTCCGGCGGCTTCCGCGATCCGTTCCAGCAGGACGAAAGCGATGACGATGACGACGACGAGGACGATGGCTGATCCGGATCCGTACACTAGTTGACAGATCGAGACGGCGGCAGACGCGCCGTCGTCCAGGAGCCCTCGAGAACCAGACCGTCACATCACGAAAGCCCTGATGCCGTGAGAAGCCTACGTCAACGCTTACGTCGAGCTGCCCGTCGCAGCAGCCGGTACAACCCGTCGCAGCGGGGCTTCTCGATCACCGAGCTAGTGGTGGTGTGTACGATTCTGGTGTCGCTGTCGGCGGTGGCGTTCCCGATCGCCAAGCACACGATCAAGCGGCAGAAGGAAGCCGAGCTGCGCTATGTCTTGCGCAAGATGCGCAACGCGATCGACGAGTACAAACGGTTCAGCGACGCCGGCCTGCTGCCGGTCGAATTAGGTACCGACGGCTATCCCGCCGAGCTCGAGCAGCTCACCGAAGCGCACAATCTGGTCGGCCAGGGGCCGAGCGTCATCAAGCGTTTCATGCGTCGTATCCCGATGGATCCAATGACCGGCAAGGCCGAGTGGGAGCTGCGCAGCTATCAGGACGACGAGGACTCGTTTTCCTGGGGCGGAGAGAACGTCTATGACGTGCGCTCCCAGAGCGTAGGCGTCGGCCTGAACGGTATTCCCTATGCGGAGTGGTGACCCGCCGAGTCCGGCGAAAGGTATCCACCGCAAATGATGAGCACGAGAGAGTCATGAGACCCCAAGCACTTCACCTAATCAGCAGGCAACGTCGATTCTGGCGCCGTCGTCGCGGTGGCGAGCAGGGTTTCTCCCTGCTCGAGCTGATCATCGTCGTGACGGTGATCGGCATCCTGGCGACCATCGCACTCCCCAATCTGATGCAGACGCCGCGCCGCACCAACGAAGCGGTACTGCGCACCAACCTGAGGACGCTGCGCGAAGTCATCGATCAGCACAATGGCGACAAGGGCTACTTCCCGCCCAGTCTCGATGTCCTGGTCGAAGAAGGCTATCTCCGGGAGGTGCCCTTCGATCCGATCTACCAGGACTACGAATGGGGCGTCGAGTACGAAGAGATCACCGAAGAATTCGAGCCGGCCGAGACCGATCTGCCCGAGGGCGGGGAGCCGGGAATCATCGACGTCTTCTCGCTGTCGGATGAAGAGTCGCTCGACGGCGAGCTCTACAGCGAGTGGTAGCGCCGCCAAGGCCGCGACAAGAGCTCGAGGACGATGCGCAGATTAGGGATCACGAGCCTGACGGGCATGCCGTGGCAGCTGTGGCTGCGCCGGCTGAGCCATCCCTCGAGGATCGCGGCCCGCTCGGCCGGCTACAACCTGGTGGTCCTGGCGGTCGCGGTCACGGTGCTCAACATCCTGGTCGCTCAAGCACTGCCTTTATGGAGCTACGTCGTTCAGAAACAGAAAGAGGAAGAGCTGATCTTCCGCGGCTTGCAGTACGCCGAGGCGATTCGAGTCTTTCAGACCCGCCAGGGGCGCCTGCCGACCAAGCTCGAAGAGCTGATCAAGGTCGAGCCGCGCAGCATTCGCAAGCTCTACAAGAACCCGATGTCGGATGACGGATCCTGGGATCTGATCTTCCAGGACTCCGTCGACCCGAGGCGTGGCCAGAATTTGGGCGGCAACCCCAGCAATAACCGGAACCGCGACCGAAACAATCGGGATCAGGAAGAAGAGCAAAACTCCTCGTTCGGCCTGCCGCAAGACGGTGAGACGGTGCGGGTCGGTCCGATCATCGGCGTTCGCAGTAAAGAAGGCGGCGAAGCGATCAAGGTCTTCGCGCCGCTCGGCGGCGGCGGTGGTGGCGCCAGCGACTTCTCGCAGTGGAAGTTCACCGTCGATCTGGTGCAGGGGCTCGGTCAACGCGGCGTCGGCGCGGCCGACGGCAACGTCCAGATCCCCACCATCAACTCCGACCAGATCGGTAGGCCTTGGCCGCCCGGCATTTCGCTGCCGCGCTTCCAGGGGCCGGGACGCAATCAGCGTGGCGGCAGCGGGCCCGACGGGCGCAACGAAGGTGGAGTCAGGTCGAACCGGAGCTCGAGTTGAGGGTAGGCGTTCGGCGCCTGGACCACGCCGCGGATCTGCCGCTACCCGAGGTCGCCACGGCCGGCAGTGCGGGTGCTGACCTGCGAGCCGCACTCACCAAGCCGGTGACTCTGGCACCGGGTGAGCGCGCTCTGGTGCCAACGGGCCTACAGCTCGAGCTGCCGGCGGGCTGCGAGGGCCAGGTGCGGCCGCGCAGCGGGTTGGCGCTGCGTCACGGCGTCACCTTGCTCAACAGCCCCGGCACCATCGACAGCGACTACCGGGGTGAGGTCGGAGTGATCTTGATCAACCATGGCCAAGAGCCTTTCACCATCGAGCGTGGAGAGCGCATCGCGCAGCTCATCGTGGCGCGGGTCGAACGCGTCACGTGGCAAGAGCTCGACGACCTCGCCGACAGCGACCGTGGAGCCGGTGGTTTTGGGTCTTCAGGGTTGAAGTAGCCGCTAGTTGGCGATGTAGTCGCTAGTTCGCGGGGTTGCGAGGCTTGGCGAAGGCGAGCATGAAGTCGCGCATGATCTCTTTGAGCTCGACGGTGTAGCCGGCGAGATCGCGCAGCTTGGCGTCCACCTGGTCGGCGGTCGGGGAGATCACCGAGGCGGACGAGCGCGGCTTGATCTTGTAGGTCAGCCGCTCGTCGAGCGCTTCGAGACGCTGGTAGGCCTGCTTGAGGCGATTCGGATCCATGGTGACTCAGTCCTCTACCGGCCGGCGATGAACCAGCGTCGCCGCCGCCTGATCCAGCGGCCGGACGACCATTTCGTCGATATTGACGTGCGGTGGCCGGGTCGCGGCCCACACCACGCAATCCGCGATGTCGTCAGCGGTCAAAGGGTTCATGCCCTCGTAAACCTTGGTGGCGCGGTCTTCGTCGCCGTCGAATCGAACCTTGGAGAACTCGGTCTCCACCAGGCCGGGAGCGATCTCGGTGACGCGCACCGGCTGGCCGAGCAGCTCGAGACGGAGGGTTCGGGTCAGTGCCCTCAGGGCGTGCTTGGCCGCGGTGTAGCCGGCGCCGCCCGGATAGGTCTCGAAACCGGCGATGGAACCGATGTTGATGATGTGACCGGCACCGGAGGCTTCGAGTGACGCGAGCAGAGCCCGGGTCATGCGCAGCGTGCCGAGCACGTTGGCCTGAAACATCCACTCCCACTGCTCTTCGCGGGCGTCCTCGACGCGGTCCAGCCCGAGCGCTCCGCCCGCGTTGTTGACCAGCAGAGACAGGCCCTGCGGCGCACGCTCTTCGACCGCCGCGACAAAGGCCTCTACGCTAGCCGGATCGGTGACGTCGAGCTCCAGGGCGAGGGCGCCTGCCGGGTCCGCGACCTCGCGCAGGCGATCGAGACGCCGGGCGCCGGTGATGACGTCGAAGCCAGCAGCGCTCAGCTGACGCACCGCCGCGGCGCCGATGCCGGAGCTGCCGCCGGTGACGACGGCGACTTGGGGTTGGGGTTCGCTCATGGCTCAGTTGGTGCGGTCTTCGTCGTTGGCGGGAGTCCAAGAGGGCAGCTGTGCCGGGTCGATGCCCACCGACTCCATCGCCAGCTGCCAGACTTGCTCGGGATCGTCGTTGAACAGCAGATCATTGCGCACCGGTGCCGTCATCCAATCATTGCGCAGGATCTCCTTCACCAACTGGCCATCATCCCAGCCGGCGTAGCCCAGCAGCAGCCGAAAAGCGGGCGGCGGCTCCTCCGCCAGACTCTCGAGATCGCCGAGATGCTGGGTCAGTGCGACGCCAGGGCACACCTCGATGCGGGTTTCGGCCTCCTGCACGTCTTCGTCATTGCGGAACAGCAGGGTGCCGAGCTGCGGCTGTACCGGCCCACCGAAGAACGCCAGGGAGCTCTCCTCGCCCAGCCATGGGATCTCGAGGTCTTCGAGGATCTCGCCGACTTTGACGCCCGTCGGACGATTGACGATGAAACCCTGGCTCCCTTCGTCCTGGTGATGCAGCAAGAGCACCACGCTCTTGTAGAAGAAGGGGTCCATGACCTGCGGCATCGCCAGGAGGAGAATCGGGGCCTTGAGATCCGCCGCGCTCATCGGACCATCTTAGTACATTACCGCTGCACCCGAGACGATCCGAGATGCTGCTAGAAGTGGTCCCAACAGGCGGCAGTGGCCGTGAAGTCGGCATGGGCTTGCGATAGACTTGGCTGCGTCGCGCCATAGGAAGGGCAATTCTACGGGGCTCGCTGAGCAGGTGGTCTGGCACAGGCTGCCGAAACCTCGCGTCAATCAGTAAAGGGTAAGGCGAGGTGAGGTCTCGGCGGTCAAAGCATCGCAGGATCGGCTCACGCGGCGCGGCGCGGGTTAGCCCGATGAAGACCGTTTGAAATCAAAAGCAAGAATGTTGGGCGCTGACGCCCTTATGCTGACCTGTCGGTTCTTGGCTGGTTCGCGACTCAAACAAGGAGAACCCCATGAAGGATAGCTTCTCGACGCTCAAGACACTTCGAGCTGGTGAGCGGGAATACCGTATCGCGAGTTTGAGCGCACTCGAAAAGCAGGGGCACTCGATCAGTCGGCTGCCGTTCGCGACCCGGATTTTGCTCGAGAACCTGCTGCGCCGGGAGAACGATGCCGACGTCACCGCTTCGGATATCGAGGCGATCGTCGGCTGGGACCCCACCGCCAAGCCGAGCGTCGAGATCGCTTTCATGCCGGCGCGCGTGCTGCTGCAGGACTTCACCGGCGTGCCGGCGGTCGTCGATCTGGCGGCGATGCGCGACGCCATGGTGGCGATGGGCGGCGACGCCGACAAGATCAATCCGCTGCAGCCCGTCGAGCTGGTGATCGACCACTCCGTGCAGGTCGACGAATACGGCTCGAGCGCTGCGCTCTTGATCAACGCCGAGCGCGAGTTCGAGCGCAACTATGAGCGCTACGCCTTCCTGCGCTGGGGCCAGGGTTCGTTCGAGAACTTCAAGGTGGTGCCGCCTGCCACCGGCATCGTGCACCAGGTCAACCTCGAGTACCTGGCGCGGGTCGTCATGCAGGGCGAAGGCGATCAGCCGTTCGCCTACCCGGACACCCTGGTAGGCACCGATTCGCACACCACCATGATCAACGGCATCGGCGTACTGGGCTGGGGCGTCGGCGGCATCGAAGCCGAAGCCGCGATGCTCGGCCAGCCGATCTCGATGCTGATTCCGCAGGTCGTAGGCTTCCGGCTGGAGGGCGAGCTGCCGGAGGGTGCCACCGCCACCGATCTGGTGCTGCGGGTCACCGAGATCCTGCGCGCCCATGGTGTCGTCGGCAAGTTCGTCGAATACTACGGTCCGGGGTTGAGCAATCTGCCGCTGGCCGACCGCGCTACCCTCGCCAACATGGCGCCGGAGTACGGCGCGACCTGTGGCATCTTTCCCATCGACAAGGTCAGCCTCGACTACCTCACCTTCACCGGCAGGTCGCCCGAGACGGTGTCCCTGGTCGAGGCCTACATGAAAGAGCAGGGCCTCTTCCACACCGCCGACAGCCCGGAAGCCGTTTACAGCGACAGCCTGTCCTTGGATCTCGCTACCGTCGAGCCGTCCCTGGCCGGCCCCAAGCGACCGCAGGATCGCATCCTGCTGCGCGACGCCCACACCGCCTTCCGCAACGCGCTCGACGACCTCAAGGGCGTTTCGTCGTCGTCGTCCTCCTCACCGCTCAACGTCCTGAGCTCTTCGGATACCGCGGTGGTAACGGCGCCTGCGTCGTCGGTGGCGACCACCCTCGATGGGCAGAGCTTCGAGCTCGACCACGGCGCGGTGGTGATCGCCGCCATCACCAGCTGCACCAACACCTCCAACCCGTCGGTGATGGTCGCCGCTGGACTGGTCGCCAAGAAGGCCAACGAGCGCGGCCTGCGCACCAAGCCGTGGGTCAAGACCAGCCTGGCCCCCGGCTCCAAAGTCGTCACCCGCTACCTCGACGAGGCCGGGCTCACCCCACACCTCGAGGCGCTCGGCTTCCATCTCGTGGGCTACGGTTGCACCACCTGCATCGGCAACAGCGGCCCGCTGCCGGCGCCGATCTCAGAAGCGATCAACTCCGGCAACCTGGTGGCGACTTCGGTGCTCTCCGGCAACCGCAACTTCGAAGGCCGGATCAGCTCGGACGTACGAGCCAACTACCTGGCGTCGCCGCCTTTGGTCGTGGCCTATGCCCTGGCTGGCCGGATCGATATCGACATCTACAACGAGCCGCTGGGCTTCGATGAGGGCGATGAGCCAGTGTTCGTGAAAGACGTCTGGCCTAGCCAGATTGAAGTCTACGAAACGGTTCATCAGGCGCTGCACGCCGAGATGTTCCACAGCGAGTATGCCGATGTCTTCACCGGCGACGAGCAGTGGCGTGCCCTGCCGACCCCGGAAGGCAACACCTTCGCCTGGACTGACGAGTCCACCTACGTGCGGCTACCGCCCTACTTCGTCGATATGGCGAGGGAGCCGGAAGCCCCGCAAGACCTGCACGGCGCGCGGGTGCTCGCTCTGCTCGGCGACACCGTCACCACCGACCACATCTCACCAGCCGGCGCCATCAAGCGCGACAGCCCGGCCGGCAAGTACCTCGTCGAGCGTGGCGTGGCGCCCAAGGACTTCAACTCCTACGGCTCGCGCCGCGGCAACCACGAAGTCATGATGCGGGGCACCTTCGCCAACGTGCGGCTGCGCAACAAGCTGGTCCCCGAGATCGAAGGCGGCTACACCCTGCACATGCCTTCTGGCGAGCCGATGTCGATCTTCGATGCGGCGATGAAATACAAAGCCGAAGGCGTGCCGCTGATCGTTCTGGCGGGCAAGGAATACGGTACCGGCTCGTCGCGCGACTGGGCCGCCAAAGGTTCGCTGCTGCTCGGCGTGCGTGCGGTGATCACCCAGAGTTTCGAGCGTATCCACCGCAGCAACCTGGTCGGCATGGGCGTGCTGCCGCTCGAGATGATGCCGGGGGCGTCCGCTGAGAGCTTGGGGCTAAACGGTCACGAGACCTACGACATCCCGGGGCTCCAGGATCTGATCACCCAAGCCGCTGACGGCGGCTCCGGGCGCGAGCTCACCGTCACCGCCCGGCGCGAAGACGGCAGCCAGCTCGACTTCCAGGTCAAGGTGCGGCTCGATACGCCGCAGGAAGTCCAGTACTACCTGCACGGCGGCATCCTTCAGTACGTGCTGCGACAGCTCCTCTGATTTCAGAGTCTCAGGATCGAGCAGGTCTAGATCGAAGACCCGAGAGGCGGACGCGAGTCCGCCTCGCGGCGTTTTGGGCGCTGCATTCTTGGCCGCTAGAGTCAGCCGTCGTGACGGGGTCTCAGCGAGATGCAGCTCAGCGAAATGCGACCCAACGAAATGCGACCCAACGCAAAAAGCCCCGTACCGAGGAGGGACAACGGTACGGGGGAGGAGACCTTGAGGACTTGAACTTTTTGCTCGGGGCGGCCTTCCCGATATAGCCGCCCCGTACATTTATACATAACGTTCACGAGCGTTTTTTGGATTTAACCAATCGCGGTTTCCTGCCCCGGGTCAATGCCCGGGTCTCTGGGCCCGCCCTCAGTTCACCGTATAGGGCTGGCTGAGGGTAAACGGGGCGATCTCGGCGTCGAACGTCTCGCCGCCTTGGGTTTGCATCTGGTAGCTGCCGTGCATCGTTCCCGTCGAAGTCTTCAGAGGGCAGCCCGAGGTGTAGCGGAAGCTCTCGTTGGGGGCGAGCAAGGGCTGTTCTCCGACCACCCCTGGCCCCTTGACCTCCTCGACGTTCTGAGTCTCGTCCGTAATGACCCAGTGCCGGGAGATCAGCTGCACGGTCTCCGTGCTCTCGTTGCGGATGGTCACGGTGTAGAGAAAGAACCACAGGCTCTCCTGTGGCCGTGAGCGGGCCGGATCGAATTCGGGATCGACGTGGATTCGGACTCCTCGCGTCACGGCTTCCGACGAGAACATAGGCTGGCTCCTTTGGGGTTTGGTGAAACGGAAAGACGAATAGCCCGGGGCATCGGGCTCACCGGCCATCGGATACACTGCACAGCGTCAAAGCTATCGACGCAGCGCCTCCCGAGGCGGCGAGACGAATGCTATCGCCTTGCTGCTCCGAGCGCTGCGATCCATTCACCGCGACGCTGCGTGACCGCCAACGCTCGACGATGCCGTCGAGAATCGACGGTTTCCCCACCCAGAAGAGTTTCACCGCCACGATCTCCCATGCAGTGGGTCGTCATTCTATCGTTTGCCCTGCGGGCCGCGGCGGCGGTCTGGGCGCTCCTGTTGCTCCACCGGTGGCGAGATCGGCGCGCTCTGGTCACGGCGGGTTTGCTGGTGTTTCTCGTAACGCATCCCGGCCTGGCGCTGCAGGCCTACCGTGGCGCAGGCCCCAGGGCGATCGAGATCGAGCCGCTGTCCCTGATGATCAGCCTGCTGATCTTCCCCACGGTCTACCTGCTCGAGCGCAACCGCACGGGCACCGAGGCGATGTTTCGCAAGGCCTTTCGCGCCAGTCCGGACGCGGTCACCGTCACCACGCTGAACGACGGTCGCTTCATCGAGATCAACGAGAGCTTCGAGCAGATTACCGGCTACAGCCGAGCTGAGACCGTCGGCCGCACCTCGGCGGACCTCGAGCTGTGGGTCTATCCCGAGGATCGCGATCGCCTGCGAGCCGCGATAGACGGCGAAGGGACCGTCACCAACCGCGAGCTCACGTTCCGCCGCAAGTCCGGCGAGCACATGCTCTGCCTGGTATCGGCAGATGTCGTCGAGTTCGAAGGGCGGTCGCGTCTGCTGATGACGGTGCGTGATATCACCGAATATCGGCGAGCCGAAGAAGCGCTGCGGGTCTCCGAGGCCAACTTCGCTGCCGCTACCCGGGCCAGCCCTGACGCCATGGTGATCTCGAGCCTGGGCGACGGCAAGATCCTGGTGGCCAACGAGGGTTTCTACCGCGTGACCGGCCACCGGCCCGAAGAGGCGGTCGGCCACCGCGCCAGCGAGCTCGGTCTGTGGGTCGACCCCAGCGTGCGTGACGAACTGATTCAGAAGCTGCGCAGCGAAGGCCAGGTCCAGGAGCTCGAGTCCCAGCTCCGCACTAAATCCGGCGAGATCCGAGACGGGGTCATGAGTGCCACCGTGATCGAGATCGAGGGCCGCCCGAGCCTGCTTTCCATCGTGCGGGACATTACCGAGCGCAAGCGGACCGAAGCGGAGCGCGCCACCATGTTCCGCGAGCTCGAAGCCAAGAACGAAGAGCTCGAGCGCTACGCCTACACCCTGTCGCACGATCTCAAGAGCCCGCTCGTCACCATCCGTGGCTTCCTCGGCCTGCTGCAGCGCGACCTGGCGGCCGGCAACACCGAGCGCGCGGAGCGTGATCTGGCCAGGATAGACGGCGCTGCCGCCACCATGAGCCGCCTGGTCGACGAGCTGCTGGAGCTTTCTCGCATCGGCCGGGTGGTTCACGCCTACGAATCTGTCTCGGGTGTCGAGCTGGCTGAGGAAGCGGCGCGGCTAGTGGCTGGGCAGCTCCAAGAGCGTGACGTGCAGATCGAGATTGCGCCCGATCTTCCCACCCTGTTCGGCGACCGGGTGCGCCTGCTCGAAGTGCTGCAGAATCTGATCGACAACGCGGTCAAATTCCTCGGCGAGCAGTAGCAGCCGCGCATCGTCGTGGGCTGGGAGCAGCGTGACGATGAAACCGTACTCTTCGTGCGCGACAACGGTATCGGCATCGAGCCGAAGTATCAGGATCGCGTCTTCGGCCTCTTCGAGCGCCTCGACACCGGCGTCGACGGCACCGGGGTCGGTCTAGCCTTGGTCAAGCGCATCCTCGAAGTCCACGGCGGCCGCGTTTGGGTCGAGTCCAAAGGCGAGGGGCGCGGCAGCTCGTTCTGCTTCGTCGTGCCGGGGAGTCGGGTCGAGGACTAGAGCGACGTGATGAGTGGCCTGGACTCGAGGGAGGTACGCCAGCTCCGGGCGGATCTCGCCTCGGCTGCTGAGCGACTGAATGGCGGCCCAGGCTGAGCGAAGGCACCGAGGGAGGTCGTGCACGAGCGAAGGCGTCTCCGTGAGGTGGCCGCGGAGCCGCTGCACACGGCCTAGTCGCCTCTCCGAAGCTTGGATGGTGCCGCTGCACGAGCGTTTTGCGATTCGCCAAGTGCGCATGCAGTGCGCAATCAGGTGTCCTAGACCAGGGATATCGTTTGATTCAGTCGGTCTAGAGGGGTTTTCTGGGCTCAATCGACCGACCGATCAGTCGATTAAGGAAAATCGGGTCGAACCTCCCCTTTTTTCGTTTCCGCGATCTACCCTGGCGAAACGTCGTCGAACGCCGCGTGTTTCGCGGCGAATCCCCTGACGACTCGAAAGGAGCCCCATCATGTCTACCCGCCTCACCCAAGAGATCACCCAGCGCCTGCGCGCCGGCCGCTTCCTGCTGTCGGCCTTCCAGCAGCAGGGACCGGGCATCGCCGAGCGAGCGACCGCCGTCTTTGCGCCGCACCTCGAGCCCGGCGACGCCACCCCCAATCTCGACGCTCAGATCACCGCCTACGCCCGCCTGTTGACGGCCACCCTCGAGAGCCTCCAGCGCGCCGAGCTCGAGGTCCTGGAGGTCAGCCTCGAACGTGCCGAGCTGCGTCGCCGTCGCGATCGTCGCTTCCGTCGTCTCCACCGCATGATCCGCGCCCTGCGCCGCGGCGTCCTTGCCGCCTACCTCGAGCCCGACCTCACCGCCCTCGGCCTCCAAGGCGCCAACCGTCGCGACCCACTCGGCCTGTGGCGCCAGGCCGACCTCATCGTCCGCCTGCTGCGCGAGGCCGACGTCCCGGCAGCCCTCGGCGAGCCACTCTTCGAGCAAGCTCTAGATCCCCGCCAGCACGCCGACGAGTTAGCCGCCGCCACGGCCGACCTGCGTGCCGATCTCGACCAGCTCGACCTCTTGCAGCGCCGCTACGACGAGCGTCTCATCGCCAAGAACGCCGCCAAAGCCGCCTACGACCACGCCTTCCAGCGTACCGCCCACGGCTTCGAAGAGTTCTGCCGCCTAGCCGGTGAAGCCGAGCTCGCCGCCAAAGTCCGGCCGTCCCGGTCGCGTCCCGGGCGTACCCATCGCCAATTGGAGGAAGAAGCCGTTGAGCCCGAGACAGGCTCAGATCAGATCGGTGACCCAGCGCGAGCGATCAGAGTTCCAGATCCTCCGGAGATCGCCATCGCTGGCGATCGTCAACTCCTCAGGCGTCGGATCGAAGATGACGCGGACGCCATCCTGATAGCTCCGCTGGACGGTCAGGACGTTTCGAGCGCGAAGGGTGGATTTGGTGCTAGAGGACGGAGCCACGCCACACCTCCCGCCAATTGTTGTCTAGGAACACCTCGATTGTCAGCTCACCATCAACCACACGAGATAACCAAATGCGGAGCCCGTCTCGTTCCAGCTTGAGATCATGCTCTTGCCCAATTGTGACGGTGGGGAGGCGATTGAATGCCTCCCACACCGCACCGAGGAGATGAATATTGGCGTGTGACGTTTCGGTCATTTACGCCAGACAATAAGTTACCCCTCCCAACAACTGCTAGCGTTCAATTGAGCCGGTCGTTTTTCCTACGGATCGGGCTACCGGAACACCGGCCGTCATGCGGATCGTCCTACCCCATCGGATCAATGATCGACCCGACCTGCAGAGAATCTGACGTCAGGGCCTGTGCGAACAGAGTGTCCATGCGGTAACCTCCTTTCTGCCCAATCGCAGCGCAGTTCTTGGCGATATGCCTTGAAGGCTAGGGATGGGTGTGTCCGAGGTTACCGACTATGGGATGGACGCCACTGCATCGTCGCATCGAGGCACTGCGAAACCAACTGGCGGAGAATCCCGCCTCAGTACGCAGTGGCGTCCATGAGCTCCTCCGAGAGACTGACCAGCTCACCCCGTCTGGGCGGCTTCGGCTGATCGGGTTGATGGTTGCCGCCTGTCGCAAGATCGGTGACCTCGAGACAGCCGACAGCATCGCTGCCGAAGGATCGATGATTAGGACATCATCGGTCGTGGCCAATGCCGAGTACCTGCTTCAAACTGGTGTGCTGCGGTTGGTTCAGAATCGAGGCAGCGACGCTTTGCTGCTCGTTAATCGGGCTTGGCAGTTCACCGCCCGAGAGTTAGAGAAAATCAAACCAACCGCCAAAGAAAGTCAGCATCGGCGTCGATGGATTCAGGCCACCCATGCTGCCGCTCATGTCATCCGAGGTGAGATATTCCATGATCTCGGAATCGGGTCGGCTCCAGCAGCCTTCGCCGACGCTCTGACCGCGCTGCAGCAGACCTCGAAACTGGTCAAGGCATCAGCACACACTCGACGGGTGAACCTGTCCGCACTCACCCTGCTCTGTGCCTTGTTGGTTCGGTTTGGAGAGGCTGAGGAAGTTCAGAATTTTCTGCCCGTCCTTGATGACGCCGAACAGACCCTTATCTATCGATGTCGTCTGCCTCCGTCCCATATCCATCGGATCAAGATGAAGTGGAGCCGAGCCCTGGTGTTGGCTCGGTTGGGGGCATTCGACAAGGCCGAGTCCCTCATGATCGAGGTGGTACAGCGGCTTCAGGCTGGAGGGTACGAGGACGACGCGAATCGCGCCATTGATGCGTTGATCTGGGTGGTTCAACAAACATCAATGCCCGCGCGGGCGGGGTATTTTGAGTTGAAGTATCGCCGGTAAACTCAATCATTGGCCCTAGCATTGAGTCGAACTTTGATGGTGATTAGGTACATTCATACCACCCCAGACGACGGCACCTTCGCGTCAGGTGGAATAATCCAAATCCAGACAGTCATATGACGAAGTCTGAGGCTCACTTGGGGAGTTACTCTGTGGTTGCGTGGTTCAAAACATTGTAGCTGTCGGCGGGTTTCAATATCGCGAGGAGCTCAACAGGCTCTTTGACCATTGGACAGTACTCGACTCCACATCTTTCATGAAGGCTCATCACCGGAGGGCTGCAAGAGTTCTAGGCGGTAGGCTCAAATGGTCCTCGGCTGTTGGTGAAGTAGTTGAGTGTCGACTCGCCCACAATGTCATCACACAGGCTGATGTTCTCGAAGCGCTTGCGGAGCCGTCTTCTTCGAGAGTCAATAGACAGCTGTCTGCTGCGATCGAGGCTCTGGCCGTCCATAGGCAGCAGAGGCTCTTCTGAAGTCGTCTCTGAGACGGGGAAGTGTTTGGTGTCTCGAATCTGGATATCGACCTCAGCGTCCGCTTGCTGCTCGAGGGCAACGCCCCGGCAGCCCTTGGCGAGCCACTCTTCGAGCAAGCTCTAGATCCCCGGCAGCACGCCGACGAGCTAGCCGCCGCCACGGCCGACCTGCGTGCCGATCTCGATCAGCCCGACCTCTTGCAGAGAAGCTACGGCGAGCGTCTCGTCGCCAAGCATTTCGCCAAAGCCGCCTGCGACCACGCTTTCCAGCGTACCGCCAACGGCTTCGAAGAGCTCTGCCGCCTAGCCGGTGAAGCCGAGCTCGCCGCCAAAGTCCGGCCGTCCCGGTCGCGTCCCGGGCGTACCCATCGCCAGCTGGAGGAGGAAGCCGTCGAGCCAGAGACAGGCTCAGATCAGACCGATGACCCAGCGCGAGCGATCAGAATTCCAGGTCTTCCCGAGATCGCCATCGCTGGCGCCGGTTCAACAGGAGAGTCCACCCATGATCGCGTCCGTTTGAAGCCTGAGCCGATCGACGCTCTCGAGCCATTGATCGGCGGACAGGCAAACGCTATTCGGTACAAGCTATGGGTTGGCCCATCGGATCGCTATCGAGTCTCTGTGATCAGAAAAAAGCCTTGCACACCCCTCGCACGCCAACGGAAAAACGATTCGTGGCGTCGAATTCCGTGATCACCTGGCCGTTGTCGTTGACGAACGTGAGCTCGACCGTACCGAAATCCTGATCGGTCAGCTGTTCGATGGGGAATCGCATGACGAGCTGGTCGGTGAAGATCTGGCAGACTTCGTGGAGATTGCCCGCCTGATCATAGACGTCGGCGAGGACCGTGGCCTCCGCTTCGACACCGATACCCCCCGGGGATTGCGAGACAATGGTGAACGTAGAGCCGCCGGTGAACGCGCCGCCATTCAGAAAGCGGCTCTCGGTGAGCTTGCAGAGATCGTAGTTCGCGTCGTTTTCGTCGACGTTGAGTAGACGGTCACCGGAGGCGAAGTCCTGGTCGGGGATCACCTGGAAGTAGTCGCCGACGATGACTCGTGCGTTGCCTTCTGCCACGAAGACGACCGTGCCACGAGAGAAGCCATCCGGGTCGACAGGGAATGGGCCCTCGAAACGGAGATTGGTCGTCACAGTCTCTTTGGGACCCAGCACGAGTCCGGTGGGCGGCTCCAACAGGTCGCCATCGAAACCCGCATAGACAACCTGTACGTTGACGGGAGCGTCGGTGACGTTGCGCAGCGCGAACAGGGTCGTGGCGCCTTCGGTATTCATCATGTCGATCTCGAAGTAGGGCAAGGACAGCCGGCTGCCGGCCAGGTCGAGCTTGGTGGGTAGACGGGACATCGAGTCGACCGAGGTGGTGTTGCTCGACGACTCGATCGTGTGGCTTGTGCTGACGACCTGATCACTGGTGTTCGACGCCGCCTTGACGCAGGCGATCTCCACATCGGCAGTGAGCCTGGTGGGCATGAGTAGGGTGAGACCAAGGGCGAGTAGAGTTGCGAATCGCATTTAGATGCTCCGAGCTGCGACGGACCTCGTGCGCTTCGAGCTTGGGGGTCCGATCGGTTGATGTTGAAGAGATCGGAGACCGTCTGTTCTGAGTCGCAGGTTGTTCCCCGATCTGACTCAGTTCAGGCGTCTCGCTCAGTACAACGGAGTCGAGGCGATTCGGGGATCATCTGCGTTCGAAGATTTTTTGCTCGATGCCGCTACCACCCGTGGCTATCCGCAGCTCTATGGACTCACCCTGTGGCGAACGACTGCCCGCTCCAGCGCTCTGCGACTCCGAACCGTCGTCAGCAGTCGGGACTCGCCCCGGCACTGAGATGCCGGCGCAGGAAAGCCCGTGCCAGGCGCGAATCCCGCTTGACCGTGGGGGTCGAGATCCCCAAGGCTTCCGCCGTTTCCTCTACCGACAGACCGGCGAAGAAGCGCAGCTCGACGACCTGCTCCAAGCGGGGATCTTCCTCTCTCAGGCCGCGCAACGCTCGGTGGACGACCAGCACCTGTTCTGCCTGCTCTGCCAGATCGACGAGCCCTGGCTCCAGCGGATCGAGCGGTAGCTCCGGTTCGGAGCCACCCCGCTTCAGCTGCCTCCGCCGGCGAGCGCGGTCGATGATCAGCTGGCGCATCGCGCGAGCGGCCAGCCTCATCAGGTGCTGTCGGTCGGTGAGGGGCTCCGCCTTCAGCAGTTTCAAGTAGACCTCGTGCACCAGGGCGGTGGGGTTCAAGGTCCACTCGGAGCCCTGGCCGGCGAGTTGGCGACGAGCCACGCCCCGGAGCTCACCATAGACGCGGTCGAAGAGCTCGCTCGAGCTGTCCGCCGCTGCCGGAGGTGTGCTCATCGCCGCATCTTCTCAGGTATTCTTCGCCGGTGAAAGAATCCGGCGACGGGATCCTGCCGGAGCGCGAGGAGAAAACGCCCGAGCTCATCGGTCCGTACCGCGTCCTCGGCCTGCTGGGGGTAGGCGGTATGGGTACGGTTTACCTGGCAGAGCGGGCAGATCACCCGTTTCGCCAGCAAGTGGCGATCAAACGGCTGCACGCCGAGCGGGCGGGAGCCGACCTGATCCGTCGCTTCCACAACGAGCGCCAGATCCTCGCCGGACTGAGGCATCCGCACATCGCTCATCTCTTGGATGGTGGCGTGGCCGCTGATGGCTCTCCCTACATGGTCATGGAGGTCGTCGAGGGTGAGCCCATCGATCGCTTCTGTGACCGGAACCGGCTCGCTATCGAAGCCCGCCTGGCGCTCTTCGAACACGTCTGCGACGCGGTTCAATACGCGCATCAGAACCTGGTGGTGCACCGGGACCTGAAACCCTCCAACGTCCTGGTCAGCGGTACCGGCGAGGTCAAGCTTCTCGACTTCGGTATCGCCAAGGTTCTCAATCCCGAGCTGGCCAACGTCGACTCTGCGGTGACCCGCACGGATTCGCGCCTGCTGACGCCGCGGTTCGCCAGTCCCGAGCAGATTCTGGGCGAAAAGGTGACGACGGCTTGCGACGTCTACACCCTCGGCGTGCTGCTCTTCCATCTGCTGGTCGGACGCTCGCCCTACAAGCCGGTCGAAACCGGCGCGGTGCAGAGGGCCGTGCTGGAGGAGCTGCCCGACGAGCCGAGCGTGGCGCTGTTTCGCGATGCCGCGCCACCGGCCTCCGAGATCGCCGCGCTCCGCGGCCTCACTGCGGGACGCCTGCGTCGCTGTCTGCGCGGCGACCTGGATTCGATCGTCCGCAAGGCGCTGCGCAAAGAACCGGCCCGGCGCTATGCGTCGGCCGAGCAGCTGAGAGAGGACCTGACGCGATTTCGCGCCGGCGCGCCGGTGCAGGCGCGACGCGATACGCGGAGCTATCGGCTGGGCAAGTGGATCAGCCGTCATCGGGCGATGGTGGCCATCCTGGCTCTGACCGTAGCGGTCGCCGCCGCGGCTCTGATCGCCCTGTCGGCGCGGCACCGCGACCTCTCGATGCTACGCCAGCAGCTGCAGCGCTCCCAGCACGCGGAGGAGGCGAGAGCTCTGTTCATCGCGGGGTTTCTCGAGCCCCTGGGGGAGTCTTCCAAAGACGGCAACGTCATCATCAGCGATGTCTTGAAAAGCACCGAGCTGCGTCTCGCCGAAGCTGCGGAAGACGCCCGAGCCGACCTGTTGGAAAGGCTCGCGGAGACCACCTATCGCGGCGGAGACACCGGCGAATCACGCCGGCTCTTGGAAGCTGCCGTCGAGCTCCGTCAACGAGAGGTCGACCGCATGCGAGCCGGAGGCGAGCTGCCGGCGGATGTAGCCCGAGCCAGCGATGCCCGCCTGGCCCTCGCCAGATCAGAGGGATACCTGGCCAAAACCTACTACGACCTCGGCCTGTGGCGACGCTCCGAACAGATCAACGAAAAGAGACTCGCCGATCTGCGTGCGGCGAGCGACCCACCCGCCCCGGAGCTCGCCGAGGCCATGCTGGATTTGAGCTATGCGGTGGGGATTCTCGGCGACCGGGAAAGGGCCGAGTCCCTGCGTCGCCAGGCCTTGGACTTGCGCCTCGAGATCTTCGGTCCGGAGAGTAGAGAGGTAGCGGCCGTTCGCCACCTCTTGGCGACGACCCTGCGCATTCGCGGCAAGCTGAACGAAGCCGAGCGGTTGATCGCGAGCGCCGTCCGCAGTCGCCGTAGGGCCGGCGGCGACTCGGAGCAGCTCGCCCTCAGCCTGCGGGTACAGGCGGAAGTCCTCTTCGATATGGGGCGTCTCGACCTCGCCGAAGTCGCGATCCGCGAGTCCCTCGAGCTCGTCGGCTCCCCCAGGCACCCGGACGGTCGTTACGCGCGCTTCCAGCTTGCCCGTATTCGCCTGGGACGCGATGACCCAGAGGATGCGCGGGTCGAGCTCTCCGAGGTCATCGCGGTGGAGGACGAGCTCTTTGCCAACGGCTCGGTGCGTGGAGCGATGTACCGGACCTTGGAAGCGCGAATCGCACTGGCTCTCGGCAGCGTCAGAGCAGCCTGGGCCGCGATCACCCGGGCTCGCGAGGCCCAGGCCGCTACGGTGTCGGCTCAGCACCGGTCGATCGCTTGGAGCACTCACGTCGAAGGTTTGGTCGCTCTGGCGGAGGGTGATCTGACGCGGGCCGAGCAGCAGCTAGGCTTCGCTCACCAGGCCTTCAGCGAGCAGCAGGAACCGCAAGGCTGGAAACGCCGGAGCTCCCTCCGCGCGTTGGCGCGGCTCGCCGAAGCTCTCGGCCGGTCGCACGACGCTGCGGCCTACCGCCAGGAGCTGCGCGAGGCGGAGGCGGCGCTGTGACCGATCCCGGTGGCGTCCGGCCAAGCGACGGCGGGTCCCGTTGGAGCGAGCTCCGCCCGCTTCTCGATCGTGCCTTCGATCTGCCGGCGGCGCAGCGCCTTCCCTTCCTGCGCCAGGCCTGCGATGGCGACAGCGAGCTCTACGCCGAAGCCGTCGCGCTGCTCGAGGCCGATGCCGACGGCGGCGTCGACCCGCTGGCCGACGGCGTCCACGCCATGGCACCGCAGCTGGTACAGGAGGCCCTACCGGAGCCCGAGGAAGAAGCGCCCAGGCGTCTTGGTCCTTACCGCCTCCTCAGTCAGCTGGGGGCAGGCGGTATGGGGACGGTCTATCTGGCTGAGCGAGCCGACCAGCAGTTCCGCCAGCAGGTGGCGATCAAGCTACTGCACGCCGAGCGCGCGCCGGCCAACCTCAACCGCCGCTTCCTCAACGAGCGGCAGATCCTCGCCGGGCTCCGGCACCCGCACATCGCCCGTTTTCTCGACGGCGGCGTCGCTGCCGATGGCTCTCCCTACATGGTCATGGAGCTCGTCGAGGGCGAACCCATCGATCGCTTCTGTGACCGGCGTCGGCTCGGCATCGAGGCGCGTCTGGAGCTCTTCGAGCAAGCCTGCGACGCCGTCCGATACGCTCATCAGAACCTGGTGGTGCACCGGGATCTGAAGCCCTCCCACGTGCGGGTCACCGATAGTGGCGTCGTCAAGCTGCTCGATTTCGGCATCGCCAAGAATCTCGATCCCGAGCGGGCCGACGACGACCCTGCCGCGACCCGCACCCACCTGCGGCAGCTGACGCCACGCTTCGCCAGCCCCGAGCAGATCTTGGGCG
>JBCCEE010000089.1:0-22608 GCA_039030415.1 Acidobacteriota bacterium
CAGCGGTACCAAAGCCAGATAGGAAGCGTAGTAGCGTGAGGTGACGATCAAAGCGAAGATCGGTACCAGCCCCAAGAGCATGGCGTCCCAGGACCGCGAGCGAGCGCTGACCCAGGCGCAGCCGGCGAGCAGGGCCGCCGCGACCAGGCCATAGACGACGCGCTGCTCTTTGTAGCTCTGGCGGCGATCGTTGTCTCTACCGAGCTCGAAACTGCCTAGACGGTGGGTGAAAGCATGCTTGAGACCGACCCGGCGCTCACCAAAGACGTGGTGCTCGCTGTGCAGCCCGATGCCGGTGGCGAACTCGCGCCAGGCGACCGCCCCGCGACCGTTGGCCAGGCTGATCAGCAGGCCGAGGCTACACCAGGCGACGAAGGCCACCCCGAAGCGGCTGGCGTGACGCGGCGGGCGATACCGCAGCAGATACGACGATCTACCCCGGACGCGCAGCCATCGCAGCACCATCGGCACGGCGCCGACGAGCACGAAGAGCACCGGGAAGACGCGGGTGAGCACGGCATAGGCCATGGCGGCGGCCGCCGCGGTCGGCGCGCGGCGGCGGTAGAGACAGAGCGCGATCGCCACGGCGCAGAACCAGTCGTACTGCAGGAAGCCACCGACGAAGCGGTGAGCGTTGACCGGTGAGAGGGTGAGCAGCAGGAGCACACAGGCGGCCTTGCGCGCCCCGAAGGTCGTGGCGATCAGCACCAGCGTGCCGCCGAGCAGCAGCAGATCGAGACTGCACAGCAGCGCGAGGGCCAGCCGGTGATCGGCGGGCACGAGATGAGCCAGCCCGCCGCCCAGCACCGTCCAGAACGGCGTGCCGTTGTAGCCGCGGTCGGTGAAGATGCCCTGCCAGTGGTGCGGCTCCAGGTGCCGGGCCAGGGCGGCGACGTCGCGCTGGAAGGCTTGCCAGCGGGCGGGCTCGAAGTGCTCGGCGGGCTCATACGCCTGCTCACGGGTGCGCCGCCCTTCGATGGCGTAGGTGCTCAGGTTGCGCACCCGCGACAGGCCGCCCCAGTAGTTCAGCCCCTTGGAATCGGCCTTCAGGGTGGCGTCATAGAGGTCGGTGTAGCCGAGCTCTCCGAAGTACTTGGCGCCGAGATAGTAGTGATAGACGTTCCACACCCGGACGTTGCCGGTGCTGACGAACCGGCTCAGATCAGCCGCGATGGCCAGGGTGGCCGACGCCACGGCGGCGATCACCACCAGGCGCGTGCGCTGGCGCTCGAGTCGACGCCGAGCCCGGGGCTCGACGCGGCGCGCCCTGGGCCACACCAGCCCGAGGGCCGCAACCAGCGCCAGGCCGGCCGAGACGGCGTGCGACGGCTGAGCGCGGGCTACCGCCGCCATCACCGCCAGGGCCAGCAGCGCGTCGAACGGCGAGCTACCGGCCAGACGCCGCCGCAGCGCCGCGGCAGCTCGGCTCACTTGCGCAGGGAGACCGAGGTGAAGCGCTCGTAGTACCAGGCGTTGAGGTCGTCGTAACGCCGCAGCAAGAGATCACCGTTCAAGACCCCGCTGGTGCGCTTGCGCAGCTTCTTCATCTTCTTGACTGAGCCCTTGCCCTCTTCGGCGATGATCGTCTGAGCGCCGAAGTGGAATTGGGCCTGGAACCACATCCAGTCGCGCAGCCCGAGATCGGGGTTGTAGTCTCGCGTCGAGAAGGCGCGCCGGCCGAGGTTCTCACCCAGCAGGTCGTACATCGTGTCGAGGTCGCGCAGCCGGACTTCCTCGTGACGCCGCACCAGGTCGACCGAAGCCAGGTGGGTCATCAATCCCCGCACCCAGGCGTCAGCGCCAGCGATACCGACTTCATCCACCATGATCTCGCACATCAGCAGCTGGGTGACGAAGTCCGCCAGGATCATGGTCGCCGCCTGCTGCGGCGTGCCCCGGATCGGTGAGCCCGCCACCGCCGGCAGGATGCCGCGCAGCATCTCGGACCACAGCGCCACGGTACCGGCGTCACCTTCTGCCGGCGCCGCCATGCCGCGGCGCCCCACCCGCACCGGCACGCCATAGGGCACGTCGTAGCCCGCTTGGCGCCACTCGTCGCGATTCAGCAGGTAGAGCGTGACTTCGAGCTCGAGGTCCACCCAGCGCTTGAAGGAGCGGGCCGCGAGCTCCAGCCGGGTCTGCAGATGCGCCGCGCGATCGAGCGAGCCCGGAGTGTAGCGCACCGTCGCCGTGTCGCCCGGCAGCTTCAACAGCAGGTAGACCGCCGGCTCGGTGTAGAGCCGGGTCGGGGGAATCGCGGTGACAGACAGCGACGTACCGGCGGCAGAAGGCGTGACGCGCTGCGCCACAGCCGGAGACGTCAGGAGCAGAGCTGCGGCGACGAGCATGAGGGAAGGCTTGCGGGGCATGGGACTCCAATCCGATTTCGGGCGAGACAACAGCTTGACGGCTGGCCATTTGCGTCGAGTCTACCAGCACCCAAGTGCAATACCCGGCGTTTGCCCAACGCGCGGAGGTCCCCAAGCTCGGCATCCCGTTGTAGTATCTGTAACTCTGGGCTTCACAGGTCCAGAGCTCGGGCCGCTGGCGATCCAACGACCCGGGATACAAAACTTAGGAGAGTATTTTGAGTACCGAAACCACAGGTGACGCCAAGGCATTCGTTGCCGGGCTGGTAGATGAAATGCAGCAGCTGTTCGCTCAGCTCGGCGAGCACGAGACGCTGGAGTCGGAATCGCAGGGCCAGGTCGAGGTCGTGACTCTGCTCAAGCTGGCGATGCAAAGCGAGCTCGAAGCGAGCGACATCGCCGCCTATTGGCTTCCTTCCACGGCTGAGATCGAGGCCAAGACGATCCTGGCCGAGCAGTGCGCTGACGAGATTAAACATTACAACCTAATCGCCGCGCGACTCGAAGAGATGGGTGAAGACTTGAGCGGTTTCGATCCGGTCGCCGAAGGCTACAGCCCGCTCTACCAATACCTGCGCAGCCTGCGCACGACCGTCGAGCGCATCGCCGCCGGGCCATTCGCCTGCGAGGCGGTCGCCGAGATCCGCAACGCGCAGTTCATCACCTTCTGCCACTCGGTGGGCGACACCGCGACCGCCAAGCTCTATGAGGACATCGTCCACCCGGAAGAGATCCACCACTACCGAGCGGGACGCGAGTACCTCGAGAAGCACGCCAACACGCCCGAGATCCAGGCCAAAGTCGCCACCGCCATGCGCAGCTCGCTGGCGATCGCCGACGAGCTCCAGACGCTGACGGCGAAGGCCACCGGCCTGCACGCCATCCCCGTATCGTGACGTAGGCTGGCCAGCTAGATCGCATCCAGCTTTAGCGCCGGGTCGCGTTTTCCTCGCCAAGGAACAGCAGTCTTCCTAAATCTGGTTCCCCCCTTTGGCAAAGGGGGGTTAGGGGGGATTCTCTTCGATCTCTACCGAGACTCCAGAAATCCCCCTCGGTCCCCCTTTTTCAAAGGGGGAAGTCAGAAGCGGAACGGCTAGACGGTCGCACTGGGAGCCGGCTACTTGCCCGCCAGCTCACGGACGCCGCGCTCGACCCGGGCGACCAGCTCGGGTAGGGCGTCGGCGGCTACGGAGCAGGTCGCGAGGCGCAGGTAGCGCGGTGCGATCGAGACGATGCCGGTTGAGTGGTGCTCGATCAGGTGACGGCGCACGGCGTGCGGATCGAGCCCAAGCTCCTCGGGCAGCTCGAGCAGCACGAAGAAGCCGGAGTTGAACGGCAGCAGGCGGAGCAGCTCGGAATCGAGCGCTTCGAGCGCCGGCCGAATCGCTCGGTAGCGTTCATCGGCGATCTTCCGCACCGCCGCGACTTCTGAGCGCCCGCGACCGTCGCGCAGCGCCTGCAGCAGGATGACCTGGCTGGTGGCGACCGGGGAGCCGAGGGTCGAGCGGGAGATGCTCTTGAGCTTGTTCTCGAGCGCCGCTTCGACCTCCGGCGCGAGATCGAGCCCGAAGGTCAAGAAGCCGACGCGGCCGCCGAAGAACGAGAACTCCTTGGTGGCGCCGTCGACCTTGATCGGGATCAGCTGCTCATGGGCGCCGACCATGTCCCAGAAGAACGAGCGCTTGGGCACGTCCGGCTCGTACACCAGCTCGTTGTAGGCGTCGTCGTGCACGGTCACCAGCGGCCGCTGCTCGGCGATGCGGATCAGCGAGTCGCGCAGGGCGACGCGCTCGTCCCGGGTCGGCGAGTAGCCACCGGGGTTGGACGGAAAGTTGAGCATCGCCACCGCCGGCTCGCCGGGCGGCAGGTCGGCCAGCGCTTCTTCGACCGCCAGCGGGTTGTAGCGGCGGTCCTGATAGGCGGGCGCCGAGCGCATCACCGCGCCGGTGCGCAGCGCGAAGTTCTGCCGGTAGTTGCCCCAGTAGGGGGTGGGAATGGCGACGGCGCGGCCTTCGCCGCCGAACAGGTCGGCGATGATCGACAGCGCATGCGCCAAGCCGACGCTGGCGAAGGGCCGGCAGATGGCGGGAGCCTCCGCCATGCCTTCGCGCTGCCATTCCGCCCACAGGTCGCGCACCTCGTCGAAGCCCGGCACCGGCGAGTAGAGGAAGGCCTGGTTGCGATCTTTCTCCGAGAGATCGAGCACGGCGTCCATCGAAGGCAGCGGCACGGCGCTGCCGGCGCCGTCGGTGAAGATGCCGATGGTGCCGTTGTAGGTCGTCTGGCGCGCTTCCTGGGCCTGCACCGGAATGTCCGGCGGATAAAACATGCGTCGCCCCAGGGGGGACAGGGCGGCATAGAGCGCCGGCGCCTGGGTTTCGAGCGTACGGTTGACCTGGTCGCGGATCTCGCTCATCGTCGTTTCTCCAGCTGCGGAAGAGTGGCCGGTTCGAAGGCCGGTTCGGATGCCGGTTCGAATGCCAGTTTCGAAGATCGCGCAAAGGGTAAAGCCCTAGCCGACCGAGCGCAACACGCGAGCCGGGGTTTCTTCTCAGCGCCAGTAGGCTTTGATGCCGTAGAGCAGCACGGCGACCGAGATCGCGCCGCAGATCGCCCCCCAGAACCAGTAGGGAAAGAACAGCGCCTCGGCGATCTGGCCGACGTCGGACGGCATGGTTCCCGCACTGGTCTGAGCCACCGGGGTGAACAGGTAGTCGCCGCGCGAGAACACCGACAGCGCGAGCTGCACCGCCAGAAAGATCAGCACAAGCTGCGCGACCTCACCACTGGCCTTGCGGACGGCGAGGACGCACCCCGCCAGCACGACGCTGACAAAGATCAGACCGAAGGGGTTACGCACCACCAGCAGCAGCGCCAGCAGCAGGATGACCGACACCCCGATCAGCGCCCCGCGAGCGCCGCGCACCGTGCGTCCCACGGCGAAGCCCACCGCCGCCGCCACCGCCGGTCCCACCAGCCCGCCGGCCGCCACCACCGCATGGCCGATCGGGCCGACGCTGCCGCTCCACACCGCCACCCCCGAGCCATCGGGCCACATCTGAAAGCGATGGAAGCTGCCGCCCACCAGGAGCGCCGCGATGCCGTGCCCCATCTCGTGCGCCAGGGTCGACAGCAGCATCAGCGGATAGGCCAGGTATTGCCCGTAGGGCACGACGTAGAGCGCCACCGTGAGGGTGACGCTCACCAGCAGCACGAGGCGGGCGCGCTCGGTAGGCCGCAGCCGGCGTTGACTCGGGGTGTTTGGGCTCATGGTCTGGGTTCGTTCGCGGGCAGCCGGTAGGCGCCAATGTTGAGGTCGGAGGATTCCAGCTCGGGGACTCTCTGCCAGCCGGCAGCCCACAGATTCTCCAGCAGATGGCGGTCTACCAGCCAGGTCGACGATACCGCGTCTGCCGTCCGTTCATACGGACGCAGCAGGAGAAAGATCGTCGCTGCCGCGTTCTCGCCCGTCAGCTCGGCGACCCGGGCCCGGGCTTCGCCGTGCAGAGCCGGTTGATCCTCCATCAGCGTCATGACGTCGGACCAGCCGGGATGATCGTCGGTGCTGCGAGGAAACGACTCGAAGGGGACGCCGCTGCCGGCGCGACGCGCGTAGTGCTCGCTGACCAGCCGCCGGATGCCGGTGGCGATCACCAGGTCATCGGCGGCGGCGCGCTCTGCGATCCACGCCCCGGTGGCCCGGTGGCGTTCGGTCGGCGGGGTCAGGTGGAGCGCTACCAGGCGGAAGCACGCCCCCCAGGTGAGGGCCGCGACCGCCATCACCGCCACCGCGATGCGCAGCCAGCGGCGGGCGCCGCGCGACGCCTGGGAAGGGGAGAACAGCAGGGCTTCGAGGCCGGCCGCCAGCAGGATGCAGACCCCGCCCAGGGCGTAGACGTCGTGCCGCCCGGCGTGGAAGATGGCTCGCCCCAACAGCGTGATCCCCCAGGGAATCAGGATCGGCACCAGCCAGCCAACGGCCACGAAGCCGATCGCCTTCAGCGCCCCGCGTCGCCAGCCCACCCAGGCCGCCGCCACCAGCAGCCCGAGCTGGGCGAGCAGGCTGGAGGCGCGCAGGCCCGCCGGCGTCGGCGGACGGTCGAGCTGCCGCAGGTACGGGTGATAGAGCGCCCCGATGAGCTGCCCTTCGATCACCCGGCCGAGCCGCTGCTCTTCGGGATAGTCGCGATAGAACGACTCGATCGACCAGGCCGCGCCGCTCTGCTGCAGATGCGGGAACGTCAGCGCGACGTAGGGCGAGAAGGCGAGCACGGCCAGGCCCGTGGCCAGCAGGCCGCGCCAGCGCGAGGCGCCACGGCCCCACAGCAGGATCGCGACGCCAGCCGTCGCGGCCAGGAAGAGGCCGTAAAAATGGCTGGTGCAGGTGAGAAACAGCAGGCCGGCGAAAATCGTCCAGCGCCGCGTGGAGCGCTTTACCGGCGACCCTGAAGCGGCATCTGCGGCGGCATCGGCGGCGGCATCGGCGGCATCGGCGGCAACGTCGGAGGCATCTTCACTCAGCGCTCGCCACAGCGCCCACAGCGTCCACAGCGTGAGGCACAGCAGCAGCGGGTAGACGCGAGCCTCACGCGAGTAGAAGACGTGCAGCGGATGGACGGTCAGCAGGCAGGCGGCGATCCAGGCGACGCGACGCCCGAGCAGGGCGCGTCCCAGCACATAGATCGTCGGGATGCCGGCGGCCCCGAACACGGCGCTCGGCAGGCGCAGCACGAGGTCGCTGTCGCCAAAAACTTTGATCAGCAGGCCGACCAGCGCGTAGTACAGCGGCGGCGTCGGCTCGAGGCTCATCTGCTCCGCCAGCCGACCGGCGGCGGTGAGCTGCGCGAACCACCAGGTGGCGGCTTCGTCGACAAACAGCTCGAAGCGGGTCAGGTGCACCAGCCGCAGGGCGAGGCCGGCGGCGGTCAACACCGCGAGAGCGATCAGCTCACGTCGACTCGGCCGACCCGGCTCTCCAGAGCTCAGCGGCCCAGCAGGCTGAAGATTCCGGTGGTCAGCCACGGCACGTAGGTGATCAGCAGCACCCCGATGCCCAGGATGATCAACATCGGCACCGCCGCGCGGTAGATCTCGAGCAGCGGTCGCTCGAAGCGGTAGGAGGCCAGGAAGAGGTTGAGCCCTACCGGCGGCGTCAGGTAGCCGAGCTCCAGGTTGGCGACGAAGATGATGCCGAGATGGATCGGGTCGATGCCGAAGGCGACGCCCAGCGGCACGATCAAGGGCACCACCACCACGATCGCCGAGAAGATGTCCATCAGGCAGCCGACCAGCAGCAGGAAGAAGTTGAGCGCCAGCAGGAACACCAGCGGCGACTGGATGTGGGTCTGCGCCCACTCCACCAGCTGATCGGGCACCTGGGCGTCGACCAGGTAGTTGGTCAGACCCATGGCGACGCTGAGGATGATCAGCACGCCGCCCACCAGCACCACGCACTCGCGCAGCACCCGCGGGAAATCGTCTTTGAACGTCAGATCGCGATGGACGAAGCGCTGCACCACCAGGGCATAGACAGCCGATAGCGCCGCGGCCTCGACCACCGTCGCGAAACCGCCGAGGATCACGACGATCAGGAAGACCGGCAGCATCAGCTCCCACTTGGCGACCCACAGGGCACTCAGGGCGGCGCGGGAGTCGAGCTCGGAGCGGCGGGCGCCCGAGATCAGCCCTTCCCGCAGGCCCCAGCCAGCGATCAGCGCCACCAGCAGCAGGCCCGGCACGATGCCACCCAGGAAGAGGTCGGGAATCGGTACCGACGCGACGATGCCGTAGAGGATCAGCGGCAGGGCGGGCGGCAGCAGCAGGCCCAGGGAGCCCGAGGCGGTCAGCAGACCGAGCGAGAAGCGCTCGCGGTAGCGGTCGGCCTGGAGGGCCTGGAACAGCAGGCCGCCGAGGGCCAGGATGGTGACGCCGGAACCGCCGGTGAAGATCGTGAAGAAGGCGCAGACCACCGCCGTCACGATAGCGGTTCCGCCGGGGATCCAGCCGAAGAAGGCCCTGAAGACTCCGATCAGACGCTCGGAGCTGCGCCCTTCGGCGAGCAGGAAGCCGGTGAGGGTGAACAGCGGAATGGCCGGCAGGGTGGGCGAGACCGCCAAGCGGTAGGTCTCGACCGGCACCGCGCCGATCGGCACCGCCTCGGACATGAACAGTAGGGTCGCCGCGCCTCCCAGCACCGCGAAGATCGGCGCTCCGAGCAGCATCGCCAGCACAATGATCGTGAGGCCGGGCCACACCGGTCGAAACTCGAGCACCTCCGGGTTCTGGCCCAGCCACAGGCCGAAGGCGACGCCGAACGCCGGCAGGGCGCGACCGCGCCAGGACGGGCTGGCCCGCCACACCAGGCGGGCCGCGATCAGCGCGAAGGCCACCGGCAGCACGATCAGGGTCACCCACACCGGCAGGCCGAGCGCCACTTCGTCACCAAACTCGCGCTCGGTCAGCAGAAACTCGTAGCCGGCCCGACCGAGCAGGGCGGTGATGCCCGCCGCCACCGTGGCGGCGAAGATCTGAGCGCCGTCGCGCCAGCGCCCTTCGGGCAGGAAGGTGCCGGTGGCGAGCGCCAGCAGCTTGCCTTCACTGGCCGCCAGCGCCGCTCCGAGGAAGCCGAGCCAAAGGGTCAGATGCTGCACGATCGGCAGCGCGCCCGGCACCGCCGTATCGAAAAAGCGCGCCACCATCTCGGCCGGCAGCAGCACCATGATGGCGACCAGCGCCAGGCTGGCGAAGATCCCTTCAGTGCGATCGAATCGCCGGGACCAAGTCTCGAGGAAGCTCACGGCCGCTATTGTAGTGGCCGCGCTTCCTCAGATCCATGACCGAAGCTCGATCCCGTCCAACTCCAACGCCGGATTGGCGCTTGATCGCCGAGGAACGCCGGTACTACTAATTCTGGTCCCCCCCTTTGGCAAAGGGGGGATAGGGGGGATTTTCTTTGATGTCTACCAAGCCTGCAGAAATCCCCCTCGGTCCCCCTAGCCGGGCGCCCCTCTTTCAAAGGGGGAAGTCAGAACAGAGGCGACCTACCAGCTCACGTCCTAGATGCTGCCTCCGGCTAACGGCTAGCGCGGTAGGCGTCGCGCTCTTTGCGGGCGAGCTCTAGCAGGTCTTTGGCCTTCATGGTCTCGAGCCGGTAGTCGACCAGCTGCTCAGCGACCTGGCGCCACTCTTTCTCCTGCTCGGGAGTGACCTCGATCACCGTCATGCCGCGCTGCTTCATCTGCTCGACCGCCTGCTCGTCCTGCTCCGGGATCTCTTTCATCAAGCGCTGCTCGGTCTTCAGGCCGGTGGCTTTGAGGGCCGCCTGATGCTCGGGAGAGAGCCGCTTCCAGGCGCGCTCGGTGATCACCGTCGCGCCGACCAGCGGCGCCAGGCCGAGGTTCTGCATGTAGGGCGTCTGCCGGAACCACTGCAGGGAGAGGGCGGCCAGTGGCGTCGTCGGCATGGCTTCGATCATGCCGGTCTGCAGGCCGGTGAGCATGTCGGTGACTGCCAACGAGACCGGCTGGAAGCCATTTCGGCGCCACAGCTGCAGCATGCCCTCGTTGTCGGCCACCGAGAAGATCTTGAGCTGACGCAGGTCTTCGACCACCTGCACCGGCTTCTTGGAGAAGATGTGGATCCAGCCGGCCTGGCCGTAGTTGAGCATCACATAGCCCTTGTCGAGCAGCCGCTTCTCGAGCTGCGGGCGGGTCTTCTCCAAGACGTGAAAGAGCTCGTCGTAGCTCTCGAAGAACATCGGGATCTCGAAGATCTCGAAACCGTCGTCGATGGTGGACAGGCCGGACACCGTCAGCGCCGCCGCCTGTAGCTGACCGACGCGCATCTTGCGCACCACGTCGGCCTCGTTGCCGGCGACGCCACCGCCGTAGAGGCGCAGCGAGACTTCGCCTTCGGTCTGCTCCTGCCACTCGGCACCCATGTCTTTGAGGATCTTGGCCCACACCGAGCCATCCGGCGCCAGCGAAGCCATCTTGACCAGCGTCCGGGCGTCGGCCGTCGGTGAAAGGAGGAGGCATACGAGAGCAACGATCCCCAGGGACCGGTAGGATTTGAGAAGGCTTGGACTCATGATCTCCTCGCGAAGAGTTGCGAACGGACTACTTCGAACGGGCTATTGCGAACGGACTACTTCGAACGGGCTATTGCGAACGGACTAAGACCGAGGGCGGGCTCGAGCGACCGAGGACGCAGGCCGACCCGGGAATGCTCACCTGTCAGTCTATTGGATGCAATATTTGGGCCGAGGGTCTTGGGGCCAATAGTCTCAGTCGGAGCCGTCGCTCACAGGAACAGCTCATCGACCTGATCGAGCAGCCACTGGGCTCGCTGCTGGCTGATGATGTTGAGCAGCCGATCGCCCGGCACGCTGTTCACACCTTCCACGTCGACGGCCAGCGCGCGCTGCAGCAGCTGCTCGAACTGCTCGCGATCCTGCTCTTGCACGCTCACCGCCTCGGCCCAGGCCAGGAACAGGCTCGCCCGCTGGCCACCGTTGAGCTCGAGAGCGCGCTCGTAATGTTGACGGGCTCGGTCGAGCGATCCCGAGCCGGAGGGCACGCTGGCGATCTCGACCCGCATCATGGCCTCGTGCAGGGCGCCGCGGTCGAAGTCGGGATCCAGCTCCAGCGCGCGCTGCAGCAGCCTCTGCACCGCCGGCAGGTCGGCCAGCAGCTCGGGCCGGTCCAGGCCGCTGGCGATCACCGAGCCCCAGGCTCCGGCAGTCCAGTAGAACAGCTTGATGTCTTCGACTCGCGCGTCGGCCAAGGCTTCCTCTGGCGTCCGGATCAGAGCCTGCTCGGCGCCCGGATACTCGAGCTCGAGCGCCCGCACACAGTAGCCGCGAGCTCGCTGATAGAGCTTGAGCGCTCGCTGGCGCTGGCGCTCGGCCTCGCGGTAGCTGGTCAGCTCGATACGATCCGCTTCGTAGTCGACATAGCCGGTGCTGTAGAGCAAGAAGCCCTGGCAGGTGGCGATCAGCAGCCCGACGTTCTCGGGCGCCTCCCCGGCCAGGGCTTCGAGCGTCTTGATGGCGAAGGGCAGAGCTTCGCCGACCAGCTCGGGATCGTCATCCGTCGTGAACACCGAGGACGTGCCGGAAGCCAGGGCGTTGGCCAGAGAGTTGACCGCTAGCTGGCGAATCGAGCAGCCCGACAGCAGGAGCATCATCAGGCACCCGACGCCGAGCTGAAACTCTGGCCGCCACCACCCCACCTGGGCGGGCCAGCCCCCCGACCGTCCCGAGCCATGCTTCAGCAGGCTTCGACGATCCCCCGCAGCCGGACGGTAAACCATGGCCAGACTGTACCGGCGGCTCGGTGGGCCGTCAAGGCCAGAGCCCTGGCCGGCTTCGAACGGGTGGGCGGCTCAAGGAACGGTATTCGACCACTCGTCGGTAGTACCGCTCTCGAAGCCGTTGAAGAACAGGCCGTCGACGGTGAACGAGCCGACCCAGGTGGTCCAGAAGCCGTCGATGTCGACGATCTGGTTGGTGTACCAGAACGTGCGGTCGTCCACCGGATCGACATTCATCGAGCTGTAGTCGCCCCAGCGGCGGCTGTTGATCTGGATCCCGACGCCGTCGTGGAGCGTGAGCTCTTGCATGGTCATCGTGCCGAACGCCTCGCCGTGACGCCGTGCCGTCATGCGGATGCCGGGCACGACGCTGACGCCGTCGCTGACCGAGTATCCCAGCGCCATGTGGCCGGCGCCGTTCATCGCCACCGAGCCCATGAACCGGTACACCGAGTCCGGCGCGTAGGTCCCCTGCTGGTGGATCTCCCAGGGTTCCTCGCCCCGCTTGCGCAGCTCGTACCAGCGTTTGCCGGCGATGCCGTCACCGGCGTCGACCACCTGGTTGACGACCATCGTCTGGTGGCTGCCGAAGTTGCGGTACTGCAGCCGGCGCAGCGGACGGTTGAACAGCGCGTCGATGTGCACGGTGGTGCCGGGCTGCGGCGCACAATCGCGCGTGCTCGGGCTGCAGGGCAGCAGGGTGAACGGGCTCGGCGTCAGCGTCGCCACGCGCTCGAAGCTCGAGCCGCTCGGCGTGCCGAAGTCGACGCGGAACGCCCACATCTCGAGGCGGTCGACGGGCTCGCTGTCGTCCTGCGTGGCGTGTACGGTGCGGACGAAGAGGTTGGGAGCGTCCGCCGGTGGCGGCGGGCCGTCGAAGCTGGCGGGCAGGATCCGCGTCACGCGAGGCGAGCTGCCCGCCAGGTGTGGGATCAGGAATCGCTGGAACGTCGCCGGATTGCCGGACAGCATGCTGTTGCGATCGAAGGCGTAGACGCCGAGGAACTGCGTCGGCACCTCCAGCGTGCTGACGTAGTAGGCGTCCGGCCACACGCCGTACTTCGGGTAGTCCGGAAAATTCTCGACCAGGAAATCGTAGACGAACCAGCCGCTGGCCACCGGGTCGGGGCCTCTCGAGATGTAGAAGCAGAAGGTGGTCTCGAGGCGGTGGACCGCCGTCATGATCCAGCGCTGCGCCAGCGGGTCGTAGTGCACGACCGGATCGGTGCCGGCCTCGGCGCACGCGCCCTCCGCGCCACCCCACAGAGCCGCCAGGTCCGTGACCGGCACGATCACGTTGCCGGCTTTGTCCCAGATCTGGAAGCGCGGCGCGTTGACCATCTGAATGTAGTGGTTCGGCCCCACCGCTCCGACCGCGTCCGGCGGCGTGCCGCCGCCAAAGCCGATGCCGGGGAAGTGCACCCCGAGCGGCACCGAGAACCTCGCCGAGGCCGCGCCCTGCCGGACCGGATCCTGCCAGTCGGGATCGCGATCGACCGAGGCGTCGACGTAGATGGGATCGTCCATCACGGTGATCGGGTCGCCGGGCTGCCACGGCGGTGACGGCGACAGCTCCCGCAGGTCGACCTCGAGCACGTAGGGCGTCACCGCGCTGCTGACGAACGGTACGGCAGCGCTCGGCTCAGCCGCGCTCGGCTCGGCCGCGACCGGCGCTAGCGCGACGGCCAACGCGACCGCCAGACCGGCGCTGCGCCTACCGGCGAGCGGCTCCCTGAAGGCGCGACGCGCGGGCCCTTTCGGACCCGCGCCACGCCCCACACCGAAAATCAAAGCCAAGCGATCACTGAACGGTGGTCGACCACTCGTCGGTCGTGCCGCTCTCGAAGCCTTTGAAGAACAGGCCGTCGATGGTGAATGAGCCGACGTGGGTGGTCCAGAAGCCGTTCGCGTCGACCATCTGGTTGGTGTACCAGAACGTGCGGTCGTCGACCGGGTCGATGTTCATCGAGCTGTAGTCACCCCAGCGCTGGCTGTTGGTCTGGATGCCGGTGCCGGCTTCGATCACCAGCTCCTCCATCGTCATGAGACCCAGCGCTTCACCGTTGCGCCGGGCCGTCGCCCGGATACCGGGGATGACGCTGTCGCCGTCACTGACCGAGTAACCCAGGGCGATGTGGCCGGCGCCGTTCATCGCCACCGAGCCCATGAAGCGATAGACCGAATCCGGCGAGTAAGTGCCTTCCTGATAGATGCTCCAGGGGCCGGCGCCGCTCTTGCGCAGCTCGAACCAGCGCTTGCCGCCGACACCGCCAGCGTCCACCACCTGGTTGAACAACATGGTCTCGTAGCTGCCAAAGTTGCGGTACTGCAGCCGGCGCAGAGGACGGTTGAACAGCGCGTCGATCTGGTTGGCCGTGCCGGGCTGCGGCACGCAATCGCGGATGCCCGGGCTGCAGGGCAGGAGCGTGAACGGACTCGGGATCAGCGTGCTGACCTGAGTGAAGCTCGAGTTGGCCGGCGTGCCGAAGTCGACGATGAACTCCCAGATCTCGATGCGGTCGGTCGGATCCGAGGAATCCTGAGTATCGTCGACGGTGCGGGCGAAGTAGTTGGGGGAACCGTCGGGCGGCGCCGGACCGTCGACGTCGGCCGGCAGGATGCGCGTCACGCGAGGTGCCGTGCCGTTGAGCGCCGGAATCGTGAAGCGCTGGAAGGTCGCCGGAGCACCCGCCAGCATGCTGGTGCGATCGAAGGCGTAGATGCCGAGGGTCGGCGACTCGAACGTGCCCACGTAGTAGGCGTCGGGCCACACGCCGTACTGCGGGTAGTCCGGGAAACGAGGCGACGAGAAATCGTAGACGAACCAGCCACCGCTCACCGGATCCGGGGTCTGCGAGATGTAGTAGCAGAAGGTGTTACCGCTCAGGTCGAACTCGGACATCATCCAGCGATCCGCCAGCTGGTCGTACTGGACGATCGGGTCGCCGTCGCCGTCGGCGCAGGGCGAGGTCGCCGAGCCGGTCCACAGATCCGACAGATCGGTCTCGCCGACCAGCACGGCTCCGGTCTTGTCCCAGATCTGGAAGCGCGAGGCGTTGACCATCTGAATGTAATGCTCGGGTCCGACCGCACCGACGACATCCGGCGGCGTGCCGCCGCCGAAACCGATGCCCCCAAAGTTGACGCCGAGCGGCGTCGAGAACGCTGGCTCGGTGGCGCCGCGCTGACGGATCGGATCCTGCCAGTCGGGGTCCGGCTCTACGGCGTAGTCGGCATAGGCGCCTTCATCCACCACCTTGATCGGATCACCGGGCTGCCATTCGGCAGCGCGCGGCACATTCCGCAGATCGACGTCGAGCACATACGGCGTCACCGAGCTGCTGACGTAGACGTCCGAGGCGATGTTGGTGCCGTCGGCCCAGGTGGGTGCGGCGAGGGTCAGGGCTACGAGTCCTAGAGCGCAAGAGATGGCAAACCGCGAGCGAACCAGCTGGCTGGTCGTCAGAATCCTCATCTATTTTCTCCGTCGATGCGGCAGGGAGCCTGCCGGTGGTAAGTGGGGCTATATCTTAACCGCTTCGAGCCGGCATGCGTCCCCCTTGGCAGGCACTTCGCCCCTGAATCGCAGCGGCTCGCCCCGAGCCCGTAGCGCTCTAGGTAGCGAAGCTCGGCAGCGTTCACTCGTTGCGCAAACTGCTCAGCGGGTCGAAGCGACTGGCGCGACGCGCCGGCAGATAGCAGGCTACCAGAGCCACCAGAGCCAACAGCACCGATACCGCGAGAAATGTCGGCAGATCGATGGCGCCAATACCGAACAGCAGGCTCTCCAGCAAACGGCTGAAGATCACCGCGCTGATCAAGCCGATGACCAGACCGGCCACCGTCAGCCACATCCCTTGCCCGACCACCAGCTGCAGGATCTGGCGTCGGCCCGCACCGAGCGCCATCCGCACGCCGATCTCGGCTCGCCGCTTGTTGACCGTGTAGCTCACCACGCCGTAAATGCCGACGGCGGCCAGCAGCACCGCCAGCGCGGCAAAGACCGCCGACAGCGAAGCGTTGAAGCGCTGGCGCCAGACCGCCTGCGACAGAATCTCGGCCATCGTGCGCACGCTGGCGACGGAGAGATCGCGCTCGAGGTCCCAGATGCGCTCCGGGATCGAGGCCTTCAGGCTCTCCGGGCTGCCTTCGGTGCGTACGACCAGAGTCGTCTTTGACCACCAGCTCAGGGGATTCTGCGGGTAGGGATAGTAGAGCCCGGGGATCAGCTCGTCGGTCAGCTGCCACTGCCGGACGTCGCCGACGACGCCAACCACCGTCAACCAGGGGCCATCGGCGTCGGGACCGCCGAGCTGGATGCGCTGGCCGACCGCTTCGCCCGCCGGCCAGTAGCGTTCCGCCAGGGTTTGCGAGACGACCACCACCGGCAGCGTATCTGCAAGGTCGCCCCCGTTGAAAAAGCGCCCTTCGAGCAGCGGCACCCCCATCACCTCGAACAGCCCCGAGGTCACGGTGCGGTTACTGGCTCGCGGCGACTCGCTGATCGAAGCCGCGCGCTGACCCTCGACCTGAAAGCTCGTGCTCCAGATGTCGCCGCCGATCGGCAGGTGGTTGATCAGACCGACCGACGCGACGCCCGGCGCGCTGCCGACCTCCTCGAGCAGCTGGTCGAAAAAGAGATTTTGGCGCTCCGGCGCGGCGTGCTGGGAGCCCGCTAGAGACAGGTCGACGGTCAAGAGATCGGTAGTGCGGAAGCCGGGATCCAGACGCCACAGGTGCAGCAGGCTCTGCAGGGTCAGTCCGGCGCCCACCAGGAGCACCAGAGACAGCGAGATCTCGGCCACCACCAGCAGGTTGCGCGCCCGGTCCCGACGCCCCTCACCGACCCGCTGGGAACCCTCGCGCAAGGCGTCGCGCAGGTCCCAGCCGAGGGCGGTGAGCGCCGGGAAGATGCCGAACAGGCAGCCGGTGAGGAGCGCGACGCCCAGCGTGAAGCCGAGCACCCGGCCGTCGAGCGAGATCTCCTCCAGCCGCGGCACGTTCTCCGGGCTGAGCGCGACCAATGCCTCGATTCCCCACAGGCCGAGCAGCAGGCCCAGCACCCCCGCCGCCAGCGCCAGCACCAGGCTCTCGGCCACCAGCTGGCGCACCAGACTGGCGCTGCCGGCGCCCAGCGCCCGCCGGATCGCGATCTCACCGCGGCGGCTGGAAGCGCGCACCAGGAACAGGTTGGCGACGTTGACACAGGCGATCAGCAGCACCACGCCGACGGTGCCGAGCAGCATCACCAGAGCGTTGCGCACCCCGCCCACCACCGGCTCGCGCAGCGCCTCCAGGGTGATCGTGAGACCGTCGTTGTCGTCGGGATAGTCGGCCACCAGCCGGCGCTCGAGCGCGGAGAGCTCGCGATGCGCCTGCTCGAGCTCGACGCCGGGCTTCAGGCGGCCAAAGATCCGCAGCATCTCGGTCGTGCGGTTGGCCGCCAGCTCGGGCTCGAAGTCGAGCGGCACCCAGAGCTCGGCGCCCGTCGACCAGAACGGTGGAAACTCGAAGCCTTCGGGCATGACGCCGACGACGGTGTACGGTTCACCGTCCAGCGAGAGCGTGCGCCCGATCAGGCCCGGGTCGCCGCCGAAACGTCGCTGCCACAGGCCATGGCTCAGCACGACGACCTGGTTTGGCGCGTCGGCGTCCGCCAGCGGCTCGAAGGCCCGGCCGGTAGCGGGCTCGACGCCCAGCAGCTCGAACAGCGCGCGAGACGCCTTGAGTCCCGCGATCTGCTCCGGGCGATCGGAGCCGCGCAGCACCGGCGACCAGGGATGGGCGGCGACCAGGCTTTCGAGGGTCTCGGTGTCCTGCGCTAGATCCAGGAAATTCGCCGGCGCCAGCGGCTCGCGCTCGCCCCGAAAAATCGCCACCAAGCGCTCCGGCTCGGCGTAGCTCAGGGGACGCAGCAGTACGCCGTTGAAGACGCTGAAGATAGCGGTGTTGGCACCGATGCCCAGGGCCAGGGTCAGGACCGCGACCGCGGTGAAGCCAGGAGCCCGCAGCAGGGTCCGGATCGCGAAGCGGATGTCTCGTACAAAACCGGCCATGGTTCCTCCGGTCTGCCTAAACAGCAAAGAACGTACCAGGCACTATGCCGCCAGCGTCGCCCGATTCGTCGAGCCACATGTCCCGCCCCAGTGTCCGCTTATGGGACAGGCGGGTCCGCTGGCGGACGTGCTGCCTAGCATCGGAAGCGCATACAATTGTCGCCCGTGTCCGCTTTCCCACCCGAGCCACAGACGTTGAGCGCTCAGACGCCGATGGCCGAGCAGACGGTGAGCTCTCGGCAGACGGTGAACGCTCAGCAGACGGCGATCACCGAGCCCGAGTTGAGCCTACCGCCTGGGTCGATGAGGCGACTGCGCCGGTCCCGGGTCATACTCGGCCTGGCCTGCAGCCTGCTGCTCGCGGCCACGCTGGCCTGCGCTGGGCCGGAAACCGAGCCCCTCGAGCTGCGCGTTGGCTTGATCGCGCCGCTGTCCGGCGCGCTCGAGAAAAACCTCGGCGATCCCGCCCGGCAAGGCGCCGAGCTCGCGGTCGCCCACATCAACCAGCAGGGCCTGCGCATCGCGGGCCAGCCGTACCGGGTCTCGCTGTGGCTCGAGGACAGCCACGACAAACCGGAGACGGCGGTCCAGGCGGCACGCCGGCTGATCAATCAAAAGCGCGTCGACGCGTTGATCGGCCCGATCTTGAGCCGTAACGCGCTGGCCGCGGCGACCGTGGCGGAGCAACAGCAGGTGCCGATGATCAGCCCGACCGCCAGCGCTCCCGAGCTGACGCGTGACCGCCGCTTCGTCTTCCGCGGCACCTTCGTCAACGACGATCAGGGCCGCGCTCTGGCCGAGTTCGCTCGCAAGCGGCTCGCTGCCGACACGGCAGCCGTGCTCTACGACGTCGCCAGCCCTTACAACCGCCAGGTCGCTGAGATTTTCCATCAGGCCTTCGAGCGGCTCGGCGGAGCCACCGTCGCGCTCGAGACCTTCACCACCGGCGAGCAGGATTTCAGTGAGCCGCTCGAGCGCATTCGCAACGCCGCTCCCGACGTCCTGCTGCTGCCCAACTACGCCGACGAGGTTCCGCTGCAGGTGCTCCAGGCGCGCTCCCGCGGCTTGACCGCAACCTTCCTGGGCACCGATTCGTGGGACGGCGACAGCTATCCCAAACAGGCCGAGTTCGAAGGCGCCTACTTCATCAACGATTGGCAGCTCAGCGCCGCGGGCCTGCAGAGCGCCGCTTCGCGAGAGTTCGAGCGCCGCTACCGCCAGTCCTTCGCCGGCCAGCCCAAGAGCGTCTCAGCCCTTGTCTTCGACACCTTCGGCCTGCTGTTCGAAGCCATCCAGCAGCAGGATAGCCGCGATCATCTCAGCATCCGCGAAGGCCTCGCCGGGCTAGCGACCTATCGCGGCGTCACCGGCTCCTTCTCCTTCCGCGGCACGGGAGACCCCACCAAGAGCCTTTACATCTTCCGTATCGAAGACGGCAGGATCGTCTTTGCCGAGGAGATCACGCCCTAGCTCGATCGCGGCACCGCCTTGCCCGCCAGAGCCAACGCCCAACGCTTGAAGCTGAAGCGTCGGCCGATGCCGGCAGCGCGTCGCTTGCGCGCCGAGAGATCCGCGGCCAGGCTGAACTCACTGGCCAACGGATCGGTGTGCTCGCCGAGCCCGGGACACGCAGCATCGACGCGCGGGCGCTCGCCGTCGAAGAGGGCCGGGAAGCCGAGTCGCGGCAAGCCATCTTCAGCCTCCCGCATCAAGTCACGGGCCTGCACCTGAGGGTGAGCCCGCGCCTCGGAGGCGCTGAGCACCGGATCGGCGGGGATGTCGTGATCGCTCAGAAACTCCGCCCATTCTTCGCGCGTCCGCGACGCCACGATCTCAGACACCTGACGGTGCACCTCGCCGTCGCCCTGGTACTGCTTGAGGAGCAGATCCTTGCGGCCGAGTGCCAGGCAGAAGCGCTTCCAGAAACGCGGCTCGAGTGCCGCCAGCGCCAACCGGCCACCCTCCTTGGTGGGATAGAGGTTGTAGCAGGGGATCGCCCCGGTCAGCAGCAGCGGCTCGCCATCCGCCTTGGGACCGTCCGCCTCGGCCGCCCACGCCATGATCGAGGCATGGCCGGCGGCGTCGAGCAGCGCCTGGTCGATCCAGCAGCCCTGGCCGTCGCGCTGACGACGGTGCAGCGCCGCCAGCACCGAGCAGGTGGCGCTCCAGGCAGCGACGATGTCGGCGGTCTGAGCCGCCGGCATGCCGCGGGCGCCAGCCAGGCTGCCGGCGACGGCCTGATAGGTGAGATCGTGGCCGGCGCGGTGAGCCTCAGGCCCCTCTTGCCCCCAGCCGCTCACCGAGCAGATGATCAGCCTCGGGTAACGCTTCCGCAGCTCGTCCGGCGCCAGCCCCAGACGCTCGAGCGTGCCGGGGCGAAAGCTCTCGACCAGCACGTCGGCGGTGATCAGCAGCTCTTCGAGCGACTGCCGCGCCGCGTCTTTCTTGAGGTTGAGCGCGATGCTCTCGTGCCCGGCGAGCAGCATCGCCGCCAGACTCGACGGCCCGCCCCCGGCCGAGGGCAGGTGGCGGGAAGGGTCCCCGAGCTTCGGCTCTTCGACCTTGAGGACTCGCGCTCCGAGATCCGACAGCAGCCGGGAAACCAGCGGTCCCGGCAGATTGCGACTCAGGTCGACGACCAGCAGGTCGTCGAGCAGGCCTCCGTCCGTCATCCGCTCAGCGCTCGACAACCATCGAGAAACCGCTGCCGCCCGCCGCGCACACCGTCATCAGGCCAAACTCGAGGTCGCGCCGCTTGAGCTCGTTCAGCAGCTGCATCGTGACCCGCGCACCGGTGGCGCCGAACGGATGGCCGATCGAGATCGAGCCGCCGTTGACGTTGAAACGATCCAAGTCGATCTCGCCCAGCGGCTTGCTGCGTCCGAGCTCGTCGCTGGCGAACTTCTTCGAAGCGAACGCCTTCATGTTCGACAATATCTGCGCCGCGAACGCTTCGTGCATCTCGACCAGCCCCATGTCGGACAGCTTGAGGCCCGCACGGTCGAGGGCCTGGGGCGCGGCGTAGGCCGGGCCCTGCAGCAGCTGGGTGGCGGGATCGAGCGCGGCGTAGGCGTAGGAGCGGATGTAGCCCAGCGGCTCGTAGCCGAGCTCCTGCGCTTTCTTCTCGCTCATCAACAGCACCGCCGAGGCGCCGTCGGTGAGCGGACTCGAGTTGCCGGCGGTGAGGGTGCCGTAGCTGCGATCGAACACTGGCTTGAGCTTGCCGAGGGCGTCGAGCGAGCTGTCGGAGCGGATGCCGGTGTCCTCGGTCACCGCCTCGCCATAGCCGGGCTGCGAGAAGGTCGGCACGATCTGCTCGGCGAATCTTCCCTCGGCGGTGGCGTCGGCCGCGCAGACGTGGGAGTGCAGGGCGATCTCGTCCTGCGCCCGCCGCGAGATGGCGTTCTCCTTGGCCATCTTCTCGCACGACTGTCCCATGGTTTGGCCGGTGGTGTACTCGGCGATGGCCGGTGCCACCGGCGCCAGGTCCTTGGGCCGCAGCTGGCCGAGGATCGCCGCCTTCTTGGGCAGGGTCTTGGCGCGGCTGAGGTCGATGAAACGCTGCGAGGCTTTGCGCGAGTAGGTGATCGGCACCGTCGACAGCGATTCGGCGCCACCCGCCAGCACCACCTCGGCCTGGCCTGCCAGAATGGCCTCCGCCCCGGCGGTGATGGCGCGATTCGACGACGCGCACGCCAGGTTGACCGTGATGCCGGTGATGGTGCGCGGCAGCTTCAGGCGCAGAATCACCTCACGGCCGAGATTTGGGGCGTAGAGTGCCGGCACCACGACGCCGAACACCGAGAGATCAATCTCCCGCGGGTCGATCTCGTTGCGATTCAGCAGCTCGGCGACCGGCACGCTGGCCAGATCGACGACGTCCATCTCGGCGAATTCCGCTCCCGCCTTGACGAACGGCGTACGGCAGCCGTCGACGATGGCGATGCGACCTCGCGAGCTCTTGAGCGCCTGCTTGCGACGCTTGGCGATGGCTGGCGCGCTGCCTTCACCGCGGGTCCAAACCGAATCGGCGGACTCGGTGATCTCGCGCTGGGTAGCTTCGAGGCCGACAGGTGCTGCCGGTTGGGAATTCGACATGGGACTCCTCCTTACGGGCTCTGAGCGTTGCGCAGCTGCGCGACGCACGACAACTCTGGGCTTGAATACGCTGGGCTTGGATTTGCGGGGTAACGAATGCGCTGATGGGTGGCGGGCGAGCTGCGCCCGACGCATATTCTATGCGAGATGCCGCACCTCGGCATTCCACTCTCATGCCGCACTTCGGCATACTAGCATGCCGCACCTCGGCATTCCACTCTTGCTGCCCGGCTCCGGCGTCCCGCTAGCCTAGATTTCAATCTTAGTAACGAACGATAGACGGTCGCGCTGATGGACTGCGCGCGACCTCGTAAACTCGCAGGACCAGCTGCGAACTGCATAAACCCCTGATCATCAGGCGCTTATGGGCTCAAGACACTCTACAAGCTCAAACAGTCCTCGGACGTGCTCGTTCCACCAGCGCGACCTACCACCTCACTAGTACTGCTTCGGGATGCGATCTAGCCTAGCCCAGCGGGTCAATCACCTGCACGCCGCGCTCTTGCCAGGCGGCGGGTGACGGCGCGTCGCCGTCGGCTGCCAGTACCGCGATCAACCGGCTGTGCCGGCGGTACTTGCGGCGCCGCAGCTGCTCGTCCAGCTCGGCGAGCTGAGCCCTAGCCGCGCAGACGACGTGCGGCCTCGCCCACAGCACGGTGCGCACGAAATCCTCGAGATCCGGCTCCAGCGCCCAGGCGGCGCCTCGCACCAGCGTCCAGGCCTGGAGTCGCTGCGTCAGGCCAGGCGCCAGATCCGGAGCGAGACAGAAAATC
>JBCCEE010000090.1:0-22228 GCA_039030415.1 Acidobacteriota bacterium
CGGACTGCAGCGTCTACCAGCCGCCGAGCGTCGCGATCCTGGATGAGGCGCTCAATCTGGTTGCGGTCGTCGGGACCGACGAGCCGATCCACATGATGCAGGCGGTGGACGACGAGCTCGTCGTGCTGCGAGAGGACAGCACGGTGATCCGCTTCACGTCGACCGGCACGCGGATCGACAGCTGGACGCCGGAGCTCGAGTGGCGCCGCAGCCCGGAGGAGAACCGGGCGCGCTGCGAGCGCGCCGAGACCCTCGAACACTCAGCGGGAATCGCCGCCTGGATCGAGGTCCGCGGCTGCACCTGGGGTGAGAAGAGAACCGAGATCGACGGCTGGCTGATCGAGGCCGGCCCCGGCGCCCTCGAGGAAGCTCGGGATCATCTGTGGCAGTCACTCGGCCCGGGACTCTGCGCGCGGCACCCGCGCTCAGCGCCGCCAGAAGCCCTGCGGCGCTTTGCCCGCAGTCACGGCGTCAACCAAGCACAGTGGATCGAGACGTTGACCGCCTGCTTTCTGGAGCCGCCCCCCGAAGCGTTCCAATACGCCGTCGACGTGGCCGACTGGGAGGGCCATTACTACGAGCAAGCCGCGAGGCTCGCCTTCCAGGCCTGGGGGCACCCCGCTGAGGTCCTCGAATCGCTTTGGCAAAGCGCCCTGCAGCCTACGAGCCAGCCGAAGGCCGCTCGTGAGCTGTTGAACAACTTCCACACCCTCGCCGAGGCCTTCGACGACCGCCTGGAGCACGGGCCGGGACCTGAGCGGCGGATCATTCGCCAGATGCTGTTCGAGACGATGCGGCGCTCGAGCTCGCACCTCGACTTCTATCAACCCGTACCCTCGCCCGAGTCGTCAGCCCTAGCGTCGCTCAACACCTCGAAGCATCTCTCACGCTTGCTCGAGATGGCCGCGGTCTGGGCCCAGCGCGACGACCCCTTCACCGCCACGACCGGTGAGCTGCTGCTGCTCGGTCATGGCGCCCGCCCGGCAGCGGCGTCCCTGCCGGCGCTGTTCGAAGCGGCGCGCCAGGATCCCGAGCTCGAGCTCTGGCTGGTGATCGCTCTCGAGCAAGTCGTGAACGATCGCGACGCCTTCGGTGCCTTGCCGCCCGCATCGCGCGAGGCGCTCATCGATCTAGCCCTCGCTGCACCGACGTACACTCAAGCCCAGCTGCGCGCAGAAGCCGGTACCTTCTTGGGCGACCGCTACCGCTGGGTGTTCGAGCATGGCGGCACAGCGGTTCTGGAGCGCCTCTACGCTAGGGCCCTGCAGGCCGATGCTGCCATCAGCGTGCGCCAACGGCTACTCGGGCGTCTCCACCATCAGCCTTGGGCTCTCGAAGCCGAGGCTCTGGGGCAGCTTCTCGAGCAGCCCTGGCTCGGCCAGTGGCGGTATCTCAGCCCGACGCTCAGCTTCGCGGCACGTCTACACCAGCTGCTGGAGCATTCCGACGTTCCGCTGCGAGAGGCGCTGCGGGCTCGCACGCGCCGGCTCGTCCTCTCCGCTGCTGAACAACGACCGCTACACCCGCCGTCTACCCCCTGGAACGACATGGATCGACTGCTCGCGCAATCGCTATCGACCCGGGACGTCGCAGCGCTCGTCGAGCGAACCCCGGACGGCCTGCGTCAGTGGCTTTGGCTGGTCGCCATCACCGGTCCCTGGCCAGAGATCGAGGCCGACGTCGAAGCGTTGTTGAGCGACGCAGACCATAGCGTCAACGCCGCTATCGCCCTCGCTCCTGAGCGCCATCCCGAAGCCTTCGAGATCCTCGAGAGCCGAGGCTTGCATGGGCATCAGGCGCCGGCCTCGGCCTTCATTCCCTACGGCGACACAGCGCAAGCCAGGCTGGAGCCTCTCCTCTTCGACGACGAGTACCGCGTCCGCCAGGCGGCACGTCGCGTTCTGGGAGCCATCCGGCCGAGCCCCGAGACCCTCGCGAGGTTCGCCGCAGAAGCCGAAGATACCCTCGCCAAGGGCGAGCTGCCCGAATTCACGATCGCCATGGCCCTCATAGGCGCAGGCAGCGCGTCGCGCGACGCCCTCATGCCGGAGCTCGTCAGGCGGCTCGACATCATCACGCGCCAACCCTATGGCTACCTCGCCGAGTACCAGGAGAGCCTCGAATTCGCCCGCGCCGTCGCCCGCTGGTCCGAGGATGATCCGGAACGTCGAGCCATGGTGCGCGACCTACGGGAGCATCTCAACAGCCTCGCCAGCCCCGCCGCCCTGGCCTGGCTCGCCGGCCTCGAAGCGTCCCAGGCGACCGCTATGGAACCCCGCCTCGAATAGCCGGTTGGACTTCCGCGTATTAGCGCCTGAGAGGGTTTCAGCCTGAAGGTCAGAGAAAGGGTCGCTATGCTGCTGAAACGTACACTCCGACCGGGCAATGGAGCATCCTACCGGCGCAGCGCGCCCTTCATCTTGCCGTATCTCGCGCTGCTGCTCCTGATCAACATCTTTGGCACCAAGGCTTTCAGCCCGCTAGATCCTAACGACCATATCTTCCGCAACTTCTTCTACTTCTGGCACAGCAGCGACGGCACCACCGGCCTGCTGACCTGGATCACGGCGACAAACTGTCTGGTGGTGCTCTATCTCTGGGTCGAGTTTCGGAGCTTCCGCATAGAGGTGCCTCGCGACTGGCGAGCTGCCTACCTCTACTTCGTGGGTTGTGCGCTGACCCTGATGTTCTTTCAGCACTTCTATCTGCGGCTCTCCGCGATCGAGCCGATCTACAACAAAGTCCATGTCTACGACCTGAGGACGCCGGTCGCCCAGCCGATTTATCAGGAGGCTAGGCCGGCTCGGGTGGCTCGCATCGGGCAGGAGTCTCGAGCACCGTGTGAGGATAACGAGTCGCCTTCCCAGTAGAAGGTCCGAACCCGGCCAACGGCACCAAGGCTCTCACCGGCCCTTCATGTTATGATCACTTGACATATTTTCTGCAGGCCAGCTCATCTCCGGCAAGGGAGGTCCGAATGACTCGAGAGAGCACTTGGCTGATCATCACCGTCCTCGGGTGGATGGTCTTTGGCACTAGCACGGCACATGGCGATGATGTGCAGGTCAACACTTACACTACGGGCGACCAGGGAGAGCCAAGAGTCGCCCGTGGCGCGGACGGTAGCTTCGCGGTGGTGTGGAGCAGTAATGGCTCGGCGGGTACGGACGATTCGGTGACCAGCATTCAGGCCCAGCGTCACCGAGGGGCTCTTGGAGTTTGGAGATCACGTTATCTTCAAGGCTCGGCACTTGGGCACCCGCTCAACGCCTGGAAGACCGCGTCGTCGAGATAGAGGCTCCCAGGTTCTTCGTTAACGAAATGGTCTCGGGCATTTTCCGAAGCCGCACCCACAAGCACGAGTTCGCCCCGGCTGAGACCGACGCGTCACCCTCATGCGCGACCGTCCACGCTGGAAGTCCCTTTCGGGATCCAGAGAGTGATCGCCGAGAAGGCCGTCGTCGAACAACACCTCCATCGATTCTTGGAGCGTAGGGTTTGGGCTTTGAAGCATCTCGCGGAAGGTATCGTCTAGGAAGAAGCATCACCCATGGAAGATGGTGTACGCGGCAATCGATTTTAACTCTTTCAGCAGCCAGAGCGTGACCCACCAGAGAGCCCAGAAGTTTTTCGACCGAAGCCCTCAAAATGCTGAGCAAAGGGCATTTGGACGGAAAACGTAGGCAGGTGTACTGACGCCGAAGTGGGTCACAATCAAATTGCCGAAAGGGTCAATCTCCGAGTTTTGCAACAGAGACGTATTTCTCGAGATTGTCCTAGCGAGTCACCTATTAGGCGCGCTCTTGCCGTCTGCTGAGCAAGCCCTTGGAGCGGCTGGCTAAACCATGTCGCCAGGATGCCCTAAAAATCTCAATAGCTCCTCAGGGCCCCGGCGACCCCCAATCACATACTCAGAGCTGAACTAGGAGTGAGTAGGGTCGAAAACAGAGAGACCGTTCTTCATAAAATTCGGCCGAGAAGACACACCCACGACTTCATACTCGCCTTCGAAAACAGCAATCTGCGTAAGAGAAAGTCTAGCATCCTCAATGTACTCTTTCAAAGCATGGGGAGGAATACCCACCACCGCTTTCGCTATATCAGACTTCATAGCAAGAGACGGCCCCTTAAGCCTCACTTTAACTACAATATCACCTGAGTTGTAAAGTGGATTCACTTGCGTTTCCAACTGCACGTCAGCGCCCCTGCACCTCTCTATATCAACCTCCTTCAAGAAGTAATAGCCGAAATCCTGGCGCACAAAATTCAATGCGCTGACAAACTTACACAGCTCAGCACCCTCCTCCAGATCCACAATTTCAAACTTACCTTTTCCGAAATCTGAATTTGAGACAAAAAACTCACACGCTCCCTTCGAGAGCAAATCTTCGCGCTTTTCCTTCATAATACCACGTATTATCTCCCTGAGCTCTTCTCTGCTACTACACTCGTAATCATAACCAAAGGCAGACAAGGAAAAAACATTGTCAATTTTAACATCCTTAAAACTCAAACCTCTGCACTTAACAAATCGATGGTCATAACTCTGATGAGAGTACGTATCTAAACTCTGTATACTGTTATAAAAAAACTTTTTCGGAACATCCCCAAAAGCACCATCTACAAATTCCAAAAACGCGGCCGGATTGCTTGCATCACGAAAATCCCGAGCAAGATACAGCACTAGGTCTCTTACGCTAGGGTCAAAACCGACAATTTTTGCACCGGTCCGAGCAAACCTCTTCAAGTAACCCATAGATCCTCCAGATCGACATCCTGTTAAACGACTCAAACACTCAGCACGGGCGAGCCGATACAGCTAAAACCCAGGCCACAGCGAAATCTAGAGGATAGCCCCTAGTTAAAGGACACCTGGGCATTCCAAGCAAGCAACGACCAAAGACAGAAAACTAAAATATTGATCACCACTCGCGTGAATTAATTGCTTCAACAAGACTCACCCCATGGACAGCAACAGCATAGCTTGGATTCGACGAGCAGTCTTCCGAGAATCTCCAGCAATTCCTAACCAGAAAATGAACAGCTCGGCCAAACGCTCATCTAGTGGGCCGTAACAACGGTTTCGGAAGTGATAGAATCCGAGGTTATGAAGAAAGGTCGCATCGTGATCGCACCTCCTGAGCGGCGTGAGTTAAACCGGCGCATTCGGGGTCGAAAAATTCGGGCGGAGGACGCAAAGCGCGCTCGTTTGATTTTGCTTCTTGCCAGGGGTGAGAGCTATTCGAGTATCTGCGAAAAGCTAGGCTGTTCGACGTCGTTTATAAGCCGTTGGAAGACTCGGTTTCTGAAGGATCGCCTCGCTGGTCTGTATCCGCGGTACCGAGGATCCGAGTTGAAGAGTCTGACGCCGCAGTTGGAGGCACGGATCTTGTCGCTGACCCGCAAGACGCCTCCGGACGGCTCGACACATTGGAGCACGCGGCGACTTGCCAAGCACCTGGGCATCAACCATATGTTGGTTCACCGTGCTTGGAAACGAGCCGGTTATAGCCCTCATCGTCTTGAGCGTTACGTGGCTTCTAAGGATCCGGACTTCGAGGCCAAAGCGCTCGATGTCATCGGCTTGTACTTGAATCCGCCTCAAAATGCGCTGGTTTTCTGTGTCGACGAAAAAACTGCGATTCAGGCGCTCGATCGGACGTTGCCGGTGCTTCCGCTTTCCCCTGGGCGAGCGGAACGCCACGGCTTCGAGTACAAGCGAAATGGAACTCTTTCTTTGCTCGCAGCACTGGATGTACACAGTGGTCACGTCCATGGCAAGACGGTTGGCTCTCATACCAGTGCTGAATTCGTCGCGTTTCTTGAAGACCTTGTCGCTCACCAGCCCAAGGGCCAAGAGATTCATGTGATCGCCGACAACCTCTCGACTCATAAGACAAAACGTGTTCGTGACTTCCTTGCTCAGCATCCCAGCGTCCAAATGCACTACACACCCACCCACGCCTCTTGGCTCAACCAGATCGAGATCTGGTTCTCGAAGCTGAAACGCGATGTCTTAGCGCGCGGCATCTTCAAATCCGTCAATGATCTCGATCGAAAGATTCTCAAATTCATCCGCGAACACAACAAGACGGCCTCACCCTACAAATGGACCTACAGGGATGTCTCCAAGAGAATTGCACATTCCGATTCAACTGTTACAGCCCACTAGTGTCTTTATCGGCCTGCGACTCAGGGCTAGGTAAAGAGACTTCTGGCGACGGCATGATCGGATTGACCCGTGCTTTCCAATATGCCGGAGCGCGCTCGGTTATGGCCTCGCTTTGGAGCGTCTCGGATCAAAGCACCGCCGAGCTCATGATTCGTTTCTACAAGCACTTGCTATCGGGCCTGACAAAGGATGAAGCGCTGCGAGCCGCCCAGCTCGAGTTCATTCGAAGCCCGGTCAAGATGGAAGACTTGAACGGTAAGAAGGTCTCGCAGGACTTCTCAGCCCCTTTCTATTGGGCGGCCTTTCAGATCTACGGCGATTGGCAGTGAGGCGAGAACTGTCGTCTGCTGGGATGAGTTTTATCGAGCTCTCGTTTCGATGACCCTGCTTTTGTCCTGACAGCGCGTTTAGTAGGTGAAGGCGAAGTTGAATTTGCAGACGGTGCATGATGTGCCGTCGAGGTCGCGGTTTGTTTGATGGGCCGACCCTTGTAAACCCACCTTGGTTTACTTGAGTGTATTTGAGTGCAATGGAGAAGAGCATGAGAACGGTTAGGTGCAGGTATGCGAGCCTCGAGAAGTCGCTGGTTTTCATGGGTGTCGTTTTGGTTTCGATGCTGCCTGCCAGTCTCTTGCAGGCGCTCGAAGCTCGATTCAGCGTCAGTAGAGAGGGCGGTGAGCTTTTGCTTGACGGGAGTCGGTCCATCGGTGCCGCTTCATTCGAATGGTACAGATGGGATCCAAATGCCTCGCAGTGGAATGAGATACCGAGTGAGGCAGGTGGCCAGCGAGCTCGCGACACACCGACTCTACCGGTCTCAATACCGTCACCCGCGGACGGCGTCGGAAACCTCAGATACCGTCTCAAGATAACAAGCCCAGAAGGTTTAGAGGCTGAGGTGAGTCGCTACGTTTATCGTACGGCAGGTCACCCAATTCTGAATGTCTCGGTCGATAAAGCCGAGCTACCTCTGGCTCTCGATCTTCAGATGCCGATGAGGGTCGACAACATGCCGGATGACACTTACCAGCAAGTTGTCGATGTTTTCCAGGCAGATGAGTATCCGCGTATGAGCGAAGCCTTCCCGATGCTTCTGCTGATGGAAGAATCCGATAACAGTTCTGGATTGCAGCATAAGTGGATCGCTGGCAGCGCCACCGGTTCAAATAAATATATAAATGCATCCTATCTATCGGGCGATGAGCTGAATCCGAACATGAGTCTGGGAACCTATGGTGTGACTTACTGCTCTACGGGCGATTACCACAACGGTGAAGATTGGAACGTTGTAGCCGGTGGAGACCGAGAGCTGATAGTGGGTGGTGTGAACGTTGACGAGAAACTGTTTGCGATCGGCGATGGCGTTGTTATCTACGCAGACTACAACAGTCCGGAGGAAGATCCCATCGGGGGATCTCGCGGCTGTAGCTCTAGCCATACGCCAGCAAGCGTTGGAATCCTGCATAAGATTTTAGATCCCGAATCGGGCGCTGAAGACTATTTAGTCAGTGAGTACTGGCACGCTATGAACGTCTCCGTGCGCCCCGGGCAGCGAGTCACTGAGGGACAATTCGTTGCAGAGGTTGGGCGGTGTGGTACTGGTATTGCCCACCTTCATTTTCAGATGATGAAGTCTTCGATGTTGGACCTCAGGGCATCGAAGATTGTCCTGCGTAACAAGGCTACCTACTGGCCACCGGCCGTGCACCGCTGTAGTGCAGATGTATTCATTGGTAACAATTATTATGAGCCGGCGAAGTTTATTGAGAGGTATTCAAAGGTACCTTTGGTTGAGCTGGTTCGACTGGTCGCAGACTATGGAAGTGCTGGCAGACTCCTAGAAATCAGAGGCTGGAATTTCACGGCGGATGGAGCCTCGATTCCTGTGGTCGAGCTTTACCGAGAATACGGTCATTCAACCGGAGAAGTCGTAGCGGGTACGTCGATTACCAGCGCAACGAACCGGCAGATTTGGCTGCACGTACCCGCTACCTTCGAGGACGGCCTGCTGAAGACCGAGGGAGCGGGTCTCGTTGTCGATAACGGATTTGCGAGATCTGCTCTAGTTGGCGTTCCATTCCATGACGTTTTCTTTTTCGACTGGTTCGAGGGGGACGTAGTGGATCTCTGGACGCGAGGCATTGCCAAGGGGCGGTCCCAGCGGTTCTATGAGCCGGATGGCACGATCAACAGGATCGAGTTTTTGACCTTGGTCGTCCGGTCTCTGGAGGCCGCAGGGCTGGGGCCAACCATGACCCCCTCGATCCCTTCACCGGGTCCGATAGTTAACGAATGGTACTTCCCAACAATTCTCTGGGCTTACGGCTACGAGAACCCCAATAATGGTTTTGAGAAGTTGGCGTTCTGGCCACTTTCGGATCTTCGTGATCCTGCGAGCTGGGGTCGAGAGATCACTCGATATGAGGCCGCTCGTATCGCCATGAACGCTAAACAGTTGGGTGGTGCCACGCCGGACTGTGACGTCTTTGTCACGCCGTTGCCCGGATGTCTTCAGGCGTTCTCAGACGTAGCGGTTGGCTCGCCGCATGCTGCCCCGGTCTACGCTTGCAGATTGCACGGGATCATTGATGGCTATTCGGACAATACCTTTCGTGGAAACAACAGCATTAATCGAGCTGAAGCTGCGCGAATCATCCGTTCTGCGTTCTTTTGAGAATTGATCCCGAGCGAGCTCTGAATCTTGCGGTTCGATTGGGTATGGCTCGGGTTCGACGCTGTGTTTTAAAACGCTTACCTGGCGATCATTGCCTTGGGTAGGCCTTTAGCCAAAAGGCCGCCTAGAAGTACGAAGATGTTGAGATTGACCTGGAGCTGAGGGTGTTATGGCACTAAAAAGAGTAATCGTTGTCGCGCTACTGTCAGTATTCTGGGCTGCGGCGGCTCATGGCGGCTATAGCTTGAATCGCAGCTCTACGACGTCCGGTGGGGGAACCTGGGGCTCGATTCTCAGGTTGACGGGGTCGATCAGCGGCAGCAACGTGACGTTTACGGTGAGTAAGCAGTCCGGAACGTTCAGCTCCTCCGGGACGATGTATCTGAAGGTGGGGACCTACCAGCCGTACGGTACCAACCGCGACTCGGCCTATGTCTCCGCGGGCTCTTCCTCCGTCAGCTTCACTCATGACCTCAGTGACTTCACGGGCTACCCCAAACACTTTTATGGCCGCTATGAGAGCTCGCAAGGTGGGTACGCGTGGGTGGGGCCGATCACGGTGTCCTTCACCGACTCGCCTCCGAGCTTCAGCTGGAGCAGTCCTTCCTCGGGCTCGACGCAGACCGGCAGCTTCACGGTGAGCGGCACGGCTTATGACAGCGACAAGCTCGCTAAAGTGACGATCGCGCTGGTGGACTCCACGGGCGCGAGTCAGAACATCGTGGCGTTCCAAGACTCGACGCCGTCGTCCTCGGCCCGTTCGATCAGCCGCACGATCAACCCGGCCTCTTACGGTCTGGCTCCCGGCAGCATGAGCGTCGGTATCTGGATCGTAGACGGTGCCGGCAACACCGGTGCCGGTAACTGTGGCTGCGCGGTGACGTCTCGCACTATCAACTGGCGGCGACCGGACTCGCCTCCGAGCTTCAGCTGGAGCAGTCCGTCCTCGGGGTCGACGCAAACCGGCAGCTTCACGGTGAGCGGCACGGCGTACGACAGTGACCGGTTGGCGAAGGTGACGATCGCGCTGGTGGACTCCACAGGCGCGAGTCAGAACATCGTGGCGTTTCAGGACTCGACGCCGTCGTCTTCGAGCCGTTCGATTAGCCGCACGATCAACCCGGCCTCGTACGGTCTGGCTCCCGGCAGCATGAGCGTCGGCATCTGGATCGTGGACGGCGACGGCAACACCGGTGCCGACAACTGTGGCTGCCCAGTGACCTATCGCATCATTAATTGGCAGCAACCAGACTCTCACCCGAGCTTCAGTTGGAGCAGTCCATCCTCGGGGTCGACGCAAACCGGCAGCTTCACGGTGAGCGGCACGGCGTACGACAGCGACCGGTTGGCAAAGGTGACGATCGCGCTGGTTGACTCCACAGGCGCGAGTCAAAATATCGTGGCGTTCCAGGACTCGACGCCGTCGTCTTCGAGCCGCTCGATCAGCCGCACGATCAACCCGGCCTCGTACGGTTTGGCTCCCGGCGACATGAGCGTCGGCATCTGGATCGTGGACGGCGACGGCAACACCGGTGCCGACAACTGTGGCTGCCCGGTGACCTATCGCATCATCAACTGGCAGCAACCGGACTCCCATCCGAGCTTCAGCTGGAGCAATCCTGCTTCCGGGTCATCTCAAAGCGGCAGCTTTACGGTCAGCGGCACCGCCTCGGATTCTGATCTGGTCGAGATTGTGACCATCGCGTTGGTGCAAGGTGCCCGGCGGCAAAATATCCGGGTCCACGAGCCACCGGCTACGGCGGTGCCAAGCGTCAGCGTCAACCGCAGTATCAATCCGGCCGATTATGGGTTCGTCGCCGGCAGCCTCAACATCGGGATCTGGATCGTCGATGCCGACGGCAACACGGGGCCCGATGACTGCGACTGCGCCGTGACAGATCGCACGGTCCAGTGGAGCCCGGATTCGGCGGGAAGCTTTGACTGGGAGGGCCCCGCCGCAGGCTCGAGCCAATTCGGCAAGTTCACGGTGAGCGGCACGGCGTCTGACGCGGACCTGATGAAAGTCGTGAGCATCGCGCTCTATCAAAACGGCATGAGCCACAACATCCAGGTGCACGAGCCGCCGGCGCCGCCGCGAGCCAGCCTGTATGTGAACCGAGAGGTGGATCCCGAGGCTTTGGGATTCATCGCTGGTGACTTGAACATCGGCATCTGGATCAAGGACGTGAATGACAACACGATTCCGGTGTCGGACCGCACGGTCCAATGGAGCCCGGATTCGGCCGGTAGCTTTGCCTGGGAGGGTCCCGCCGCCGGTTCGAATCAATCCGGTAGCTTCACGGTGAGCGGTACGGCTTCTGACGCGGACCTGATGGAGGTCGTGAGCATCGCGCTGTACCAGAACGGCATGAGCCACAACATCCGGGTGCACGAGCCGCCCTCGACGCCGCGAGCCAGCCTGTACGTGAGCCAAGAGGTGGATCCCGAGGCGTTGGGATTTGTCGCAGGCGATTTGAATATCGGCATCTGGATCGTAGACGTGAATGAAAATGGCGGTCCGGTAACGGATCGCACGGTTCAATGGAGTCCCGATCCCGGGGGCGTGACCTACGTCAATGTGTCGCCCTGGGCGCAGGACGCCGCGCACTTCCTCGTCTTGAACGGCATCATCGAGGATCCGCCGGACCACGATCTGCGCGGCATCTTCGATGGCAATCGTGCCGAGGTCGCGACCATGCTCTACCGCGCCCTCGGGGACGGGCTGGCGAACGCGGACGCCAGCTTCGCGAGCTGGTTTGGAGCGCCCCTGCGCTCGCTGTTCGCAGACGTCGCGGATCCAGACGCCTGGTACTTCAAGTCCGCGACCTACCTCGGCATGCTGGCCTACACCGGCGACGACGACCAGGCGACCCCGTTCAATCAGGCTCCCTGCATCTTCAGACCAGCGCAAACCATCAGTCGAGCGTGGATTCTCAAAGCCTTGCTCGAGACGTGGGATATCGCTCCGCTGACCCACTTCGGAGGCGTCACCCTCTTTGACGATGTCCCGACGAGCCACCCGGCCGCCGGCTATATCTATGCCGCCCGCCAGAAGGCCCTGATCAGCGGCACCAACAACCTGTATCGCCCGGACGAGTGGGCCGACCGGCAAGATCTCTTCGTCATGCTGCATCGCCTGCTGGATCCGACGGCGAATCCGCTGGGCGAGGTCATCGCGCAGCCGACGCCGCAGTCCGCGGACTTCCTGCAGCGTGGACTCTGCTCGCGCATCGGACACCGCTACGAGCAGCCCGTGCTGTCCGGCGTCCAGCCTCCAACGGTCGGTATTGACGCCACCGATCCCCAGCCTGAGGCCCTGGGGGCACTTCAAGGCATCTACACTGCGGAGCTGCAGGCGGTTATCACCAACCTGGATCCGAACGCTCACGACGACAACGGCGTGTCTCGCACCGCCAGCGCGTTCTGTTCGTGGCAGGCCGCAGGCGGTACGTTCATCGATCTCGATCCCGGCGCCAGCCGGCCGTTCTGCCGAGTCAAATGGGTGGCGCCGAGTGACGTCTCTCCAGCGAGCGGCGGCGCGGCGAAGTTCGATATTCGACTCTACGTCGGCGACAGCCTGGGCTCGGAGGTCATGGAGCAGATCACCCTCGACTTCACCCAAACCTCGGGCGACGCGGCGCTGCCGACCGTCAGCATCGATCCGCTTCCGGCCGGGATGACCAGCGGTGAGCTGATCGACATCGAAGGGTCCGTGGCGGATTCGAGCGGTGCCGATGAAGCCGATTTCGGCATCCTGTCGGTCCAGCTGCGGTACTCGCTGAACGGCGGTGGCGACTGGCTCGATCTGGGCTCTGCCGAGCTCCTAGGGGGAGGCCGCTGGCGTCATCCGTGGTCCTTGCCCCAGGCGAGCGGGGCCGTCGTGGTGGAAGCCCGGGCGACCAATCTGCGGGGAAACCACGCTACGGTAGTCAGGTTCGGCACGATCGGGGCCCTGCTGGCGATTCAAGGATCAGTCGTCGACAGTTACGGCCAGCCGGTGGAAAATGCTTTGGTGACTCTGGTGGGAGGTGGCCTCAATGTCGAGGTGCGAGCCGACGACGAGGGAAGCTTCCGGCTGACGAGCGGTGACGGCTTGAGTCTCGGTAGCTCGTACACGCTCACCGCCGGGTTCGACGGCCGGAGCTCGGTGCTGAGCGGCATTGTGCTGAGCAGCGACATGCCGACGATCCATCCGGTTCTGACGCTCGATACGGCGCCGCCGTTCACGCTGGCGTCGTTGCCGGGGGGCACCTACAACGACTCCCTGTCCGTCGAGCTGACGTGCAGCGATGACCTCTCGGGCTGCGCGGCCACCTACTACACCCTCGACGGCAGCACGCCGACCACCGCGTCGCCACTCTATGGGGGAGCGCTGGCCATCGACGATTCGACGACCCTGAAGTTCTTCTCGGTGGACTCTGAGAACAACGTGGAGGCGGTCACCGAAGAAAACTATGTCGTGAGCAATTGCGTGTTTCAACTGGATCGCGACTCGCAGACGTTCGATGGCGCAGGCGGCGCAGGCAGCGTCCAGCTGACCGTCGACGCGAGCTGCACCTGGGACGCCGTGAGCAACGAGGGGTGGATCACGATCACCTCGGGTACCGACTACGTGGGGCCGGCGACGGTCGACTTCAGCGTCGCGGCCAACGATTCCGGATTCGCTCGCAGCGGCTCGATGACGATCGCGGGCAACAGCTTCACGGTGAATCAGGACGCCCAGGCCGACCTGTCCCCGGTGATCGCGATCTCGCCGCTGACCCTCGACTTCAGCAGTGGCGCCAGAGTCACCCGTGTGGTGGGACCGGCGGGCGCCCATAGCGCCGGCGAGACTCCGATGACGCTCTACCGGTTGGCGAGTCAGGGGCATCGGGTCTCGAGCGTAGAGGATCCGGCTATCGAGGGGCTCGAGATCGAAGTTGATGCCGTGGCGCTGGAGTCGCTGCCGGATCGCCTGGAGCTCGTCTTGCTCGACGGGTCTGTGCTGACGGCGCAGCGCAGCCGCGGTGAGCGACGCGCGGGCGGTCAGGTGGCGTGGCAGGGCTCGGCCGGCGAAGCGCGGATCGATCTGGTGGCCGAGGCCGGCCTCGTCGCCGGGCGGATCGAGACCCAGGACGGCCGGTACCGCATCTTGCCGTTGCCCGACGGCGGCCACGGCCTGGCTCTGCTGGAGCCTGACTCGGGCAGCGACAGCGCGCGACCCGCCGGTTTGGCCACCGCCGAGCAGACGTTCAGCATTTCCAATACTGGCAGTGCCGACTTGATCGTGGGCTCGATCGCGCTAGAGTCTGTGGCCCCGTGGATCGCCTGGTCGCCGCCGGCGCCGTTCACCCTGGCTCCCGGCGAGCAGCAGGTGATGACCCTGACGGTCGACTTCGGATCCGCGCCTGCGGGACAGACGTCGAACCGCCTGCTGGTGTCTTCGAACGACAGCGACGCGAGTCCGTTCCCGGACGGGGTCTTTGTCAATGTCGACAACACTGTCTCCACCGGTGATCGCGATCGGGTCGGGGTCTTCCGGGCTCCGGACCGGCTGTTCGTGACCGACAACGACGGCAGCGGCACGTCGACGCCGCCCGCCGATCAGACCTGCCAGCTCGGGATTGTGGGCGACGTGCCGATCACGGGGGATTGGAACGGTGACGGTCACGACGAGCTCGGGGTCTACCGGCCGTCTACCCGCCAATTCCTCATGGACCGAAACGGCGACTGCGCCTGGGATTTCGGCCCCGGGGGTGATCAGGCCTGCGTGTTCTTCGGGCTGGAGGGCACTCCCCTCGTCGGAGACTGGAACGGTGACGGCGACGATGATGTGGGCCTCTACCTCGATCGGATCTTCCGACTGGATCTCGACGAGAGCTGTTCCTGGACGCCGGCGACGGATGAAGTAGCGCTGTTCGGGTTGGCCGGCGACACGCCGCTCGTCGGAGACTGGAACGGTGACGGCGACGACGACATCGGCATCTACCGGCCTTCGAATCGGGTCTACTTGATGGACCGGGACGAGAGCGGCACCTGGACGCCGCCGGGCGACCAGGGCTGCCTGTTCGGGCTCCACAATGACACGCCGATCGTAGGTGATTGGAACCACGACGGTGATGACGACCTCGGCGTCTATCGGCCCATGGATCGGCTGTTCCTGATGGACCGCGACGAGAACTGTCAGTGGTCGATCGTCCTCGACCTGTGGGCCATCTTCGGCCTGGAAGGTGATCTCCCGATCACCGGTCAGTGGTAGCCGATAGAATCGTGGGGTTATGCCCCGCGCCACGCTGGAAGAGGAGGTCGACGCGCCGGATCGCAGGACGGAGGCTCCGGCGCTGCTGGTCTTCACCGATCTGGACGGCACGCTGCTCGACCACCACGACTACTCGTGGCGGGCGGCGGCGCCGGCGATCGAGCGGCTGCGTCGGCTCGGCGTGCCGCTGATCCTGAATTCCAGCAAGACGCGGGCCGAGATGCTGGCGATCCGCCATGAGCTCGGCAACGCTGAACCGTTCGTGGTCGAGAACGGCAGCGCCATCTACCGGCCGCGCAGCGGCTCGCCCGAGACCTTCGACGTCGAATGGCTCGGGCCGCCGCGTGCTTCGTGGCTCGAGGCCCTGCACGCCATCCGCGAGCGCGAGGGGTTCCGCTTCGAAGGCTTCGCCGACTTCGATCTCGATCGGTTGCGTGAGCTCACCGGGCTCGACGCGGCGGCAGCGCGGGCCGCCGCTGAGCGCGACGGCACCGAGCCGATCGTCTGGCTCGACGAGCGGCCGCCCGAGGCGCTGGCCGAGGCGATCGCTGGGCATGATCTGCGGCTGGTGGCCGGCGGCCGGTTCTGGCACGTGATGGGGCGCTCGGCGGACAAGGCATACGCCACCCGCCGAATCAGCGAGCAGCATCGCGCTCAGGCGCCTGACGTGCGAACCCTCGCGCTCGGCGACAGCGGCAATGACCTCGGTATGCTGCAGGAGGTCGACTACCCGGTGGTGATTCCGCGGGCGACCGGGGAACCCCTGGATCCGGGGCCGCTGCCCAACCTGCTGTACGCGCCGGAGCCCGGCGCTGCCGGCTGGCGTTGGGCAGTCGATACGCTGCTTGATACGCTGTTCGAGTCGTAGCTCCACCGCGTCCAGGGACGCTCGATAAACGGCCGTGTTGGACGGGCTCCGCCGGGCTTCGGAACTCGCGGGATCGAAACTTAGCTGCGTAAACCCCGAACTCTCCAGGGTTTACGACCAGCCTGTGTCCTGCACGCTCAAACATCTCAGCCCTTGCTCGCTCCGTCCAACACGGCCTACCATCTCACGAGCATTGTTCTGGAATGGAACCTAGCTCGGTACCCTGCTCGAAACCAAGCTCGATAACCTGCCGAACATTTTGCCAAACACGCGACGCGATATCCCGACGGAGGTTTGACCCTTGGCTGACTTTATTCAGAACGGCTCGATCACCACGCTACACAATCTCAGGAGCCGGACCGTCGAAGACTTCGAGCGCCTGCTGCACGAGTGGGGCAAAGAGCGCCCGATGGCGCTCGTGCTGCCGAGCCTGTTCTCAGAGCTCGAAGGCCCGGCGCTCGACCACATAGTCGAGGAGCTGTGTCACGCCACCTACATCCGCCAGATCATCATCGGCCTCGATCGAGCCGACGAGGACCAGTACCGCTACGCCAAGGAGTTCTTCTCCCGCCTGCCGCAGGAGCATCGCATCCTGTGGCACGACGGCCCGCGGCTGCGAGCGGTCGACCAGCTGCTGGCGGAGGCTGATCTGGCGCCGCCGGAGCCGGGCAAGGGGCGCAACGTCTGGTACTGCATGGGCTATTTCCTCGCCTCGGACCTGTGCAAATCGCTCGCCCTGCACGACTGCGACATCCTCACCTACGATCGCAGCCTGCCGGCCAAGCTGTTTTTCCCAATCGCCCACCCGACGTTCACCTACAAGTTCTGCAAGGGCTACTACTACCGGGCGACCGACAAGAAGCTCAACGGCCGGGTGACCCGCCTGCTGGTGACGCCGCTGCTGCGCGCCATGCAGAAGATGTTCGGCAACCACGAGTTCCTCGAGTACATCGACAGCTTCCGCTATCCGCTGGCCGGTGAGTTCTCGATGGTCTGGGACATGGTGCACTCGATCCGCATCCCGAGCGATTGGGGGCTCGAGATCGGCGTGCTGTCTGAAGCGCACCGCCTCTACTCGACGCATCGCATCTGCCAGGTCGACATCGCCGACGCCTACGATCACAAGCACCAGGACCTGTCGACGGACGACATGACGAAGGGCCTGGCGCGCATGAGCACCGACATCTGCAAGGCGTTCTTCCGCAAGCTGGCGATCAACGGCGTGGTGTTCAACCCCGGCGTGCTGCGGACGCTCAAGGCGGCCTACTACCGCACGGCGCTCGACCTGATCGAGCTCTACCATGCTGACGCTGACTACAACGGCTTGACCCTGGACCGCCACGTCGAGGAGCAGTCGATCGAGCTGTTCACCGAGGCCTTGATGCGCGCCGGTGAGGACTTCCTGGAGAATCCCCACACGGCGCCCTTCCTGCCGAGCTGGAACCGCGTCGTCGCCGCCGTGCCCGACATCCACCAGCGCCTGATCCAGGCGGTGGAAGCCGACACCGCGTCGGTCTGAGTCGAGCCGGAGGGCCGGCTGCCGTCAGGACGCCAGGTTGGTGAGCCAGAGGCTCTGGTAGGGCGCGAGCTGCAGGCTGCCGCTCAGGTCGTCGATCCGGGTGTCACCGATCAGGTCGAGCCACGGGTCGGTGGCGATCAGGTTGAGGCTCGAAAGCGGCAGGGCTTGGCGGGTCGGCGCCAGGTTGTGGACGGCGAAGATGCTCTGCTCGCGGCGTGGACTCTGGCGCCAGAAGCCGAACAGCTCGTTGGGTAGCTGAAGCGTGTATTGGGTGGCGTTGGGGTGGAAGGCGGGCTGCCGGCGGCGAATCCGGATCAGCTCGCTCAGGGCGGCCAACACGCGCGCCTGCGGGGTCGACGGATCCGCCAGCAGGGCGTCCAGGCGCTCGCCGTCCCAGCGATGGCGGTTGATCGATCGCGCGCGGCCGGTCTCGCGCATGCCGTCGGTGTCGTTCGGGCAGGCGAGCAGGCTGTGGATGTAGACCGCCGGCACGCCTTCTAGCCCCAGCATGATGGCCTGGGAGCACAGGAAGCGTGCCTCCTGGTGCTCGTCTTCACCGTCGACGGTGCCCTTCAGCGCGTCGAATAGCGTGATGTTCATTTCATAGGGCGCCAGGCTGCCGTCGGCCAGCGCCCGCTCGCTGATCTCGCCGCCGAAACGGCGCATGGTGTCGACCAGGGTGGCGATGTCGTCGGCTTCCAGCAGGCCTTCAGCCGGTCGCAGGCCGATGCCGTCGTGGGAGGCGGTGAAGTTGAAGTAGGCGCAGCCGAACGGCGCCGGCGGCATGCTCATCATCCACAGGCGCAGATACCGCGAGCGTCCCTGGATCAGCGCATCGACGAGCAGCGGCGGCAGGCTGAAGTTGTAGATCGCGTGGGCTTCGTTGCGGTTGCCGAAGTAGGTCAGATTCTCGACGTTCGGCACGTTGGTCTCGCTGATCAGCACGGCGCGCGGCTCGACGGCCTCGGCGAGACTGCGCAGCAGGCGGACGATCTCATGGGTCTGGCCCAGGTGAATACACGGCGTGCCGAGCTCCTTCCACAGGTAGCCGACCGCATCGAGGCGGATCCAGCGCGCTCCGCGGGCGAGATAGAAGAACAGAATGTCGACCATCTCCAGCAGGACATCCGGATTGGAGAAGTCGAGATCGACCTGGTCATCGCTGAAGGTGGCCCACACGTGGCGCTCACCCTGCGCCGTGTCGAACGGCACGAGCACGCGATGCGGCCTCGGCCGCACCACGGACGCGACGTCGGTATCCCCCGGGTAGCTGAGGAAGTAGGCTTCACCGGGCGGCTCGCCGGCGAGGAACTGTTGGAACCAGTCGCTCTCGACCGAGACGTGGTTGATCACCAGGTCGACCATCAGGGTGGTCTCGCCGGCCAGCGCCTGGACGTCGTCCCAAGATCCCAGATCGTCGCGCACTCGGGCGTAGTCGATCACCGAGAAGCCGTCGTCCGAGCTGTAGGGGTAGAACGGCAGAATGTGGACGCCCGAAACCGTGTCCGCCAGGTGCTCGCGGACAAAGCCGCGCAGCGTCTCGAGCGGTGGCTCGTCGCGATGCATGATGCTGTCACCATAGGTGATCAGCATGACGTCGTCCTCCGACCACTTCTCAGGTGGTGTCGCGTCAGGTGGTGCTGCGTCCTGTTTTGATGCAGAGTCGCGGTCCGCAGGCGCGGCTGCCGCCACCCGTTCGAGCAGCGCGTTGACCAAGTGTGGCACGGTCTCAGGCGGATAGATCCTCGAAACGTGATGCTCGAGGCGCGTCCTCAGCTCGCTCATCCAAAGGTCCTCGCGGTTTGAAGGCGCGATCCTATGCGATGCCACCCTAGAAGCGAGGGATTTCGGGGTGAGTCTTCGAGCTTCGCAGGTGTCGTCCTCGACTCGAACATACCCGGTGCGAGCCTCGCACCCGGTATCCCAACGGTGAACATACCCGGTGCGAGCCTCGCACCGGGTATGTTTTGGCTGCAGACACCCGGTTTGAGCGTCGATCGGGGTTTCTGCACGGTGCAGATACCGGGTGCGAGCCTCGCACTGGGTATGTTGGGGCTGCAGATCGATGCTTCAGTCTTCACAGGTTCAATTTCCAAAGGTGTAACCTATGGACCCGGTCTAATTTCCAAGACCGAGGGTCATCAGATGAAAGTCCATATCGTCACGGCGCACCCCGAGTCTCGCTCATTCAACTTTGCTCTGAGGCACCTTGCGGTCGAGATGCTTCGGGGGGAAGGCCACGAGGTGAAGTGTTCTGACCTTCATCAGGACGGCTTCGGACCTTCAGCTGGGCCAGGAGACTTCGAGCAGCCCCAGGAGTCTGACTCCTGGCAGCTTGCGAGCGCCCAGCTCGACCACGAGAAGCATGGCGGCTTTGTCTTCGAAATTCGCCGCGAGCAAGAAAGAGTGCTCTGGTCGGACCTCACGATTCTGCAGTTCCCGATCTGGTGGGGTAGCTATCCAGCTATCCTCAAAGGCTGGATCGACCGAGTGCTGTCCTACGGGTTCGCCTATGGGCGAAGCAGAACCTTGCCCCGCAAGGCCGCCATGTACTCGGTCACGACCGGGGGCGCTGCCAACGAGGCCGAAGCCGCCGAGTACCGTGAGCGCGTCGATGGGCTAGCCGAAGATGTGTTCGGTTACCTGGACTGGCAGGTGCTTCCTCCGTCGATTTGTCATGGCCCCGCGGATTCCGGTGCCGAGGCTCGCCAACAGATGCTGGACGACTTCGAGAACCATCTGCGAAAAGAGATAGGCGCGCTGCTGGGGTGAGAACGGGCTAGGAGCCTCCATAGCGTGCTTTCCTGGAATCGAAGGGTTGGCTGCCGAGAGCCAGCATGTTTAAATGCGCATGTATAGATAAGTCGTTCTTGGCTCGAGGGAGACAACCCGTCCACAGGAGGTCCACATGGTCCACTCGAGGCGCCCGATCCGCACGTGTCTGATCGTTCTCAGTCTGCTGGCAGCGTTCGTCGGCCCGGAGTCTCGAGCCGGCACCGAGGACGTGACCAGCTTCACGCTGATCGACGCCGGCACGGACCAGCCGATACCGGCCCACGATCCCCTGCTCGACGGCGCGACCCTCGACCCGACGTCCCTGCCTGCCGCGGTCAACGTGCGCGCCAACGTCTCGGGCGCCGTCGGCAGCGTGGTCTTCGAGCTTTCAGGGGCCGAGAGTCATACCCAGACCGAGTCGGCCGCACCCTATGCGCTGTTCGGCGACAGCAGCGGTAACTACAACCCGTGGACGCCGAGCGTTGGCTCCTACAACCTGGTGGCCCGCAGCTTCACCGGCTCGGGCGGCAGCGGCACCGCCGGCACGGACTTCGCGATCTCGTTCAGTGTCGACGACGGCATCGAGCCGCCGCCGGACGGTGACGGCAGCATCAGCGTCTTCGGCGGCGCGCCAGGCAGCGGGGAGCCGCGGCGACGCTGGCATCGCGTGACCCTAGCCCTGTCGGGCCCCGGCGCGCTCGAGACGTCCACCCCCAATCCCTTCCTAGATTTTCGTTTCCAGGTGCGCTTCAGCGGCCCCAGCGGTCAGATCCTCAGCGTTCCCGGCTACTTCGCGGGAGACGGTGCGGGAGACGGCGCGGGCGGTGGCGCCGGTAACGTCTGGCACGCGCACCTCGCGCCGGACGAGGTCGGCACCTGGAGCTACGTTACCTCGTTCCGCGAGGGCAGCGAAGTCGCGGCCGACACCACCGGCACCGCGGGTTCGCCGGTGCCGCTCTACGATGGCCTCACCGGCAGCTTCAGCGTCGTGGCGTCGGACAAGAGCGGCGTCGACTTTCGGGCGCCGGGTCGTGGCCTCATTCGCAACCGCGGCGGGCACTACCTGAGCGAGGCCGACGGCGACCCGTGGGTCAAGGGCGGGCCGGATATCCCCGAGAACTTCCTGGGCTACGTCGGCTTTGAAAACACCCCCGCCGCCGGCCACACCTTCGCCGCCCACGTCGTGGACTGGCGCGCCGGCGACCCGGACTGGGACGGCGGTGCCGGCCGCGCCATCATCGGCGCCCTCAACTACATCGCCGACCGCGGCGCCAACGTCATCTACTTCCTGCCGATGAATCTCGGCGGCGATGGTCAGGACACGTTTCCCACCATCACCGAGAGCGCCAAGACCCGCTACGACCTGTCGAAGCTGGCCCAGTGGCAGCTGGTGCTCTCCCACGCCCAGTCGCGCGGCATCTTCCTGCACTTCGTGCTCGCCGAGACCGAGCCCGGCAACGAGCAATACCACGACGACGGCGAGCTCGGCCCCGAGCGCATGCTCTTCTACCGCATGCTCAACGCCGTCTTCGGCCACCACAACGGCCTGGAGTGGAATCTGGGTGAGGAGAACGACTACGGCACGTCGCGTCGCGAAGCCTTCGCCGCCTACCTGAAGGCCGTCGACCCCTACGATCACCCGGTGACGACGCACACCCACAGCAACCAGTACGAGCAGTTCTACGCTCCCCTCTTGGGCAACGGTGATTTCGACATCACCTCGTTCCAGGGCAACAACTCGCGCGCCTCGATGTTCGATCTGATCGAAGACTGGCGGGTGCGCTCCGCCGCCGCGGGCGTGCCGTGGGCGATCAGCTTCGACGAGCCGCAGCGCATCGAGAACGATCCCACGGACGACACCCAGGGCTATCCCCACGGTCGCCGCGACAAGATGTGGCCGGTCTACATGGCGGGAGGCGCCGGCTTCGAGTGGTATGTGCAGGAAGACGGCGGCGGTCACAGCTTCGACCAGCGGATCGACG